>NZ_FUKI01000098.1 GCF_900163755.1 Crenothrix polyspora | reverse complement strand
ATTGGCGTAATTTGCCAATCGCAGCAGCTGCATGAGATTCCCCGCACTTTTAATCACACCCGGTGTCATCCCATTTAATCCGGGTCGCCTTCAAGATGGTTTAGCGGCTTTTATTTGTCTTGCCCTTACTTCTGATGATGCCAAACACCTTGCCATAATATTGCAAGAACATCTTATGGCTCCATGTTGACAAGTATCTGAGGCTGTCACGGTATCTACAGTCCCGTTGCAGGGAAACTGTTTTGTACGTGTAAATGCGTGCGAAACATTTACTATCCGGCTCATTATCTATCTCTCAAAAAACTTACAAATTATCGGTATGATAAAATTATATATTTTATTGTATTTTTTGGCTTGTGGTTAAGGATCAGGTTAACGGGTACTTCTGGATTCAAGCTGCCAAACCAAATCTTTTTTTTAAATTCAGCAAGTATCAGGATGAACTAAATTAATATTCAATTAAAAGGGGTTCAGATTCATGATTCTTGAATTAACTACATTAAGTAGTGTGTTTTGGGTTGGATATAAAAACTGGCAAAAGCAAGACCAGGAACACAATAAAAGCATTTTAACCAAACAAAAAATAAAACTTGAGAATAATGGCAGAGATAAGAAAAATATTATTCCTTTTGAAAAAAGAAAATTAATAAGCGTTCTGACTAATGAAACAAGTGTTCTGACTAATGAAATAAGCGTCGTTTCCAAAAAAGAATTGTTTAGCCGCTCAGCAGCCTTAACTCTATCTGGTATAGGAACAGTTTTACACTCCCCTATTACCTACTTGGCTGTTCCTTTTTTGTTGTATTCCATAAAAGGCTTGTTGGTCACTGCTGCAAAATTATTAAGAAATGGAAAAATTGATATTGAAACGATATTATCAGTTGGGATTTTGAGTTCAATTCTTCATAAAAAAATATTTCTTGCCAGTATGCTGGGTCTATTTTTTCGGATGTCTGACATTTTAACTGCAAAAGTTATTCAGGAATCCCAGCAAAACTTGGTAGGTGCTTTTGAGCAAATCCCTGAAAATGTATGGCTATTGGAACAAAATTCTGAAGTTTCTGTGCCGTTATCTAAAGTAAGATGTGGCGATATTTTGGTTGTGAATGCCGGCGAGGTAATTCCTGTTGATGGTCATATAGTGCATGGCATGGCAGGTATAGATCAGCATAAATTTACCGGTGAATCCCTTCCCATAGAAAAGGGGGAAGGGGAAAATGTATTTGCCATGACATTTGTTCTGTCAGGAAAAATTCACATTAAAGTGGAAAAGGCAGGCACAGAAACCAGTGCCATGAAAATATCAGAGATTCTTGAAAACACCACTGAGTATAAATCATTAACAACGCTACGGGCGGAAAAATTCTCCCGACAAATGGTTTATCCAGCGGTGCTTACAGCTGCTGCTGCTTGGCCATTATTAGGCAGCAATGCTGCTACGGCGGTACTATTTATTCATCCTAATAAAAGACTTCTGTTTACTGCCCCCATTAGTTTGCTTAAATACCTTAAGTATGCGGCAAATCAAGGCATTCTTATTAAAGATGGGCGATCTCTTGAATTGCTCAGTCAGGTTGATACTCTGGTTTTTGATAAAACAGGAACCCTTACTGAAGACCAGCCCCTTATTGGTACTATCCACCCCCTTTCAACATATTCTCAAAATGAGATTTTAAGGTGTGCTGCGATAGCGGAGTTTAAGCAGTCGCATCCACTTGCAAAAGCAATTTTGGACGAAGCGGAAAAAAGAGGGCTTTCACTGGATGTGCCGGATCAAACCGAATATAAATTAGGCTATGGGGTAAAAATACAAACTAATGGAAAAAATATTTCGGTAGGAAGCCCTAGGTTCATGGAGGCCGAGAAGATATTGATGCCTGATAGAGTCAATGAAATAAAGGCCGATCTCAAAAATAAAGGCCATGGCCTCGTGATGGTATCAATAGATAATGTGGCTGTTGGTGTTATTGAGCTGCTTCCAAGTGTAAGGTTAGAGTCTCACGCCATAATAAAAAAACTGAAGAGTCTCAAGCAAATCAAGAAAATATATATCATTTCTGGGGATGCAAAGGCACCTACACAAAGACTGGCGCATGAATTAGGTATTGATTATTTTGCTGAAACGTTACCCCATGAGAAATCTGCTTTGATTGAGCAACTGCAACAAGAAGGGAATTTTGTGTGTTATATCGGTGATGGAATAAATGACACTATTGCCATGAAGCAGGCACAAGTCTCTATTTCCTTATCAGGTGCCTCACGGGTTGCCACCGATACTGCGCAGATTATATTGCTTGACCAAGGTATTAGTCATCTCCCGCGAGTATTTGAGCTGGCCAATGGAATGAATCGCCATATGAGCAATCAGATAAATACCACCATGGGGGTTAGTATAATGGGGATCAGTGGGGTTTTTTTACTGGGTTGGGGGATTTCTACAATAATGCTACTCAACATCGTGAGTTTATTGGGTACTTTAGGTTATTCTCTAATAGATAAACCCAAATTAAATTCCCCTAAAAATCCCGACCTGTACGATTAGCCTAAGCCATTTTTGCCTTTGCCACCCATGAAAAAGAGATGGTGCGATCTTCGGCTGCCACTTAAAACGGGGCATGGTGCAAGGCTTAATCGTTCGCTTTGAACCTGTCGAAGGGTGGGCGGTTAAGCCGATCATGGTTCGACAAGCTCCCCACGAACGGCCTAACCTGTAAATTGTCCCGCTTTAGATATAAAGTGGGTAGCCCAGTTTTGCAAGGACTAGAAAAATTATAACCCCTTACTACGATTCTCCATGCGCCGTAAAAACTCCGCCATCACCAGATGATACAACTCATCGCCTAAATATTTATCTTCAATACCGCTGTCAATATTAGGGTTGTCATTGACTTCAATGACATAACCTTTACCATTTTTTTCTTTAACATCGACACCGTATAAACCATCGCCTATGGTTTGTGTGGCTTTTAACGCGGCTTCCAATACGTGTTTAGGCACATCAAATGTCGCCATCGTATCAAAATTGCCGCTGTCCACGCGGGTTTCGTTATGGCGGTAAATTTGCCAGTGATTTTTCACCATGTAATAACGGCAGGCGTATAAGGCCTTATTATTAAACACCCCGATGCGCCAGTCGAAATCGGTATACAAAAACTCTTGCGCCAGCAGCAAGGCTGATTGTTGAAATAATTCAGCGACTTTTGTCTCTAAATCTTTGCGGTCAGTGACTTTAACAATGCCGCGCGAAAACGAGCCATCGGGGATTTTTATCACCACGGGAAAACCGGCTTCGGCTTCTACTTTGTCTAAATGGCTGGCGTTACCCCGGTGCAAAATCCAGGTTTTGGGAGACGGTACTTTGTGGGTGCGGAACAAATCGGCTAGATAGACTTTATTGGTACAGCGCAACATGGAAGTAGGATCATCCACCACAATTAAGCCTTCGGCTTCGGCTTTTTTGGCGAAACGGTAGGTGTGGTGGTCAATGCCGGTGGTTTCACGGATGAACAAGCCATCAAATTCGGGCAGTCTGGCATAGTGTTGTGGTGAAATCAGTTCCACTTCTATGCCTAATTGTCTGCCAGCATGAATGAATTTTTTCAGTGCCGCACGGTTGCTGGGTGGCATTTTTTCGCCTGGGTTGACCAGTATAGCCAGATCGTAACGCGCGGATTTTTTGGCACGGCCTTTGTGCCAGACTTTTTTGCTAAACCGATCCAAAGCCGTGGCAAATAAGGTTTCTTGGGCTTCATTCAAATCACGGTGCGAGATAGCTTTTAGGTTGGTAATATCCCATTGCTGGCGAAAACTTAAGGTAATCTCCAGCACAGGGCAGGAGAAGCGTTCAAACAATAAACGCGCCAGCTCCTGAAAAGCGGTATCCGGCGTTGTGCCAAAATAGCTGATCACAGTGACATCGCTGGTTTTATCACAGCTTTTTAAGGCTTTGGCCAACGCTGCCGATAAATCTTCAATCTGTAATTGGTATAAAGCCTGTTTTTCTAAGTCATTTAAGACTTTAACCGAGGGAATAACGTGATGGCCGCGTGCTTCGGCCAGTAACGAGCAGTAATAGCCATCGGATAAATACGAATAACTGCCGCACAAATTTATGATACGAACGCGATGTTCTGATTCGTTTTGTTCGGTGGCAAGATAGGTTTCAAAGGTAATAACGTGATCGCTAGGGTAATAGGGGCTCCAGTCGGAAAGTCTATCCACAACCAGAAGAGTGCGTGCCATAGTAAAAAAATCCTTAAGTTTAGTCAGCTACAATTTTGATCGTAGTATGGCTTTTATACAAGGATATTTGCATATCCTTTGTCAATATTTGCTTCTGAATGGGTAAAGGAAGACGTATTTTTAGCGTAATCTTGTTTTTTTAAGTCTATCCAATGCCTCAGATAAAATGTCTTCGACATCGTCCACAAATACAGCTGTCTCATCACTGATACCTATTTGTTGGGCAATGTTTTGAACGAGTAGAAATGTATTTTTCATGTGTCTTAAGTTTTGCACACACTCCCAACTCATTGCGGCAGTAATGTAAAGCAGCAGTTGTGAGCAATCTTTAGTGCGATGTTCGTTTTCGACAGATTGCTTTAGAAGTGCCCACGAATTCAGCAAGTCGCTGAATAGGGGTTTTTCGTAGTGGGGTGTTTGATAAACAGCCATAATTATCTACTTCACTGAGTATTATTGAATATAGGAACATAGCCTACAGAGGCTTTGCTGAATACACACTGAACACTAAAAGAAAAGGTTATTCATTACATCCAAAAACAGACGCGCTTAGTAGTATTTTAAATTGAGTTCTTTTGTGATTTGGTCTTTGTCAAAAAAATCGTGACATTCTTTGTATTCTCGTAATGAGCATTCATGTTTTTCGTTGTAATGAAGGTAGCATGCGCTGTTATGAAATTTTAAAGGCCTGGGACAGATTAAGTATTCTTGGCCAAGATGTGGGTGGGTATATTATCCAGACTGCTTTGATTCTTTTCTTCCCAATACTGCTGCAAACCGCCATCGCCTTTTTTGACTGCCCAATCCTTTAGTAATTCACGATCTTGCTGGTAAGAAAAGTACGGCACGGCCATTCCACAGGAGGTTTGCACCAAATCGATAGCGAGGTCGAAAATTTGTCGAGCGCCTGCTATGGGTTCGAGCAAAGGGTAAAGTGCATCCCATTCGGCATTATTTTTGTGGATGACTTTAGCCGTGCCATAAAGACGCAGGATGAGTGGCGCACCCTCAAATGCGCAGAACATGATGGTCATGCGTGGGTTAACTTGAACATGGGCAGCGGTCTCATTGCCACTACCGGTTACATTGAGCCAGACCGCGCGATTTTTCCCCAGAATCCGAAACGAATCCATACCTTTAGGCGATAGGTTGACCCGACTGTCGGCAGTGGCGGTTGCCACGAAAAATATTTTTTGTGCCGCGATGAAGTGCGTGTGTTTGTCGGATAATTCGTTATAACGCTGCCCCATAGTTTGCCTTTGTGCGTTGCGTTTACGGCGTATTTTTAAACGACTGGTTAGCAAACGGATTGCTAACAGGCCGTTGAATCACATTAAAACCAAAGTCATTAGCTTGGTGGCAACTATTACAGCCTGCTGTTATATTGTCGTAACCGGTGCGAAAATCAGCGGCATTTTTGGCTTTAATAGCGGTTTCTGTTTGTGCTAATGGCGCTTTCATATAAGTCGCCATTAGGTCAGGAATAGAGCCTTTAACTTTATCATGGGTAGGATGGTATTTAGCCAGATCATCCAAACCTTCGTGGATTTCTTCCAGTTCATAATCCGCTAATTGCCAGTTTTTGGCTTTACCGGCATACCATAATTTATGATGCCGAGTACTGATTTGTGCCATAAATTCACCTAAACCAGGTGCGTAAGCCGTGTTTTGAGGGGCAGCACTGATTTGCGGTGGGATGGCCTTGACGGGTTGTGCAATGTGTTCAGCACACGCCGTCAGTAATTGAGTTTCACACAGCACAGCGGCAATCAGCAGCAATTTTTTCAACGGAGAGTAATTCGACATGATGGATTCCAGAATGGCTTGAGATTAAGCCGTGGCTTTCGGCTTAAGAAAGCGTGGCAATAACACGGCCAGCGCAATGGCTAAGGCGGCCATAAAACCAAAAAATGACAGCATGGCTGATTTGGAAGCCGGTTCTACAATATCCATTGCCACGGTAATAGGAATGCGCAGCGCACTGATTTCGGTGGGCGTGTGCAAATCGTTATCAGTAATAGTGAGTACTACGGTGTAAGCACCTTTGGTTTTAAAATCTACCGTGCCGGTAATAACGCCTTGTTTGGCCATAGTGGGCGGTGTTTCTAGCAATACTTCGCCTTTGTCGCCGCTAATTTTCATGCTGACTTCCTTGTGGCGCACGTCTTTATCCAGCAAGTCTACGGCAATCTGTGTTTGCCCTAATGCGGGGAGGGTGACGCATTCCGGTGGCGGCATTTTTTTAGGGTCTATGGCTTTGCCAACTGGGGTTTGAAACGCGGCAAAGTTGGCGATGTAATAATCGTTGCTTTGCATACAGCCGTACAAATCGTATTTGCCATCGGTGGATTTTCTCACGCCGCCCAAAGGGATGGAGGCAAACACGGTGCTGCTAGTTAATAATAAAGCGGCGCTGATTAGGTTTTTTGTTAATTGATTCATAATTTCACCGGTTGGCGCTTTAGTTTTTAATGGTAAAGCGACGAATGCCGCTGACGATTAAACCGTCTTCGGTAACCACGCGATAGCGGATAACGTAAGGGCCTGCGGCCAGTGTTTTGGTGCTGGCGGTTAATTTGCTGCGTGGACCAATCACTAAGGCGACATCTTTATTGTCTACGCGCGTACCAGTGCTGTCGACAACCAACAAAGAAGGCCAGCGTTCGCTGACATTACCGCTAAACGATAAGTTGATTTTGCCGTCGAATTTCGTCAGTTCGGCATTGTCTTGCGGCTGTCCTGCTAATAATACCCCTTCGGCATGCAGCGCGGGTAGGTATGTGAGTGTGGACAGTAATACAATGCACAGTGTTATTTTATGAGAGGTGAATGTCATAGGTTTCAGTTTACGCATAGCCAAATAGTCCGGCGATAAATAAGACAACGGGATCGATTAATGGGTGGAACAGGCCGAGCATTAAGAAAGCTAATGCACCTAAGAAAAACGCTACAAAAGCCCGTAAAGAAAAATCCTGTTTACGCCATAAATAATGGAAAATCAGCCAGGTGGCCAGCCAGACAAACACGGCAAGTGTCTCTTTACCGCTGTAATTGCCAATGCTGCCATCAGGGCCTGTGCCGGTAGAGCCTGGCATCCAGTAACCATAAGAGTGAATGAGTTTGTCCAAGCCTTTGGTTAAGCGCGAGATGTGGTGGGTTACCACCAAGGTCAGCATACCTAATAAAGCTGACAAGGTCGCGGCAATCACAGGGCCTGAATACGTAGGCGTATCGGTTTCTAGTGGGGTTGAACTTTGTTTATCAGTGTTCATGTTTTATGCCCTTAAACAAAGCGCAGCTTTGCCAAAATTAATCCGGATACAAAACCCAGCATGATAAAAAACCAAGCCGACATAATAATAATACCGAGAAATTGTTTGATGTCATGACGAATGTGTAGCGTGTTTTTATAGTACAGCACAATAAAGCTGGCGATAACCATTAAAGGGAAGGGGAATAAAGATACGAATTCTTTAAATTCCATCAATATATTATGAAAATCGGGTACGGATTGTAATATCCAATCTCTGGGGCCATCTTGTCCCCGATAGCGCATGTAAATCCAGTTACCGCTGATAATGGCCAATAAATTGAGGAAAGTCGATGCCAGCGTCCAGTTTCTGAGTGATGGATAGTTGGTTTTTGCACCACGCAATAAAAAATACGCACGGTGGGTCATAAACGTACCGACCACCAGTGCCGAAATAGTAGAGACACCGTGTACAGCAGCTTTTAACGCATATTGCGAGGGGAAAAATAAATCAAAGCCCACCAACATCAGTAACAAGGTTAATGCGCCACCGGCTTGCAGACGTATTAAAATTTTGGTTAATTGCTGAGAATCAATAGCATCATGAGCCATAGTGATGTAAGTACCTGTGTGTTGAGTGTCATTGCGTATCGGTATTAATGTCTTAGAGGTATAACGCACCGATTTATTGCTTGTTTGAGCCAACAGAGGATTATCGCTGATTAACGCTGTTTTGAAAACTACATTATTAGCATGGCGTGAGTCTAAAAGGTTAGGCTAGCTGTTGTTTGGCAACCGAGCATGTACAACTTGACAGTATTAGGCTGAGAAAAACGTTTAATTTACAGCCTATATTTTGTCTTAATTTAAGCTGATGGCTAAAATAAAGCTATCGGTTTAAGATGGACAATAAGTGATTTTAAGCTAGTCTTGTGAATAGTAATCAAAGATATTTGCAAAAAATAGTATATTTTGTTGTTGTATTGGTTACATAAGTTAATTACTTTGGAGATTATTATGTTGAAATTTCGTTGTTTTCCTGCTGTTTCATTAATTTTATTAGCAGCGACTACATCCGTATCCGCCACAACGTTGATGCGAAAATCGACAGTCCCAGGCTTTGTTATGCAAGAATTTTCTTTGTATACAACATGTACTTTAGATGATAAAGGTATAGTGACAACAACAAATCAGCTAAATGGTTTAATATCCAGTAAGGCAGCATCGGTACACGTAAGTGTTGAAAGTTTAAAAGACGCTATTACTGAAGCGGCCTTAGGTATTATAAAAAAACCAGCGCTTCAAATAGCCGATATGCCAGTAACAACCTATGTTGCTTATCAAAAATTGGATGATGTTAGGTTAAAAAGAGTATTTTTATACGAAGACAACGGTAATCAAGATAACAGTACTTACAATGAAAGCTCAAAAGCATTGATGCTGCGCAATTTTATGGATGCACTGTGTAAATAACAGCTGCTAAGGAGCGTGCATGAAATAACTTGAACAACTTAAACGCCACCACCGTTCGTGCTGAGCCTGTCGAAGCATGAACTTGCTCAAGTTATTTCGTGCGCGTTCCTAAGCAATGATGGCTTGCGCTTGAAGATCAGCATGATAAGACGATCTTACCATCGGCGCACTGGCCACTTGTTTAAAGCCTAACGAAGTTGCCATTGTGCCGTAGTCATCAAATTGTTGTGGGGTTATGTAGGCTTTAACCGGTAGATGGGCTTTACTAGGTTGTAAATATTGGCCTAAAGTGAGCATAGATGCCCCGTGTGCCAACAAATCTTTCATCACTTGGTGAACTTCTTCAGGTTCTTCGCCCACACCTAACATTAGGCCGGATTTGGTCGGGATATGCGGCAACGCGTGGTTGTACTGGCGCAGTAAATCCAATGAACCTAAATAATCAGAACCAGGGCGTACTTGCTTGTATAGTCTGGGCACGGTTTCCAGATTATGGTTAAACACGTCACACGGCGCTTGCGCCAAAATAGTCACTGCTTTTTCAACACGGCCACGAAAATCCGGCACCAAAATTTCTATTTTGGTGGCTGGGCTTTGCTGGCGAAGCTTATTAATACACTCGGCAAAATGGCCAGCACCACCATCGCGTAAATCATCACGGTCTACCGAGGTAATCACTACGTATTTTAATGCCATTGCGGTGATCGCATCGGCCAGGTGCTGTGGTTCGTTGGCATCTAAGGGCAACGGTTTGCCGTGCGCGACATCGCAAAACGGGCAGCGCCGAGTACATAAATCACCCATAATCATAAAGGTTGCCGTACCGTGGTTAAAACATTCGGCCAGATTGGGGCAGGCAGCTTCTTCGCATACGGTGTGTAATTCGTATTGGCGTAGCAGTTGTTTAATGCGGGTAATTTCGCTGCTGGCGGATACTTTCACGCGAATCCAATCCGGTTTGCGTAATACGGTTTCAGGCTGTTCCACTTTAATCGGTATGCGTGACAGTTTTTCGCTGTTACGCTGGTGCGATTGCGGGGTAGAACGCGAAGGAGCTTGATAGGTCATGAATGTAATGCCGTGGTGAGGGCGTTGGCAACGCGGTTTGCAAGTTGGTCAGTTGCAATGATTATACCGAGATCGGCCAGTTGTGTGACTTTTAGATCTGCATAACCGCACGGATTTATATGATCAAACGGGCGTAAATCCATGTGATTATTCAGGCTTAAGCCATGATAGCTACAGTTTTTTTTAATACGTATACCAATGGAGCCAATTTTTTTAGCGCCGACATACACACCGGGTGCATCAGCTCTGGCTTTGGAGTCTATGCCGTAACTGGCCAATACATCAATCATGGCATGCTCTAATAGGCTAACCAATTGGCGGATATTGAGTTTTAAGCGGGTTAAATCCAGTAAAGTATACATAACAACTTGGCCAGGGCCGTGGTAAGTCACTTGGCCGCCACGGTCGCAGTGGATAACGGGGATGTTGCCGGTGTTTAGTAAGTGTTCGCGTTTGCCGCTTAAGCCTAGCGTGTATACAGATGGGTGTTCTACTAGCCACAGTTCATCTTCGGTTTCGGGCGTGCGATTAACTGTGAATTGCTGCATGTCGCGCCAGATGGCTTCGTAGTCTTGTGTGCCTAGGTGGCGGATGGCAGTCATTGGTTGAATAGTGCGTAAGCGATATGAACAATAACCGCTATATCACCATTAAAATATGCGGATGGCCACTTAAATCCTGATAAATGGCATCCAATTGCGGCTTGCTAGTAGCGGTGACAGTGACGGTGATTGACACATACGTGCCATTTTTGCTGGGGCGTGTGCTGATGCGGTCTTCGGTTAAGCTATCGGTATGGCGACGTACAATGTCAATCACCAGCAAATCCAGCTCCACATCGGCCTTTCCCATCGCTTTAATGGGAAATTCGCACGGAAAGACTAAGAGTGTTTCTTCTTCGCTCATGCTAACGATTGTTTATATGCTTGAAATAACTGGTTCATTTTAAGCCATACCGCGCCAGGTTTACCGTCACCAACCATGCGTTCATCACACTCAACCACAGGAATAATCTCGCGGGTAGAGCTGGTAATCCAAATTTCGCTGGCGGTTTGTAGTGCGGCTAAACTGAAGCTCTGTTCTTTACAGGGAATAGCATTTTTTTGAGCAAGCTCCAAAATCACATCACGGGTAATACCGGGTAATATGTCAGCGCTTTTGGGCGGTGTTATTAACACGCCATCAATCACCGCAAATACATTGCTGGCAGCGCCTTCGGTCACATAGTCGTCTTTAATTAACAAGGCTTCTGCACAGTGTTGATCGATGGCTTCTTGCCGGTGCAAAATATTGGCCAGCAAGGTGATAGCCTTGGTATTGCACAGCTTCCAGCGGCTATCGGTCATGGTCAGCACCTTAACGCCGCTATCGCGTTCTGCCATCGGCACAATCGGCGAACACATGGCAAACACGGTCGGTGGGGTATTTTCCGGAAAGCCATGATCTCTTTTGGGCGCAGTACCACGGGTAATTTGCAGGTAAATGTACTGATCCTGTGTACCGATTAATAGCGGCGTTAAAATAGCCGACCATTGCTCACGGCTGTGCGGATTGGCTAAGCGTATTGCCGCCAAACTGTTTTCCAGCCTAATAAGATGCTCTTCGAAATGAAATAAGTGTCCGTTGTAAGCAGGAATGACTTCATAAATACCATCACCAAATAAAAAACCTCTATCCAGTACGGATATTTTGGCTTCGTTCAGCGGTAAATAGTCGCCATTCAAATACACGGTATTATTTTGCATCGGATTTTTCCATTAATTGCAGAGCGCTATCGATCAGTCGTCTAAAAATACTGCCTTTTTCCACTGCTTTCAGTGCGATTAAGTCTTTTTTAATCAGCATTTCGCCTTTTAACGTTACGTCAACTGAGCCAAATTTATCACCGACTTTAACAGGGGCGAGAATTTTTTTGTCGACATTAACCACGGCTTTCATGTCTTGATAATGACGGCGTGGTACGGTGACGTATAAATCTTCTGCTAAACCCAGTGGTAATATTTTTTCCTGGCCTTTCCAAATTCTGGCTTCGTTTAAGGCTTTGTTGCCTTCATATAAACGGTGTGATTCAAAAAACCGGAAGCCGTAATTCAACAAAGTCTGGTTTTCGACGGCTCTGGCGGTCTGGCTTTTGGTGCCCATAACGATGGAGATAAGCCGCATTTCTTCTCTTAGCGCAGAAGCGACCAGGCAATAGCCAGCTTCTTCGGTATGCCCGGTTTTAACGCCATCCACCGTGCCATCGCGTGACAATAATAAGTTACGATTTTGCTGGGTAATTTTATTGTAGGTAAATTCTTTTTGCGAAAACCATTTGTAATGCTGGGGAAATTCTTTAATCAGTGCGCGGGTTAAAATACTCAGATCCCGCGCTGTGGTGTAATGTTCTTCAACCGGTAAACCATCCGCATTTTTAAAATGCGTGTTTACCATGCCTAATCGCGCGGCATTTTGGTTCATCATTTCAGCAAAGGTGTTCTCATCACCAGCAACGTGTTCGGCGAGGGTTACACTGGCATCGTTACCCGATTGAATAATAACGCCTTGCAACAGGTCTTCAATTTTAACGCGGTCGTTAACCTGAACGAACATTTTAGAACCGCTGGTTTTCCAGGCTTTTTCACTGACAGTCGCCACATCATCCAAATGCAGGCGGCCACTTTCAATTTCTTTGAACACCACATAGGTGGTCATGATTTTGGTTAGACTGGCGGGCGCTAATTTAGCATCGGCGTTGTTTTCCGCCAAAATTTTGCCAGTGTGAAAATCTAACAGGATATGGCTACTAGCCGCAATAGTGGGTGGCGCAGGCGTTTCAAATTTGCCAGGTTCGGTCAGTGAAACAGGCGCTGCCGGAACAGGTACAATCTTGGCATCTTCCGCCAGTATCTGGGAAGATGCGCTCAAAAGACTGCAAGCTAAAAATAGGTGAAAATGGGTAAATCCTTTGGCAGGCATCATTATTATAGAGAAAGTTCAAGTAAAACATTCTCTATATTGTAGCATGTGATTTACATTTGTTTGGCTTCAGCAATAAATTGTGTGTTTTTTATGCCTATTCTTGATAGCTTGTCGGCGATTTGATCGGCATGTTGTTCTGATTTTATAGGGCCGATTTGCACAGTATAAAATATGGATTTTTTATAACTGGATTGAGTGATACTTGATGTGGGTAAATTTTGTTGGGTAAGTGTATGTCGCATAGCCATTGCCGTTTTTTGGCTAGGGAAACTGCCCACTTTTACATAAATATTTTGTTCAGAGGCTGCGGCGGCTACTTGCTCGGTGTGTGCTGGTGTTGTAGCGGCTCTATGAGGACTGCCGATGGCTTTAATAACTACAGATCCTGCGCCTTGGCTTTGTATGCCAAGTTTTTTAGCGGCAGCATAAGATAAATCTAGAATTCTATTGCCGTGAAACGGGCCACGGTCATTAATACGGACGATAACGCTACGGTGATTAACAAGATTAGTGATTTCTGCGTAAGATGATAAAGGCAGGGTTTTATGCGCGGCGGTCATGGCGTACATATTAAATTTTTCGCCATTAGCAGTTTTTTTGCCGTGGAAGCCAGGGCCGTACCAAGAGGCGACCCCTTTTTTTATATAGCCGGTAAAGCGGGGCAGGAAGCTATCTTTGTCAGACTCTAGGTCTGATTCGATAGTGTTGTAACTGTTAGAAGAGGGGGTAGTGCTGTAATAATTTTGCCGAGAAGCTTGAGCGGTTAGGCTGTGGGCAGACAGAAAACACAGCATAACGCCCGAAACAACTAATTTTAATCTGGTCATGGAAAAGAACCCTTTTTATTTAAGATAGATTCACTTAGCTGAAAAACTGCCATGGCATATAAGGGGCTGTGGTTATATCGGGTAATGACATAAAAATTGTTTAAACCCGCCCACAACTCGTTGCCCTGTGGCTGTTCAAAGCTAAGCAGCTTTACTTCAGTGTCTAAAGGTAGTGCTTTCAATGTAGTTAAGTTGAGTGATTCTAACGCAGCTATTCTTAACTCCGGCTTAAGGTCTTTGCTTAATTTGGCTTTATAATCATCGTTTTTGGCTATTATTGGCACGGCAATAAGCTGATTTTTTTGCCAGTGGTGTTGTGCCAAGTAGTTGCCAATACTGGCGATGGCATCATCGGGCGTATGCCAAATATCGGCATGGTTATCTTGGTTGAAATCAATTGCATAATTTAAAAAACTGCTGGGCATAAATTGTGGCAACCCCATAGCCCCGGCATAAGATCCGGTTGGGGTGAGTGGATTTAGTTGCTGTTTTTTGCACAGTTCTAAAAATTTTTCTAATTCACCGGTAAAAAATTGACTGCGTGGCGGATAGGCAAATGATAAGGTCGATAAAGCATCAATGACGCGGTAATTGCCGGTTTTTTGTCCATACAGGGTTTCTACGCCCAAAATGGCGACAATGATTTGCGCTGGTACGCCATAATATTGTTCGGCTTTTGCTAAGGTGGCCGCGTTGTCTTGCCAAAATTTTACGCCTGCGTTAATACGGGTATCGGTTATAAATATTTTGCGGTATTTATACCAAGGCATTGCTTCGGCGGGTGATGAGATTTTTTTGATGATGTCGTCTTTAATTTCAACAGATTGAAATAAATGATCTAACTCCGCTCTATTATACTGATGGTCAGTCACCATGCGCTCAATGAAGGCAGTTTTAGCATCGGTTTGATTGGGCGAATGGGCACACGAGATCAATGCCACACAGGCACAGCATAGAGCGTTGCGTAATAGGGGTTTTGATAGTTTCATATTAACGGGGTAATAGTTTTCTGTGCGTGTGTATCGACATTAAAATGCCAAAACCAGCTTGTAAGGTAACAGCCGAAGTGCCGCCGTAACTGATTAACGGCAGTGGCACGCCAACCACCGGTAATATGCCAATCACCATGCCAATATTAACGAAAACATAAACAAAAAAAGTAAATGCCAAGCTACTGGCTAATAAGCGGCAGTAAACGTCTTGTGCTTGTACAGCAATATAAAGACAGCGGCCAATAATAAATAAGTACAGGGTCAGCAAGCCTAAACAACCAAATAAGCCAAATTCTTCGGCAAATACCGCAAAAATAAAATCAGTATGGCTTTCGGGTAGAAAGTTAAGCTCGGATTGGGTACTGCCGGTCCAGCCTTTACCGTAAATCCCACCGGAGCCAATAGCAATTTTCGATTGAATAATGTGATAGCCTTTACCCAAGGGATCAGCTTCGGGGTTGAACAAGGTAATAACACGGGATTTTTGATAGGGAATCATAAAGTGCCAGATGATCGGCGCTAAGCCTGCAAGTAAACCTGCTAGACCTGCGATAAGCCACCACGATAATCCTGCAAAAAATAACACACCCGCACCGGCACTGGCCACTAATATGGCAGTACCTAAATCTGGTTGTTTAGCGATCAACAAGGTGGGTATTAGGATAAGGACGATAGCAATACACAAATGCTGTGGTCTTGGCGGTAAAGGGTGTTGCGACATATACCAAGCGATCATCATCGGTGTGGTAATTTTGATGATTTCCGAGGGCTGAAATTTCATAAAGCCTAAGTCTAACCAACGCTGTGCGCCCTTGCCTATCGTCCCCATAATTAATACGGCCAGCAGCAAAAAAACGCCCAAGCCAAATAAGCCAGCCGAGTAATGTTTCAATTGATTAGGATTGACATGCGCGAGCAGTATCATCAGGCTAAATGCCATGACCATACGTGTGGCTTGGCGAGTTAACATCCCCATATCTTGTCCGCCTGCGCTGTACAGGATGAAAAGGCTTAGTAATGAGGTGAGTACCAAGGCAATAAACAGCGGAATATCAACATGTAACCTCCTGAGAATATTGCCTAAAACGGAAGGTCGCTGAAAATGCTCATGGCGGGTTTCGGTTCTCACCAGTGCCTCCTAAAAATTGCTTGATAACTTTGGCGGCGATAGGTGCTGCGACTGAGCCACCGTGACCACCGTGTTCGGCAATAACGGCAACAGCAATTTGTGGGTTATCTGCCGGGGCAAATGAAATAAATAACGCATGATCATGCAATTTAAAACCGATGCTTCTTTCATTATATTTTGCGCCTTGTTTAATATTAAACACTTGTGCAGTACCTGTTTTACCCGCAATTTGGTAGTTTATGTCGTGACCTATGCTTTTTGCCGTACCGCCAGCACCGTGTACCACGTTAATCATGGCTGAAAAAATGCTGCTGACATTGCTGGCATTTAAATGTAGGTTGTCCTGGTGGATTTCAGGGCCTTTAGTGGTGGCGGTGGCGGCAACAATTTTATCAACTAAAAAAGGTGTGACGACATCGCCTTTGTTGGCTAAAGTGGCGGTAGCACGCGCCAATTGCAGGGGGGTAACCAGTGTAAAGCCTTGGCCTATGCCGGTAATAAGGGTTTCACCAGGATACCAACGTTGTTTTTTTTCGGTCATCTTCCATTCTTTAGAGGGATAAACTCCTGCTTTTTCACCCATGAGATCAATGCCGGTTTTTTCGCCAAAGCCCATTTTTTGCATAAAATTATGCATACGCTCTATACCCAGTAAATTGGCCAGACGATAAAAGTAGACATCGCAGGATTGGGTGATTGCAGCACTCATATCCACGGAGCCGTGACCGGATTTTTTCCAGTCGCGGAAACGGTGTTTATCATTAGGTAATTGATAAAATCCTGGGCAGTGTAGTCGGGTTTGCTTGCCGATGGCTTCATTTTCAAGCCCTGCCAATGCAATAAACGGTTTAACGGTAGAGCCTGGTGGATACAAGCCGCGTAGAGCGCGATTATATAACGGCTGGTCATCTGACGAGGTTAAGGCCTTGTATTCGGGGCCGCTGATGCCGGATACAAAAGGGTTGGGGTCAAAACCGGGTCTACTGGCAAATACTAATACGCCGCCAGTTTTAATCTCAATCGCTACCACCGCGCCATTGAATTTATCCAGGGCATCGTAAGCGGTTTTTTGTAAATCTATATCTAAAGTAAGATAAAGATTTGCCCCTGCGACAGGATTGACTTCATTTAAGGTTTTAAGAGCCCGCGCCTGTACGTTGGTTTCCATTTCTGCATAACCGGTTTTGCCATGTAATGTCGTTTCATACGAGCTTTCTATGCCCAGTTTACCCACGTACGTGGAGCCGCTGTATTCAGTCGTTGGTAAAGATTTAAGGTCTTTTTCGTTGATACGGCCTACATAGCCCACCACATGTGCGGTTAATTCTTTGAAAGGATAGTTTCTGACCAGATGGGTTTTGATGTCTACACCGGGAAAATACGGCCTGACCACGGCAAATTTTACCATCTCGTCGTTAGACATATTGGTCAGTAGCGGTGTGGGGGCAAAACGTTTTTGTCGTATTCTAAGTTTATGGAATAATTCAATTTTATCAGGCGATATAGTTAATAATTGTTGCAGACGCTGTAGCGTTTTTTCAAGATTTTCGGGCTCTTTGCCAGTTTTTTCTGGTGTTATTTCTAAGGTAAAGGTTTGGGTGTTTTCTGCCAGTACTCGGCCTTTACGATCGTAAATCATGCCGCGTGTGGGTACCAGCGGTGTGATTTTAATGCTGTTTTCTTTGGCTTTGGTTGAGTAAAGTTCGTGTCCTACAATTTGCAAGTACACCAGTCTTGTAACCAAGCCTGTGGTTAGTAAAGCAATAAAAATAAAAGCCGCGACGATACGATTGAGAAATATCCGCTCTTCCAGAAATTTATCTCGGATGGAGTAATTATGCGATGGCATTGTATTCTCCTGATTTACTTTGAGTTATGCAGAAGACGAACAAAGCGCAGTGTTTTGTAAACCAGTGGCCAACACACGGTGCCGGTTAATACCGGTAACCAAAAAATCGCTGGCAGCTGACCTGGTGTGTGTAGGCTTTTTATCCAAAAAAGTAATAATTGCGAGACTAGCAGAAATAAAAATATAAACAATTGTTGTTGCAACAATGGAAAAGGTCGTAGTCGTTTATGAAATTTTATACAGGCATAACTGATTAAAGAATACGCCAAGGCATGTTGTCCAAATAGTCTGCCAGTGAGTACATCGGTTAACAGGCCAAACGTCCAGGCGTGGAATATACCAACACGTTCAGGTAAGGCTAATGTCCAGTAAATCAGTGTCAGTAACACCCAATCTGGATTGAGGGCAACCATAAAGTCTGGCCAAGGTGCTATTCTTAAAATCATCGCAATAGCAACGGTTGATAAAATACGGCCAAGACTGTATTGGTCAATCATGGTTGCTTTTCTGTGTGGCAGGTTTACTGGTTGTTGTGGGTATTGCGGTATCTAGCGGCTTAAGTACGGTATTTTTTGTATCAGCTTCGCTGGTTGTTGGGGCTACGCCTAAGGGAATTGGGGTGGATTTCGTCCACACAATCATTAATTCCCTGTTCCTGTCGAGCATGGCTTTAGGGGTTGCGGTAATAGCTGGGAACGGTTTGGTTGATTCAGGCGTAAAATCATCAACAACACCCACCGGATAACCCGGCGGAAAAGTACCGCCCAAGCCCGATGTAATGAGTAAATCGCCAGGACGAATATCGGCATTATTGGGCAAAAATGGTAAGTTTAAGCGGTTAAGTTGGCCGCTGCCTACCGCAATGGTTAACAGGCCGTTGCGGTTGATTTGTACAGGGATAGCGTGGTTAAGATCGGTAATAAGCATAATTTCCGAGCTAAACGGCAGCGCCCTAAAAACCTGTCCGACAATGCCGTTGGTATCAAGTACCGGTTGTTGGGCATGGACACCAAAGCGAGTGCCTTTATTAACCACAACAATATGTTCATACGGTGCCATCTTAATGGACAGCAGCTCCGCAATGAGTACTTGTTCACCCAGCTTAAATGAGTTTTCTAATAAAGCGCGGAGACGGATATTTTCTTTTTCTAAGGCATCAAATTTAAGTAATTTGGATTTATTTATATATTGCTCTTCGCGCAAGACTTTGTTTTCTGCTTTTAAGCTTGTTTGCGAACTGATGGCTGTCTGGGTATTTTTAAAAACCATGACAGGCATATCAACCAAATATTTTAATGGGTCAATTAAAACTGACAAACCTGAGCGTAAGGGATCTAAGCGAGGACTTTTGTGTTCAGTTATCAGTAATGCTATAGAAGCAATAAGAGCCACAAGTAGACGGGCTGTGCTGGATGGGCCGGTAGCAAATATAAGTTTTATGGCGGGTATCTCGTATTTGGTTAATTAAAGCCATGCGACCGAGTTAAATTATTTCGGTCGCTACCAGAGTAAATAATTTATTTATGTGGAATGTTATTCTAAAGAGAATGTTGATACGCCTTTTTTGTCCAGCATTTCTAATACCATGCCGCCGCCTCTAGCAACACAGGTAAGTGGGTCATCTGCAATGTAAACGGGTAAGCCGGTTTCTTCGGATATTAAACGATCAATATCTTTTAGCAAAGCGCCGCCGCCCGTTAAATAGATGCCGCGATTAGCAACATCAGAACCTAGCTCTGGGGGAGTTTGTTCTAAGGCTAACTTTACTGCGCCAACGATGCCAGACAGTGGCTCTTGTAATGCTTCCAGAATTTCATTGCTGTTTAGTGTAAAGCTGCGCGGTACGCCTTCGGCTAAGTTGCGGCCTCGCACTTCAATTTCTCTGACTTCACTGCCTGGGTATGCAGCGCCGATTTCAATTTTTATCAGTTCTGCGGTAGCTTCACCGATTAAGGTGCCATAATTTCTACGCACATAGCTAATGATGGCTTCATCAAAACGGTCGCCACCGATGCGAACAGATGATGAGTACACGATACCATTAATAGAAATAATAGCGACTTCCGAGGTGCCGCCGCCGATATCTAATACCATAGAGCCAGAGGCTTCATCTACTGGAAGACCTGCGCCGATAGCCGCCGACATAGGTTCTTCAATTAAATACACTTCGCGGGCACCTGCCATTGCAGCCGATTCGCGAATGGCGCGGCGTTCAACTTGGGTTGAGCCACACGGTACGCAAATTAAAATGCGTGGACTTGGACGCAGCCATTTATTTTCATGTACTTTATCGATAAAATAACGCAGCATGCGTTCGGTGACGGCAAAGTCAGCAATAACACCATCTTTTAAAGGGCGTATGGCTGTAATATTACCAGGGGTTCGTCCTAGCATTTGTTTGGCTTCTGCACCTACCGCAGCAATAGTTTTGTGGCCACGTACTTTGTCTTCTTTTATGGCAACAACCGAGGGTTCATTAAGTACTATTCCTTGGCCTGGCATGTAAATCAGTGTGTTAGCAGTTCCCAGATCTATGGACAGGTCATTAGAGAACATGCCGCGAATTCTTTTGAACATTTCTACTTGTATCCTTCAGCAGGCGATAATAAAAAATAAGTGTACTTTATCAATCAAGCGGGTATTTGAGCAAGATATAAAGTATTATACGATTGAAATATGTGTAAAAAAACATTGTCTTGAAATAATGCCCTAATTGTTTAACTAGAGTGTCTGTCAAGTAGCTTTTACAGTTACTTTCTGCACTTAATACGTTAGCTATTTTTAAAGTAAAAATAGCACAGCTTAGATATTTAATTTTAGTAAGTTAATAAATATTGTTTTAGCAATAACCATGCCTATTTTTTATGTTGCTGAATAATAAATGATGTTTTTTTGTGTATGGATTTAACTGTGCATATTTTTTTAGAAAAGCTAAAAAAATTGACAGTAAGCAAAAAAATACGCTGATTATTAGTGGTTGGATTAAGTGAAGTAATGCGTGTTTAGTATTATTTTGTTGATTTTTAGAGTATTTTAATATTTTTTTGGGTAAAAAATAATGTCGTTAACGGCGAGTGATGTAAAGAAAATTGCGCATTTGGCGCGGCTAGGGATAGATGAGCTGGATATTGAGGCTTACACCCATGACTTATCTGGCATGTTGAATTTAATGGTGCAGATGAGTGATCTGAACACTGACGGCATAGAACCTATGGCGCATCCTATGGAACAGGGTCAACGTTTAAGAACAGATGAAGTAACCGAGCGGGATCAGCATAAACAATTTCAGGCGATTGCGCCACAAGTAGATTCGGGACTTTATTTAGTGCCCAAGGTTATTGAGTAAGGACACTATCATGCACACTAAAACCATTATTGAACTGGCGCAGGGTTTGCGTGCCGGTGACTTTTCCAGCGTTGAGTTAACGCAAACTTTCCTAAATAGAATTAAGCAGTATGACACGCTTAATGCTTATATCACTGTTACCGAAGACTTGGCCTTGCAAACGGCTCAAGCGGCTGATTTAAAATTGGCGACAGGTGAAGCTAATTTACTCACCGGCATTCCTATTGCCCAAAAAGATATTTTTTGTACCCAAGGTGTTAAAACCAGTTGTGGTTCTAAAATGCTGGATAATTTTTTGGCACCCTATAACGCCACGGTGATAGAAAAATTTAACACTGCGGGCGCAGTAATGCTAGGTAAGCTCAATATGGACGAGTTTGCGATGGGCTCTTCCAACGAAAACAGTTATTACGGTGCGGTTAAAAATCCTTGGGATCTGAACGCTGTACCCGGCGGCTCGTCCGGTGGTTCGGCGGCGGCGGTTGCAGCGGGTTTGGCGGTATGTGCCACCGGTACCGATACCGGTGGATCTATCCGTCAACCGGCTTCGCATTGTGGTATTACCGGTTTAAAACCCACTTACGGTCGCGTATCGCGCTATGGCATGATTGCCTATGCCTCCAGTTTGGACCAAGGTGGGCCGATGACGCGCAGTGCGGAAGATGCGGCCATCGTGTTACAGGCTATGGCGGGATTTGATCCGAAAGATTCCACTAGCGTTGACTGCGCTGTGCCGGATTATCTGGCAGGGCTTAATACCAGCTTACAAGGTTTAAGCATTGGCTTGCCAAAAGAATTTTTTGGGGAAGGGTTAGCGCCCGATGTGGCGGCGGTGATTGAGGCGGCCATTAAGGAATATCAAAAGCTTGGCGCAATCATCAAGGAAATCTCCATACCGAATTTAAACTTGGCGATCCCTGCTTATTATGTGATTGCATCCGCTGAATGCTCGGCCAATTTGTCGCGCTTTGACGGCGTGCGCTTTGGCTATCGCTGCAAAGATCCTGTCGATTTAACCGATTTGTACGTGCGCTCACGCGGTGAGGCATTTGGTAAGGAAGTTAAGCGCCGTATCCTGATGGGAACCTATGCGTTATCCGCCGGTTACTATGATGCCTATTATCTAAAAGCCCAAAAAGTACGGCGTTTAATTGCCGAAGATTTCAAACGCGCCCTGCAAGAAGTGGATGTCATTATGGGGCCGGTTGCGCCGTCGGTAGCATTTGGTATCGGTGAAAAAATCAATAACCCGATTGAAATGTATCTCTCCGATATTTACACCATTGCCATTAACCTGGCCGGTTTGCCGGCGATGTCGGTTCCGGCGGGTTTTGCACAACACAAGCCGGTGGGTCTGCACATCATCGGCAATTATTTTGCCGAACAGCGCTTATTAAATATCGCCCATCAGTATCAAAAAATCACCGATTGGCATCAAAAAAGTCCTAAAGGCTTTGAGTAGGGGATGGCTATGGAAAATTGGGAAGTCGTAATCGGTCTGGAAATCCATACCCAGCTGGCAACAAAATCAAAGATTTTTTCTGGGGCAGCGACTGCGTATGGTGCGGCACCTAATAGCCAAGCCTGTGCGGTTGATTTGGGTTTTCCGGGCGTGTTGCCGGTATTAAACCAGGAAGCCGTGCGCATGGCGGTTATCTTTGGCATGGCGATTGAGGCGCATATTGCACCTTATTCCGTGTTTGCGCGGAAGAATTATTTTTACCCTGATTTACCGAAAGGTTACCAAATCAGTCAGATGGATTTGCCCATTGTTGGCATAGGGCATCTGGATATTGACGTGGATGGCGAAACCAAGCGTATCGGCATTACCCGTGCCCATTTGGAAGAAGATGCCGGTAAGTCGCTGCATGAGAACTTTCAGGGCTTGAGCGGTATTGATTTAAACCGTGCCGGTACGCCATTGCTGGAGATTGTCTCCGAACCGGATATGCGTTCTGCCAAAGAAGCGGTGGCGTATATGCGCAAGCTGCACGAGCTGGTGCGTTATTTAGGCATTTGTGACGGCAATATGCAGGAAGGTTCGTTCCGTTGCGATGCCAATGTCTCGGTGCGCCCAAAAGGCCAGGCGGAGTTTGGTACGCGTGCCGAAATCAAAAACATCAATTCCTTCAAGTTTGTCGAAAAAGCCATTAACCATGAGGTCGAGCGCCAAATCGAGCTGATCGAAAGCGGTGGCAGAGTAGTGCAGGAAACCCGTTTGTATGACTCGGTGAAAGATGAAACCCGCTCGATGCGCAGCAAGGAAGAAGCCAATGATTACCGCTATTTTCCCGACCCTGATTTGCTGCCTGTCATTATCAGCGAGGAATTTAAAGCGCAGATTAAAGCGCAGCTACCTGAATTACCGGTGGCCAAAAAACAGCGCTTTAAAGAGGTGTATGGCCTGGATGAAGACAATGCCACGCAATTGACATCATCTCGCCCGTTGGCGGATTATTTTGAAGCCACGGTTGCAGCATCCGGCTGTGATGCCAAATTGTGTGCCAACTGGATTACCGGTGATTTGTCGGCGGCGCTGAATAAGGCGGGTCTGGAAATTTCTGATTCGCCGGTTAATTATCCACGTTTGGCGGGTTTATTGGCACGTATCAGCGATGAGACTATTTCCGGCAAAATCGCCAAGCAGGTGTTTGAGGAAATGTGGCAACATCCAGTCAGTGCTGATGATGTCATCAATGCCAAAGGCTTAAGGCAGATCAGTGATAGCGGCGCTATAGAAAGCATTATTGATGGCATTATGGCTGCTAATATGGATCAGGTTGAGCAATATCGCAGTGGTAAAGACAAGGTATTCGGTTTCTTTGTCGGGCAGGTGATGCGGGAAATGCAGGGCAAGGCTAATCCGGCTGAAGTCAACAAGAGGCTGATGGCGAAATTGAAGGGTTGATTTTGCTTGTTTTTAGCACCAGTACATCCTATGGCTCTGCCTGTAGGGTGTTTGCTGGCGCGAAATCACCCTACGATTCAACTATCTTACGCGCTATAGCGGGTAGAGATGCCATCCGTCATGGGACAATAAAAAAAATTCGTCGGCAAACAGTTCAACCCCCCAAGGTGCCAGTAGGCAAAAAAGAGCCATCGTTAAACGGTAAAGCCATAATGTTGTTGACGTAGATAAGTTGCTATGCGTAAACAAGCTGTCATTAAGGGAAGTGGGATTTTGGTAAATATTGCCTTGTTTCATGATAATACTCTCTTTAAGTGTTTTGGATGAGGTCTATAATCATGAATTTATATTAAACGGTGATGACAATTTTGTGACATTTGTATGACAGAATGTACTGAATGAAGCGCATCATTTCGCTCTGCCTGTAGGGTGGTTTGCTGGTGCGAAACCACCCTACGATTCTATAAAATCAGCCAACGTGTGGTGCAATAACAGATGGGGCGAACGCTACGTAAGCAACATATGATTGTCGTGTATCTTAATTAATTGAAACGCCTTTGGAGAAAAAAATGCAAGAAAAGCAAAATACCAGTGCATTTATTTTAGGATTGTTTATTTTTTTAGGATTAGCAGCATTAGGTTATTTTTTAGGTGATGCCGCTATTCGCTTTAAAGAATACGAACGCACCGTTGCGGTAAAAGGCTTATCTGAGCGCGAAATGCCTTCAGATATTGTTATTTGGCCGATTCAATACGCCGTAGCCGATAACGACTTGGGAAAGTTGTACGGTAGCCTTGAAAGCAATGCCAAAACTATTAAAGACTACCTATTGCAAGCCGGTATCAAAGAAGCTGAAATTACTGTTTCACCGCCTGCAATCACCGATAAATCGGCACAAGCTTACAGTGATGGTACGCATGCCGATTTTAGATATACCGCTTTGCAGGCCGTAACGGTCTATTCAAGTAACGTGGCGCTGGTGCGTACACACATGAGCGCCATTTCGGAATTAGGTAAAAAAGGTATTGCATTAACCGGCAGTAGTCAAGGACAAACGGAAGAATATTTGTACAGTCAACTCAATCAGATAAAGCCAGAAATGATTCAGGAGGCCACTACTAAAGCGCGGGAAGTGGCGCAAAAATTCGCTGGTGATTCCAACAGCAAACTGGGTAAAATCAAACAAGCTTCGCAAGGCCAGTTTACCATTGAGCCACGAGACACTAACAATCCGCATATCAAAAAAATCCGCGTAGTCTCTACCGTTGAATATTATTTGTCTGATTAAGGCAGAGGAGCCTGGTGATTAAAAGCGCTGTTTGTCAAATGGCAACCCGTCTTTGCACTAATATTAACAATCCCATGGCCATTAATAAGCCTATTGACAACACATACAGCCCTGCACTTAAATTATGCGTGGTGTCTTTAATCCAGCCCAGTAAAAACGGCCCGATATAACCGCCTAAACCGCCCAGCGAATTAATCATAGCGATACCGGCCGCAGCAGTCATATTGGTGTTGGAGAGGATTTTGGTGGGAATTGTCCAAAATAGCGTAAAACACGCCATGATGCCAGTACAGGCTATAGAAAGACTGAGTAACGATAAGCTGATCGGCGATTGAAACCACGCGCTGGCAAATAAACCCAGCGCACCCACCAGCATGCACGCCAGCATGATGCGGTAACGTTCGTTGTGCTTATCTGAATAATAGGCGATTAGCCCCATGCCGATACTGGCGCAGAGATACGGAATTGAGCTGAGCAAGCCGGTAGTAACCAAACTGGTTTGGCCAAAGTCATGGATGATTTGTGGCAGCCAAAACGAAATACTGTACAAACCCGCCACCAACAAAAAATAAATGCCACTGAGCAGCCAGATATTGGCATTGGCCAAAATTTCTTTAAATGCGGCGTGTTGAGTTACCGCCAGTTGTTGTTCGGCAGTAAGATGTTCGCGTACCAAACGTTTTTCATCGGCGGTTAACCACGGTGCATTTTCAGGCTTATCCTGCAAGATAAACGGTGCGATACAGCCTAACAGCACTGCCAGTAAACCTTCCAGTAAAAATAACCATTGCCAGCCACGTAAGTTATGGACGTTTTGCAGATTTTCCATGATCCAGCCGGAAATAGGCCCACTGATAATACCTGAAAAGGCAATGCCAAAAATAAATACGGCGGTACATTTGGCGCGGTAGCGATTGGGAAACCAATAGGTTAAATACAAGATAATGCCAGGGAAAAACCCCGCCTCACCCATGCCCAGTAATAAACGTAAGCCATAAAAACTGAGTGGGCTGTCAGCAAACATCATGGCGCTGGAAATAACCCCCCACATCAGCATAATGCGGGTCAGCCAGATACGTGCGCCAATTTTATGCAACATGATGTTGCTAGGCACTTCAAAGAAAAAGTAACCGACAAAAAAAATGCCTGCTCCCATGCCATAAACCGTATCGCTAAAGCCTAAATCACCGGCCATTTGTAACTTGGCAAAGCTGACGTTCATGCGGTCGATATAGGCAGCCACATAACCAAAAAACAAAAATGGCATTAAGCGCCAAGCGATTTTTTTGTACAGCGTGTTGGTATTGGTAGTATCAGTTGCGATAGGCATATTGAGAATGGGGAAATTGATTTACACTATGCCCATAAATAGGGCGCTTTGAGTTATTGACGGGGTTATCTTAAAATGCCTAGCATGTTACTTGCATTATGCGTTCAGTGGTAGTGCTGATAAGGCTTGGCTGATATTATGCTTATTGAAATACTGACAAGGACAATGAACCGCTTTGGATAACTCAATACGTTTACATTATCTTCAGGCGCTGGGTGTTGATGTATGGCTGCCCAAAACGTCGCTTATCGACACGCCAATCGCCGCTATTGTTGAGCAATTTATACCCGCAATAAACGATAACTGGGACGCATTGCAAGCGGAAGTTACCGACTGTAAACACTGTGTTTTGTGTGAGACGCGCACGCAGACGGTTTTCGGCTCTGGTAACAAAAATGCTGAGTGGATGATTATTGGTGACGCACCAGGCCAGCACGAAGACGCGCAAGGCCTGTCGTTTGTTGACAGTGCAGGGCAGTTATTGACAGAAATGCTGCGTGCCATTGGTTTAAGTCGTGACGCTGTTTTTATCACCAATATCGTAAAATGTAGGCCACCGAATGACCGTAAGCCCCATGTTGATGAGCTTGAAAGTTGCCATCAGTACTTATTGCGGCAATACGCCTTGGTGCAACCCAAGATAATTTTGGTACTGGGTGCATTGGCTGCTCAAACCTTGTTAAAGGTAGATGTGCCAATTTCCGAACTGCGCGGTAAAGTTCATGCTTTTAATAAATCGCCAGTTATTGTAGTCTATCACCCTGCGTACTTGTTACGCGCTCCGTCAGAAAAGCAAAAGGCTTGGCTGGATTTACAATTGGCAGTACGCACACTAAAAGATATAAAAGGTTAATTATGCGAGGGCTGTTGGACAAGATTAAAAACTTTGTAGTTTACGATGCCGATAGAGAATTTTATGCACAACTATTCCCTGATTCAGTGAGCAGAAACGATTTGTTACGTATGCGCACCATGCTGCATTCCGATTTGCCGCGTGTGATGGAGATTGAAACCAAAAACTATCCTTTCCCCTGGCAAGAAGATATTTTTACCGACTGTTTCAGGGTGGGTTATAACTGTTGGGTCTGCGAAGAGCAAGGCAATGTGCTGGCGTATTGCTTGGCATCTGTGGCGGTAGGTGAAGCGCATATCCTGAATATTTCAGTTGACCCTGCCGAACAAAAACAGGGCATAGGCCGAAAGATGATGGAGCATATTATTGAATCAGTGCGTGGCAAGGTTGAGACGGTTTTTCTGGAAGTGAGGCCGTCTAATGTTGGCGCTATTGGTCTTTATGAGAGCCTTGGGTTTAACGAAATCGGGGTTCGAAAAGATTATTACCCCGCCGAAAATGGCCGCGAAGATGCGATTATGCTGGCCTTGCAATTATTTTAACCGATATTTTTGGTGATTGATGATTGGCAGTGAGTTATTTTGCTAGTACACCAAATTGTAAATCAACAGGATTTAAATATTAACTTGATGTAGTACACAACAGCGTTTTATTCATGATTTGAAGATTTTTATTATCCTGTTTTTATATGATTTGATGTACTAGTAATAATCTGGGGAAAATACCTACTACACCAAATTGTAAATCAACAGGATTTAAATATTAACTTGATGTAGTACACAACAGCGTTTCATTCATGATTTGAAGATTTTTATTATCCTGTTTTTATATGATTTGATGTACTACAGCGTTTTCACAGTTCAATAGTTACAGCGTAACCGTTCGCACTGAGCTTGTCGAAGTGTGCCGTTCGTGCTTCGACAAGCTCAGCACGAACGGTGGCTGTAACTGTCCTAAGTTGAAAACGCTGTATGCACGGCCAAAGACTTTTACAAGAAATTGAAATCCTGCCCCCTGAACTGCAAAAACAAGTTTCGGATTTTGTCGTTTTTTTGCGCAAACAACAAAAAAACGCTATTAAAAAACGAACTGTGGGTGAATACAAGGGCAAAATTACTATCCATGATGATCTTGACGAAGCATTAACTGATGATTTTTGGCTGGATGAATCATGAACATACTCTTGGATACGCATGCTTTTTTGTGGCTGAAACATGCCCCGAAAAAATTCCTCAAAACGTATTGACAGCGTATTACGATACAAATAATGATATATTCTTAAGTATTGTCAGTATTTGGGAGATGCAGATCAAGCATCAACTGGCAAGCTTGACCTTGAATTGCCGCTCAGTGCATTAATTGCAGAACAGTGCGAAAACAATAGTTTGAAAAATATTACCTATTGAAAACCCTCATGTTTTTGCATTATTTGAATTACTTGCGCATCATAAATATCCTTTCGATAGGCTGTTATTAACCCAAGCTAAATTAGAAAATCTAGCACTGGCCAGCGCCGATAATGTTTTTCGTTATTATCTGATGTTACGCAGGCTGTCAGAAGAATCAAGGGCTGTAGCGAATTCAAAAATTCGTAACTTATTGATCTTTATAAATGGGTGCGTAACATCAGTTATTATCTGATGTTACGTAGGCAAACGAAGAATCAATGACTTACAAAGCAAAAAATAACTGTAAGTTATTGATAGTTCGTAGTCGGTGCGTAACATCAGTTATTATGATATTACGTTATTTTGGTAAAAATTTTGTTAGCCGTGTGGTCCACACGCTGTTAAGGAGTGTGATTTTTAATCCACTTTTGCAGATTCAACGTTGATGGTGGGATCTCGATCCACCTATGTCTGTTATAATCGCCCTCAAAATAATACACACCGCTAACCACATACCAAGCAGGATGAATTTGCTTGATGATTTAGGTTGGTGCTTAGTAACACACAGCCCATCGAAGACTCAGTGGATTTAAAACATATCAGAAACTTCTCCATTATCGCGCATATTGATCATGGTAAATCAACACTCGCAGATCGTTTTATTCAATTATGTGGCGGCTTAACAGCCAGGGAAATGTCAGCACAAGTCCTTGATTCGATGGACATAGAAAAAGAGCGCGGCATTACTATTAAAGCGCAAAGTGTCACCTTGGATTTTAAGGCGCAGGACGGTGAAATTTACCAGCTTAACTTTATTGATACGCCAGGGCACGTCGATTTTTCTTACGAAGTATCCCGCTCGTTAGCCGCTTGTGAAGGTGCGTTGCTGGTGGTTGATGCCGCGCAAGGTGTTGAGGCGCAAAGCGTGGCCAATTGCTACACGGCGATAGAGCAGGGGCTGGAAGTTGTTCCGGTGCTCAATAAGATTGATTTACCCTCCGCAGAACCTGAGCGCGTGCTGACAGAAATTGAAGAAATCATCGGCATACCTGCCGATGAAGCACTGATGATCAGTGCCAAAACCGGTTTAGGTGTTAAAGACGTGTTGGAGCAACTGGTGCTTAAAGTGCCGCATCCTACCGGCAATATTGACGGTCCGTTACAGGCGTTGATTATCGATTCCTGGTTCGACAGTTACTTGGGAGTGGTGTCACTTGTTCGCATTATGCACGGCAGCATCCGCAAAAAACAGAAAATCACTATCATGTCCACCGGTAAATCTTTTATCGTGGATATGGTTGGGGTGTTTACGCCTAAGCGTCTGGAAAAAGACCTCTTAAATACCGGCGAAGTGGGTTATGTGGTTGCTGGCATTAAAGATATTTTTGGTGCGCCGGTGGGCGATACCATTACCTGGACAGATAAGCCAGCCCTGGAGCAATTGACCGGTTTTCAGCGTGTGCAACCACGGGTTTTTGCCGGTTTGTACCCGGTTAGTTCCGACGATTATGAAGGTTTGCGTGAAGCGTTAAATAAATTAAACCTTAATGATGCCGCCTTGCAGTTTGAGCCGGAAACCTCGCAGGCTTTGGGGTTTGGTTTTCGCTGTGGCTTTTTAGGCATGTTGCACATGGAAATTGTGCAAGAGCGCTTAGAGCGTGAATACAATGTTGACCTGATCACCACCGCGCCGACGGTAATTTACGAGGTGATTACTCAGACTGGCCAAGTTTTGATGGTCGACAATCCGGCCAAGTTACCGGATGGCGGCATTGTTAAGGAAATCAGGGAGCCGATTATTCGCGCCAATATCATGGTGCCGGAAGCTTACGTTGGCAGTGTCATTACTTTGTGTATTGAAAAGCGCGGCGTGCAAAAAGACATGCAGTACGCAGGCAGGCAAGTGGCTTTGCATTACGAAATGCCACTCAGTGAAGTGGTGTTAGATTTTTTTGACCGTTTAAAGTCGGTCAGTCGTGGCTTTGCCTCTTTTGATTATGAGTTCTTGCGTTTTCAGGAAGCCGATCTAATCAAGTTGGATGTATTAATTAACGCTGAAAAAGTCGATGCCTTGTCAATTATCGTACACAGGGATTTGAGCAATAATCGTGGCCGCGATCTGGTTGAGAAAATGAAAGACTTGATTCCTCGGCAAATGTACGAAGTGGCTATCCAGGCGGCAATAGGATCTAAGGTTATTGCCCGTTCTACCGTTAAAGCCATGCGTAAAAACGTGATTGCCAAATGTTACGGTGGTGATATCAGCCGTAAGAAAAAATTACTGGAAAAACAAAAAGCCGGTAAAAAACGCATGAAGCAAGTTGGGAATATTGAAATTCCTCAGGAAGCATTTTTGGCCGTGTTACAACTTAATAAAGAATAGCTGCGACCAGCGTTCACCCCTATAAACTTTGGGCTTACTGTTATGGACTATGATTTTTCGTTTTTTCTGTTTATCGCCACTTTGGTTACCGGTGTTATCTGGGGTGTGTATCTGTTGATACTTAAATCCAGAAACGAAGCGTTTGATGAAGACAAAGAGCCCATCTTGGTCGAGTATGCCAGATCGTTTTTTCCGGTGGTGTTTATTGTCTTATGTTTACGATCATTTATAGCTGAACCGTTTCGCATTCCGTCGGGATCAATGATGCCTACCTTACTGGTGGGTGATTTTTTATTGGTTAATAAGTTTACTTACGGCATACGCTTGCCAGTCATCAACAAAAAAATTATTGAAATCAATGAACCCAAACACGGCGACATCGTGGTGTTTCGTTTCCCTAAAGACCCTACGGTTGATTACATTAAACGCATTATCGGTTTGCCGGGTGATAAAGTGTCGTACCATAATAAGCAGTTGTTTATTAATGGAAAATTAGCTGATCAATTGTCATTAGGTATTTATCAAGGCGTAGGGCAGGGGGTGGAAATGACAGGTTCCGAACGTTTTACAGAAAACTTAGACGGTGTCGAACACGGTATTTTAGTACGGCATGGCGCAGAATCTGCGGAAGGTGATTATGTGATACCGAAAGGCAGTTATTTTGTGATGGGCGATAACCGTGATAACAGTAATGATGGCCGTTACTGGGGCGTAGTGCCAGAAGCCAATTTAGTTGGCAAAGCCTTTTTTATCTGGATGAATTGGGATTTAGATAATAAAGGTATTGACTTCAGTCGCATCGGCACTGTTTTAAAATAAGCTACACTTCTAGGCAGTCAAATAACTTTTTCGGAGGAAAGAATGACATTATTGCCTAGTCGTCAGCGAGGATTAACCTTGATTTCAACTATTTTACTGTTGGGGGGTATCGCGGTTTTTGTATTAGTGTTGCTTAAGATAGTGCCGGTTTATCTTGATCACAATAAAGTTGCTAATGCATTGAGTGCATTGGAAAAAACAGCAGCAGTTGAGAGTAAAAGTGAATATGAAATCAGGGATAGCTTAGCAAAACGCTTTAATTTAAATTATGTGTATGATGTGACGCAAGATGATATTAAAATTACCAAACACGGCGGCTATTTGAAAGTTGCTATCCAGTACGAAGTGGTTAAAAAACTCGTCGGTAACTTGAGTATTCTCGCTGAATTTAATGACGTTATCGAGGTCGGACAGAAGTGAATAAAAAGCCACAGGTATTGTGTCATAAATTAGGCTTGGTATTCAATGATCCACAACTTTTCACACTGGCTTTAACGCATCGCAGTGTCAGCTCGTACAATAATGAGCGCTTAGAGTTTTTGGGTGATTCCATTTTAGGTTTTGTGATCGCGCAAAAACTCTTTGAAGCCTTTCCGAGCGCCAGCGAAGGCGTGCTAAGCCGCTTAAGAGCTGGCTTAGTTAATCAAAGTTCGCTTGCAGACTTGGCCAGAGGTGTGCAGTTAGGCGATTATTTATTGTTGGGTGCGGGCGAGCTTAAAAGTGGAGGCTTCCGGCGCGATTCTATTTTATCGGATGCAATGGAAGCTATTATGGGTGCTTTGTATGTGGATCAGGGCATAGAAGCCAGTCGGCGATGGATAGAAAATTTGTTTGTTGAGCGCTTGCAATCTTTATCTTTAGATAACTGGCAAAAAGACCCTAAAACCCAATTGCAAGAGTTGATGCAGGCCAAAAAACTCGACTTGCCGATGTATACCCTGATTACCATGTCCGGTCTTGCTCATGAGCAAGTCTTTAAAGTTCAATGTACTGTTTCCGTACTACCCGATTTTTGTGTAGGCGTTGGAATTTCCAGAAAAAAAGCCGAACAATCGGCGGCTGAACAGATGCTTCAGTTATTAATTAAGAGTAATCAATGAATTGTGGTTTTGTCGCTTTAATAGGTCGTCCTAATGTTGGTAAATCGACTTTGATGAATCATTTGCTGAAACAAAAAATCAGCATCACTTCGCGTAAGCCGCAGACGACGCGCCATCGTATTACGGGTATTAATACCACCGACGCGGGGCAGATTATTTATGTCGATACGCCCGGTATGCACGGCGATGGTAAACGCGCCTTAAACCATTATCTCAATAAAACCGCTGATACCACCATGTTAGGGGTTGATGTGATTGTCTGGTTGATTGACGGATTATTTTGGCATGAATACGATGACATTATATTCAAGAAGTTAGAGCAAGCTGGTTTGCCGGTCATTTTAGCGGTTAACAAGTTTGATAAAATCAAAGACAAAGACGATATTTTGGCGTTTATTGCCACTGCGCAACACCGTTATCCGTTTGAGCATTTAATTCCTATTTCGGCATTAAAAGGCAACAACCTAGAGCAACTGGAAAGTTTGATTATTAAGTTATTGCCCGAAGGTGATTTGATTTACGATGCTGAGCAAATCACCGACCGTTCCGAACGGTTTTTGTGCGCCGAGATTATCAGGGAAAAGCTGACACGTCGTTTAGGTGATGAGCTGCCTTATGAGTCCACCGTTGAAATTGGCCTGTATCAAGAAAAGCCAGGCCTTACCAAAATATACGCGGTTATTTGGGTAGAACGGATGACGCAAAAAAATATTGTCGTTGGTAAGCAAGGCGAAATGCTAAAAAATATTGGTACGGATGCGCGTATGGATATTGAAAAACTGATCGGCCAAAAAGTGTATTTACAGCTGTGGGTTAAAGTGAAAAAAGGTTGGTCAAATAACGAACGAGCCTTACAAAGTCTGGGTTTTAATGATATGTGATGCGGTCTATGAGCAAGCTGGTTTTATTTTAAAACAAAGACAGTACCGCGAAACCAGTTTAATCATTGATGTGTTCACCCAGGATTTTGGTCGGGTCACCTTGCTTGCAAAAGGCGTGCGAAAAGCTAAATCTAAAAGCGCTGCTTTATTGCAACCGTTTACAGCTTTAGCTGTTTCGTATGTGGGTTGTGGCGAACTTAAAATACTCACCCATGTTGATGTTTTGCATGCGGCACTTGAATTGAATGGGCTTGCATTGTATTGTGGCTTTTATATCAGTGAATTAATACTGTGTTTATTGCATCAATACGATCCACACCCTGATGTATTCAACGATTATAACTGTTGTTTATCAACATTGGCCTCGGCAACAGCTTTAGAAATAGAGTGGGCATTGCGGCTTTTTGAAATTAATTTAATTGAAAAAATTGGTTACGGCCTACAGTTAGAATATGATTTTATGACTGGATTGCCTATTGATGCCGCAAAAAACTATGCGTTTAATATAGAAAAGGGTCCTTATGAAGATGCGTTAGGCTACTTATCGGGTGTTACCTTGCAAGTGTTGCACGCTAAGACATTGTACGATGCCAAGGTTTTGAGCGAAGCAAAGTTACTGATGAGAAGAGTTATTGATGTGTATTTACAGGGTCGTCCGTTAAAAAGCAGGCAAGTGATGAATCAAATTATCAAAAGAACACATAATGTCTAAAAAAATGGTTTTGTTAGGGGTTAATATCGACCATATCGCTACCGTAAGACAAGCGCGGGGCGAACGTTACCCTGAACCTGTACAAGCGGCGTTAGTGGCTGAGCAAGCCGGTGCAGATGGTATTACCGCGCATTTGCGTGAAGATCGTCGCCATATACAAGACCGTGATTTGTTTTTACTAAAAGACATGATTCATACACGGTTGAATATGGAGATGGCTGTTACCGAAGAGATGGTAGCTATTGCTGTTAAACTCAAACCGTTTGCTTGTTGTTTAGTGCCTGAAAAACGCCAAGAATTAACCACTGAAGGTGGTTTGGATGTTGTCGCGCATTTTTCGCGGGTACACTCCGCGTGTGAAAAGCTTGCGGCGGCGGGTATTGAGGTGTCGTTGTTTATTGATCCTGATGAAATGCAAATTGATGCGGCGTTAAAAACCGGTGCGCCAGTGATTGAGATACATACCGGTGCTTATGCTAAGGCTAAAGCGCCCTTGCAACAGCGGCAAGAATTAAGTCGCATTAAATTAGCGGCAAGTTATGCACACACGTCGGGTTTACAGGTTAATGCGGGGCATGGTTTAGATTGTTATAACGTTGCCGCTATTTGCGCGTTACCCGAAATTGTTGAGCTGAATATCGGCTATTCAATTATTGCTCAAGCGTTGTTTAGCGGGTTACCGGCAGCGATCAGCGATTTAAAGCACGTTATGAATAATGCGCGTTTGTTGACAAGTTGATACTGGTTATTAAATGGATATCCAGTTTTATCAATTAACTTCGGCGGGTGACCGAGAAACCAATCAAGATTATATGGCGCATGTCATTAACGCTCGGTTTTCGTTGTTCGTGGTTGCTGATGGTTTGGGTGGACATTATGGTGGTGAAAAAGCCTCGCGGTTTTTTTGTCAAGGTCTGGTTAAGTGTGCAGATATTCACGGTAAGCGTATAGAAAAAAGCCCCGTATCCGCATTTACTCAGTGGATTGATGCTGCGGTAGTAGAAATGCGGCGTTTATTTGCCAGCGACATCAGTAGTTATCAGGCTTATACAACCTGCGCCATTCTTTATATGGATAATAATGTTGTGTTAACAGGGCATTGCGGCGATTCGCGTGTGTATAGAATGAATGCACAGCAAGTTGTGTGGCGCACCCGTGATCACTCCATTCCTCAGCAGTTATTTAATAACGGTATGATTACCGACCAGGAAATAGCGCGGCATCCTGAACAAAATAAGTTAACTCGCAGTATTAATGCCGAACGCCCCAGTGCGGTTGAAATTAATATTTATCCTGCACAAAAACCGGGTGATACCTTTATTTTGTGCAGCGATGGATTTTGGGGCAATATTAAGGAACAGGAGTTGTTACAGTTGGCGCAGCCAAGCAGCAATAAAAGTGATTTGGGTAAACTTGCGCAGTTATCGGTTTTGCGAGCAAACGGCATCAGCGATAATGTTACTGTGCAGTGGGTAAGGTGTTTGTAGATAAGTTTACAGTTCGGCATTACCTATCAGTGCGTAGCAAAACCGTGTTTTTGCATACGGTATAGCAACGTATCGCGTGATAAGCCCAGTAATTTTGCCGATTTGCTGCGATTACCTTTGGTGCGGCTGAGTGCCTGATGAATTAAATCCGCTTCTAAATCATCTAGTTGTAAACCATATTCTGGTAAAGTATAGTCGCTTGTTGAGGCGTGTTTGCTTTTGTAAGTGCTGAATTCAAGCGGCAGATTTTCCGGCTCAATGACAGTGCCTGCCAATAAAATAGACAAGCGCTCACACAAGTTACGTAGCTCACGAATATTACCTGGCCACGGATAGGCTTTCAAGGCTTTGAGCGCCAGTTTGCTAAATTTAGGTGCAGGCGTGTGGTGGGTCTTTTCAAACAGCGTTAAAAAGTGCGCCACCAAATAGTCGATGTCTTCGGTGCGTTGGCGCAGCGGGGGTAATTCCAGCGGCACAACATTGAGCCTAAAGTACAAATCTTGCCTAAATTCGCCATCGGCAATTTGCTTGTCCAGATCGCCATTGCTGGCGGCAATAATGCGTACATCAACGGTATAAGATTCGGTATCACCTACTGCCAAACACTCGCCGGTTTCAATAACGCGCAATAACTTGGCTTGTATGCTGATGGGCAATGAATTAATTTCATCCAAAAATAACGTACCACCGTTAGCAGCCTGAAAAATGCCTTCATTACTGCTGGTTGCGCCGGTAAACGAGCCTTTTTTATGGCCAAACAGGGTTGATTCAATCAGGCTTTCGGGTAGGGCGGCACAGTTTAAGGTTAAATAGGGCATAGCTGCACGATGGCTGGCTTGCTGGATAGCGATTGCCATAACTTCTTTCCCAGCACCGGTTTCGCCTTTTAACAGGATAGTCACATCGGTAGCCGCCGCAATTTTAGCACTGCGAATAATCGTGTCCAAAATGGGTGATTTGCTGATAATGCGATCGAAAGAACTCATGGCCTACCTCTTAATGTAATCCGGCGTGTGTCGAAATCAGTGCCATAGGGTTTAGCCAAGGCAGCGCTGCTAATAATGCGAGAGCAATCATAAAAAGGCCAATTGCTTGTTTAAAACGTCGCATTGAAGACAGTCTTGTTAGAATACCGGTCATTATACCTACGCCCATGACCGCTGGTAAAGTGCCCAGTCCAAAAAATAACATGGTGAGGGCGCTTTGTTGAGGGTTACCTGTGGTTGCAGCCAAAGCTACTGCTGAATAAATCAATCCACACGGTAGCCAGCCCCACACCAAACCAAATAGATAAGCGCGGCGGCGGGTTTTAATAGGGATGAGTTTGCGGCCAAACGGCTCGATGAGCTTCCAAAAGCGCATGCCGATTTTTTCGATATAGGCAAACCGAGGCATCCAACCAGCAATGTACAGACCCGCGCCAGTCATAATTAATGCGGAGATTAATTGCAGAATTCGGTGGCCATCAAAGCCTGGAATGGGTAGTGTAATAACCGAACTTGCAAGTCCTGCTAAAGCGCCCGCAATAGTGTAGCTGGTAATGCGGCCAGCATTGTAATTGAATACAAACGGCAATAAGCGTGCTTTATTATTGCGTATGTCTGGGCTAAGGCTAAAAGTTAGCGTGCCGATGATAGAGCCACACATACCTATGCAATGCAGGCTGCTGGCTAAGCCCATCAAAAAAGCATAGAGATAGGAGGTTGTAAAAGCTATATGAAATTCCATGTCGGGCAAACAGTACCATAGCGGGTGGGTAATATAAACAAATATTAGGATTAATGTTGAAGTAGCAACGGTCAACTTTTGGCTATATCCTACCGACAAATTATGGCTGATACTAATATGAATGATAATTCACAGTGATTTTAATGTTAAGTGAGTCATGGGAATTATATAAAACTAGGCCTGTAGGGTTTTTAGAACCTGACAGGCCTGCCGTGTACTTTAGCCTTAAAAATAATTGAATCGACTGTTAGTGGCTTAGCTGACTTTTGGCATAGCCTTAAGTTTTTCAACGACTTTATCACCAAATTGCTCGGTGCTGATCATAGTAACACCGCTACCCGCCTTAGATAAATCAGCCGTGGAATAGCCATCGCTAAACACCGCTTGCATGGCTGCCCAGACATTTTTGGCTTCATCTGCCATATCAAAGCTGTTTTCCAGCATCATGGCGACTGAACCGATCATGGAATACGGATTGGCGATGTTTTTGCCGGCAATATCTGGCGCTGAGCCGTGTGAGGGTTCGTAATACGCTTTGTCATCACCGATGCAGGCCGATGGCATTAAGCCTAATGAGCCCAAAATACCGCCGCCTTGGTCGCTTAAAATATCACCGAACATGTTTTCCATCACCATGACATCAAACTGGGTGGGATTTAAACACAATGCGGTTGCCGCCGAATCGACCAGCATGTTGTAGACGGTGACATCGGGGTATTCCACTGCCACTTCTTCCATGACTTCATTCCACAATACGCTGGATTTTAATACATTACTTTTGTGGATATTGTGCAGTAACTTGCGGCGCTTGCTGGCCAATTTGAAGGCTTGGTGCATAATGCGGCGGATTTGTAACTCGTCGTATTCCAAGGTTTCTTTAACATAACGTAGACCTTGTTCATTGATGCCGCTTTCTTTTTGGCCAAAATACAAGCCGCCGACCAATTCGCGCACAATGACTAAATCGATGCCTTCGCCAATAATTTCAGCTTTGAGCGGTGAAAAATGCGCTAAGGCTTTAGGTAAAGAGACTGGCCTAAAATTGGCATAAGTGTTGTAACGGCGGCGCATAGGCAATAATGCACCGCGTTCGGGTTGCTTGTCGATGGGGATTTTTTTAGATTCTTCGTGGCTTAAACCAATGGGGCCTTTCAGAATAGCATCGGCTTGGTCGCAAATGTCGATGGTGGCTTGAGGGAAGGCATCGCCGGTTGCAAAATACGCACACGCGCCAAACGCTGCGGGCATTAATTCAAACGACACATCGTTACGTTCTTCGATGAGTTTAAGAACTTTAAGGGCTTCACGGGTAATTTCGGGGCCGATGCCGTCACCGGCCAATACTGCAATTTTATAATGCTTCATAGGACTTTGATTTGTTCGCCTGGCTAAGGATAAAAGTCGGTCATTTTACTGTATTTTTTAGGATTATAGTGACTGATTCGAGCCGGTTGATAGGAAGGGCTGTTTAGGTGGCTTTTGGGTTGCTCGGTAGAGCTAGGCAAGATCGATGAATTTTTTGTGACACTATTACAATACTCAGTGCGACCATTTATTTAAATCGGTAGTTCATGCTTCACTCATTTTTTTAGGTTACTTCAATATATTGATTTTCTCGATATGAAAAAAAACTGGAAAATTCGATTTTTAACGTTGAATGACTCATTTTTGCAGGCAACCAAAAGTTTCTGGCAATCAAAGTTATTGTGAAAATTTTGATTTTATAATTAGTCTGCAATCGTGAGAAATACGCCTTATCTTATTGTTATTTAAAAATTATTTTACTTACCGGTAGCGGTGTTGTAGGATGCTGTCGATTTAAAGGTACACTAAATTTTGAGGTGAATCGTGTCTACTGTATTTAAGAAAATCCATTGCACTGCTGAAGAATATTTAACTCTGGAGCGCAATACACTGTATAAAAGCGAATTCCACGATGGTGAAATTTTTGCTATGACCGGAGCAAGTCGCACGCATAATTTGATTGCTTTCAATATTGCACGAGAGCTTGGTTTACAGCTTAAAAATCGCCCTTGCGAAGCTTACATAGCTGATATGCGTGTGAAAGCGGCTAAAGCGCGTAGTTACCATTATCCGGATATTGCTATTGTCTGTGGTACGCCAGAATTTGAAGATGCTCATGTTGATACTTTACTAAATCCAACGCTGTTGATTGAAGTGTTATCGCCCTCTACCGAAGCGTATGATCGAGGTGGTAAGTTTGCGCATTACCGTAAGATTGCCAGTCTTTGTGAATATGTGTTGGTGACACAAGATCAGTTTAGTGTTGAGCGTTACGTGCGGCAGGGCGATGTCTGGATATTGACGGAAGCCGTGGATATTGAAGCTACTGTAACGCTGGAAAGTATAGGCTGTAGCCTTAAGTTGCGCGAAGTTTATGATAAAGTTTTGGATGAGGTCGATCAAAACCTTGAAATCGAATGACATACCCGATTTTGACACAGGCTTGCCCAATAATTTGGTGCTGTAAAGTTTAAACCACTCTATCGCCAGGTTCTTTATTTGTAAAAAACGCATTAATATTTTGCAAAACTCGCTCACCCATTGCAACGCGGGTTTCTTCAGTTGCACTGCCCAAATGCGGCAACAGCGTGACATTATCAAGATTTAAGAACGCGGGATCGATATGAGGTTCATTTTCGAATACATCCAGGCCTGCGCCGGCTATCCAGTGGTGTTTTAATGCTTTGATTAATGCTTTGCTATCTACCACATCACCACGCGCTGTATTAATAAGATGTGCGGTAGGGCGCATTAATTTAAGGCGTTGTTCGTTGATAAGATGTTGTGTGGTAACGCCGCCAGGGCAATGCAAAGATACAAAATCGGATATTGCCAATAATTCTTCAATCGTGTTACAGCGTGTGGCCTGCAAATTATCAATACTGTCTTGCGCCGGTGCAGAAGGTGCATAGAACAAAATAGTCATGTCAAAACCAAAATGCGCTTTCTTGGCCATTGCTTGGGCAATACGACCAAAACCAATTAGCCCCAGGGTTTTACCGGTGACTTTCTGGCCAACCAATTGTGTAGGACACCAACCCGGCCATTGCTGATTTTGTATCATGCGGCTGCCTTCGGCGGCGCGTCGTGCCGACATCAGTAGTAACAACATGGCGATATCCGCCGTACAGTCGGTCAATACATGCGGGGTGTTGGTTACAATTAAACCTTGTTCCTTAGCGGCGGCAACATCAATATTGTTATAACCTACGCCAAAGTTGCCAATGATTTTGGCGCGTTTGTTGGGCACGTTAATGATGTCGGCAGTGATTTTATCTGTTACTGTCGGTAGTAAAGCATCGGCGGTTTGCAGTGCGTGTTTGAGTTCAGCGTCCATCATGGGGATGTCAGTTGCATTCAGCTGAACATCGTAAAGCGCGCTGAGCTGATCTTCAACGCTTTTTGGCCATTTTCGGGTTATTACAAGTTTGGGTTTATTCATGGCAGATTCCTGCAGGGGCTTACAGCAGGGATACAAAGTTTGCATCCCTACTGTCTCGGTTTTAAAGCAGACTATTGCGCGGTAGAGCGGTAATATTCAATCGCCGCCGCCACGCCACTGCCGGGTTTAATGTCAAAACCATTATCGAGTAAGGCCATTTCTACACCAGCAATTGCGCCTAGCATGGACACATCATTCATATCGCCGACATGGCCGATACGGAAGGCTTTGCCTAACAGCTCAGACAAACCGCCACCCAAAGACATATTGTATTTGCTAAACGCAGTAGCAATAACCGTACGTGCATCTTTGTCTTCTGGCACCATAACCGCAGTCACGGTATTGGATTCAAAACCTGGTTGAGCGCATAACTTTAAACCCCAGGCAGCCACCGCTTTACGTGTGCCTTCGGCTAAACGGAAATGTCTGGCGTAAACATTTTCCATGCCTTCTTCCAGCAATAAATCCAGTGCTTTACGCAAACCATATAAAATTGGCAATGCCGGTGTATAAGGCGTGTAGCCATCTTTGTTATTATTCATCTGATCTTTCAGATCTAAAAAACACCGTGGATAGGTGCAGGTATCAACCAATGCCAGCGCTTTTTGGCTAAAGGCTAAAAATGCGCCGCCTGCTGGCATCATAAAGCCTTTTTGTGAGCCACTGATTGCGCCGTCTACGCCCCATTCATCCATGCGGAAATCCAGGCTGGCAATGGAACTCACACCGTCCACAAATAACAGAGCAGGGTGACTGGCTGCATTCATCGCCTTGCGTACACCGGCAATATCGCTGGTAACACCGGTTGCGGTTTCGTTATGGGTGGCTAATACCGCTTTAATAGTGTGTGTGCCGTCTTCTTTTAAACGCGCTTCCAGATGGTCTAACGGAATGCCTTTGCCCCAGGCAACTTGATGAATTTCAACGTCGAAACCCAAGCGTTTGCCCATTTCTGCCCACAAATGGCTGAACTGGCCAAAACGGTAAATTAACACTTTATCGCCAGGATTTAAGGTATTGGTTAGCGCCACTTCCCAGCCTGCGGTACCGGTTGCAGGAAAGATAAAACATTGTCCGGTTTCAGTCTTGAAGATTTTTTTCAGATCTTCTAACAGCGGTTTTAGTAACTTAGGAAACGCCGGTGAACGGTGATCTTCCATAGTAACGTGCATTGCGTTTAAAACTTCATTAGGAACGTTAGTAGGACCTGGGATATATAGGTGGTTACGACCAGCCATGTGTGCCTCTTAGTTGATGGTTTTTGTTAAATACAAGGTGAGTGAAAAACGGAGTTTAACGTTAAAACGACGTTAAAAATGGGCTAATCATGCCATATCTGCTAGTAATCAGCAATCATTGTAAACGGTAAAAATTGACTTTGTTTTTCCTAAAAGTAAAATGGTGGGTTAATTTGCTGTCTGAGTTCAATTGAAATGGATGATTGATCTTAAGATAAGGCGATTTTTAAGAAGAACGATATTTTTTTAAAGTCGGACAAGCCTACAAGGCTTTAAAAAACCTCACTGGGTCTTATTGTTTTTATGTGCCTTGCGTAAGGTATCCGGTATGTTTAATTCTGTGAGTCGCTTAAACCCCACACCCCAAAACTATTGTTAGGAATTTATAATGAGTCACACCTTATACACAACGTCTGTGCAACGCGTACAGCGCTGTGAATTAGCCGTTCCGGGATCAAACCCTGATATGTTTGAAAAAGCCATGAAAAGTGGTGCCGACTTTATCTTCCTGGATTTGGAAGATGCGGTAGCCCCCGACGACAAGTTACGCGCCCGAAAAAACATTATTGAAGCCATTAACGACATGGACTGGAAAGGCCACGGCGTGACCATTTCCGTGCGTATCAATGGCCTGGACACCCAGTACATGGTGCGTGATGTGGTTGACTTGGTCGAACAATGCGGCGCAAAGCTGGATACTATCCTGCTCCCTAAAGTCGGTGTGTATGCGGATGTGTATATGGTGGAAGCCATGCTCAATCAATTGGAAATGCAGCAAGGCTTAAAAAACAAGATCGGCATCGAGGCCTTGATTGAAACCGCTTTAGGTATGGCCAATGTTGAAGACATCGCCCGCAACGGTGCTAGTGGCCGTTTGGAAGCCCTGCATTTTGGCGTAGCTGATTATGCCGCCAGCAACCGTGCTCGTACTACCAATATTGGTGGTTTAAATCCCGATTACCCAGGCGACCAATGGCATGCAGCGATCAGCCGGATGACAGTGGCGTGCCGTGCTTTCGGTTTACGGCCTATTGATGGGCCATTTGGTGATTTTAAAGATCCAGAAGGTTTTAAACTGGCGGCAAAGCGTGCAGCCGCTTTAGGCTGTGAAGGTAAATGGGCGATTCATCCTAGCCAGGTTGAATTGGCTAACGAAGTGTTTACCCCGCCGGCGGCTGAAGTTGAAAAAGCCAAACGTATCCTGGTGGCTTTGCAGGAAGCGGCGGCACAAGGCAAAGGCGCTGCGGCGCTGGATGGTCGCTTGATTGATGCGGCCTCAGAAAAAATGGCCAGTAACGTAGTAAGAGCAGCAGAAGCCATTGCTGCAAAAACCAAATAACAGACATTAAACGAGAGAGAGCTGTGGATATTCACGAGTATCAAGCGAAAGAAATTTTGAGCGGTTATGGCGTAAAAATCGCCGAAGGCGGCTTGGCCTATAGCCCTGAAGATGCTGTACAACGCGCCAGAGACATTGGTGGTCATGTGTGGGCAGTTAAAGCCCAAATTCATTCCGGCGCACGCGGCAAGGCGGGTGGTATTAAAATCTGCACAACCCACGATGAAGTGTCCGATGCAGCCGAACACATGCTAGGTAGACGCTTGGTGACGCACCAAACAGGATCTGCCGGTAAAGTATGTGGGCGTTTATATGTGGAAGCCGGTACCGATATTGCCAAAGAATTGTATTTTTGTTTATTGGTAGATCGCAGCTCTGAACGTGTGGTTATGGTCGGTTCCGCACAAGGCGGCATGGAAATTGAAGATCTGGCCGAGAATAATCCTGAAGCGATTATTAAGATTTATATAGAACCTGCGGTCGGTTTGCTGGACTTTCAGGCACGGGAAATGGCTTTTGCTCTTGGTATCGATTCTGAAGTCATGAGCCATGCGGTCAAAACCATTAAGGGCTGTTACCGTGCCCTGCGTGAATTAGATTGCAGCATGTTGGAAATCAATCCATTGGTGATCACCACAGGTGGTGAGCTTATTGCACTGGATGCCAAAATGAGCTTTGATGACAATGCTTTGTTCCGTCAAACAAAAATCTCTGAATTGCGTGACAAAACCCAGGAAGACCCGCGCGAAATGGCGGCGGCTGATCGGGGTTTAAGCTATGTCGGCCTGGATGGCGATATTGGCTGTATGATTAACGGCGCAGGTTTGGCTATGGCCACAATGGATATGATTAAACTGGCGGGCGGTGAACCGGCTAATTTCCTGGATGTGGGCGGCGGTGCATCGGCAGAGCGTACCGAAAAAGCCTTCCGTTTGGTGTTAGCAGATAAGAATGTTAAAGCCATGTTAGTCAATATTTTCGCCGGTATCAATCGCTGCGACTGGATTGCTGAAGGTGTGGTGCAGGCGGTCAGAAAAATTGATATGACAGTCCCGCTCATCGTGCGCTTGTCGGGTACTAATGTAGAAGAAGGTCGCCGGATTATTGCCGAAAGCGGTTTGCCGATTATTACTGCTGACACCTTGGCAGAAGCTGCCGAAAAAGCGGTACAGGCACGCAATGAACAAGTGGCTAAAGAAGCGGCGCAGGAGAACTAAATGGCTATTTTAATTGATCAAACAACACGTATCATAGTGCAGGGCTTTACCGGCAAAATCGGTACTTTTCACGCTCAGGACATGATTAATTACGGCTCTCATGTCGTGGGCGGTATTACTCCCGGCAAAGGTGGCCAAAAGCATTTAGGCTTGCCGGTTTTTAACACCGTTAAAGAAGCCGTGCAACAAGTGGGCGCGGAAGCCAGTATTATTTTTGTACCACCTGCGTTTGCGGCAGACTCCATTATGGAAGCCGCCGAAGCCGGTATTAAATACTGTGTAGCGATTACTGACGGTGTGCCGACACAAGATATGATGACGGTGAAAAATTTTCTGCGCCGTTTCCCAGAGGACCAGCGCATGATTCTGACCGGCCCCAACTGTGCGGGTACTATCAGTCCAGGACGTGCCATGCTTGGCATTATGCCTGGCCATATTTATATGCCGGGCAATGTTGGTATTGTCGGGCGCTCTGGGACTTTAGGTTATGAAGCCGCCGCACAAATGAAGGCGTTGGGCATTGGTGTCAGTACCTCGGTAGGTATAGGCGGTGATCCGATTAACGGTAGCGCTCATTGGGTTATCTTAGAAAAATTCGAGCGTGATCCAGACACCAAAGTGGTGGTGATGATTGGTGAAATTGGTGGTCCACAAGAAGTGGATGCCGGTGTATTTGCCAACGAAAATATGAAGAAACCGGTTATTGCTTACATTGCAGGTTTAACCGCGCCAGAAGGTCGTCGCATGGGGCATGCCGGTGCCATTATTTCATCAGCGAGTGAAGGTGCGGCAGAAAAAGTAGCAAGACTGAGGGATTTGGGAGTGATTATCTGCCCAACCCCGGCTGCTATGGGCGCAACGGTGGCTGAGGTTTTAGCTAAATTGTAAGCTTGCGTTGACGAGAGATGAAAAAACGCCCATTAATTACGTGTAATGGGCGTTACTTGCGGGGATGAGATGAGCATCATCCGTTGCTGCCTACAGTAGCGTTTAATCTACGGCTCATTTCGACATTACTGAAAATAGCCGCTGCGCCAAACAACACGGTAGAAACAATAAATTCACCGGAAATAAAACCTACCACACCGATAGTGAACATCACGCCAATTACTGCATCTTTATAAAAATCATTCATGGTTTATAGCCTTGCTGGTCAATTAAATTAAGGAGTATAGTGTATTCGTTGAATACAGCTTAACTATAGTTTGTTCTTTATTGAATGACAATGGTGTCAATTGAAGATACATTGTTTCCATATTGGAAACAGTAGCCAGAAGTTGTCTTGTCTCTATTGCGTTGGTAATGGGTTTAAAAATAATACTGCTATCGAAAAAAATAACCTTGTTAAAATCACTTTTCTAAGTGTATTAGCGCATTTAACTTCTTGAAGTGGTTGTCAAAGGGTAGGATTTTGTGCCACGCTTACTGTCTTATGACAATATTTGCAGCGCCATGAAATATGTAGAAATTTTATTTTTATGGTAACTAAAATGCAATTGTGTCATCGCATAATGCGCTACAGGTCAGAAATATGAAATGTTTTTTCGACTAATCCTGAAGGCGATGTGGAGACAATATACACGGTATTAGCATCAATAAAAATACCATCAGTCCCCGAATAATGCCATTGATAATCATCTGCAATAGGATTTTTTAAAGTAATTGTCGATGCTGTCATTGACAGTACCATTAACCCGCTGGGTGCTGTTGGTTGTATTACCTTAACAGTATCAGGTTGCTCCCACGCAATCGATTGCGATTCGCGAATAATCGCGGGTAATACTTTGTTGCTGGACATGATATTACCATCTTGATCTAATAAATAAGCGAATCCGCCTCCCGTATGATAAGCACCGAGTATCAAAAAACGCTCAATTGACGGCAAATAGGTGACGCTATAGGTATAATACTTAATTGCTGACTCAATTTTTAATGGCTTTAAAATGGTTTTTTTGCTTTTAACATCAACAATAGATACCATCAAGTCGCTGTAGGTTTGGTTATCAACATAACGCTGCCAGACAAGCGCGGCACGGGTTTTTGATCCAGCAACCAATGGCCACCAGTCGCGTGTTGTATCGCCAACTGCAATATTTAATCGACTCTCCAATACACCGGTAGCACTGTAAATATGAGCTTTAACATCATTGCCAGAACCTAGGTTATCGACACCACCGCCTTCTACCCAGTCATCGCAATAAAACATAACGAAGCGATTATCAACAGCGGCGACGTGGCCGGAGTGACCGCCATCAAAAGCCATATGTGGGTAAGCTAATACCGGACTAAAATCGCTATTATAAACACCGTATCGCTGAGCAACTTGGTTATCTGTGTGCCAACCGTCTTCCATTGTGATCATGATATGACCGTCAGAAGTAATAGCGGTGCTAACAGGTTCTTGTGCTTCCGGATTGGCAATCAGTGTAATAGGTGTGATTACAGGATTTTTAGGGTTAATTTTGGCATAATAAATATCGTGTGGCCAACTGCCATTAGGCTGTGCACCTGTAGGCGGATTGCCAGAGCTGGCCCACGTTAAGTAATAGTTTCCGTCGGCTAACGGCACAAAATCTATGCCGTGCTGGTAAGATCGTACATCTTCAGTTTGGGTGGTATTAAGAACGATAGTGTTATTCTTTACTGGCGCTTGGTTTACCGAAATATCGCTACCCTGTGTTTCGGTATCATCTATTCTTTGACTGCAGCCAGCTAGGCTTAGTGCCAAAATAATGTGTGTTAAGTGACGTATAAATTGCGCTATTTTGAAGTTTGTCATGGGTGGATTCAGCTAATTTAAGCAAAACATTAATAATTTCCATAGTCTCCAAGCTGACGGTAATCGTCTGTTGAAACACAGTAACGGATAACGCGCATTTTTCATGGTTTCTATTGCCCAGCCGTTGGCATCGTTGGTTATGCCACTGTCTTTGTGGGTGCTTACGTCTTGCCGTTCCCTTACCCATTCCAGCGCGGGTTTGCCGTTGACCACGTATTCATAAGCTGCCAAGGGAATGTCTTTGATGGTGATTTTGTGGTTATAAACCACAGTGGATTTGTCGGTTTTGTCGGCAACAACATTTTGGCGACGTAAAAATCCGCGTCTTTGAGGCTGGTTTTATTTACAATCTACGATACGCTGAATTTTAGCGTAGAAACATCAATTACACTACACAACTTGGAATATCTGCCTTCGATTTTTCTATTTCTTTGTTTATTACATACATAGGCATTATAGACACTGGGAGCGACATGCGAATACAGGTTGATTGACAATATTCTCTCCAATAAGGCCATACCTGATGAAGTACATTTATTCGGCCAAATTCAGTGATTGAATCTTGAGCTAATTCTTCAGAGCAATTAATAATATATTCGGACGTGAAGACAGTGACTATTTCAGCAACCGTGAGACTATTCAATTGTTCCTCACTTTCTAAAGGCTCTGGTATTGGGGTTTTTAAATAACGCATACGTGCTTCAGTTTGGTAGACTAAAACTTTACGGTTATTGTCAGTTGCTCCATCTTGAAATTCTTTAATGCGATAAGATTGGGCGGCAATATTGAATTGCGCTATAAGTTCTTGATTGGGAACTAAAGGATCAAATTCATTGTGCAAGTAGGCAGTTGTAGTGCGCACATAGATCATCGCTATCGATAAGTTATTTATCGCGTTTTTTAATGCTACGTGATTCATGCTGCTTTTTTAGAAAAATCACAATAGGTTACATTAACAGTGGATTGCCCAGTTTTTACTGGATTGCCCCACAATGGCGCTTCGCCATGCCCATATCCGTTTTGAGAAAACGCTATTAAATCTTCTGTCCGTGATGTGCGTTTTAGAGATTGCTGATCCATTTTGGGTATATCTAAGATGCCGGTACTAAATTTTTCAAAAGATACTTTCACTGTCAAATCAAAAGCCTTGGCGAGTTTGCGTAGGGTTTTGATTGTCCACGCATCGTAATCAACATCTTCAAGTGCAGAAATGCGTTCTTGCTTCATATTGGCGGCTTGTGCAAGTTGATGTTGTGTCCAGTTGCGTTGTTCGCGTAATGCTTTTATTTGTGCAGCGATAGCCATATTGGAAAATTCTTCCATATAAGCATGGGCGTATTCTTTATCACCAAATTCAGATACCAGTGTTTTAACTAATTCTTTCATTGGGACATCTCCTCGTAGGATTGTTTTTAATTATTTGTTTACGTTGGTTCGCGGTTTGATCTGCTTTATCAGGTACAAATTTAGAATCACGTTCGGTTACACCTATCAGTAAGGTGTACTCTTTTTCGTTATCAATCGGGCCTTTGCATAACATTGGCCTAAGCTGAACTTTGCCTTTTACCCTAAGCTTTTGGATGCCTGGCGTAGGTGTGTCGGTCAGTACGTGTGGAAATAGTTCGTGGCCTTTAGATGTCAGCATGTCGAGTTTTGCATTTAGCTTTGCCCGATCTGTTTTTTGTAATCCGTTCGTCCACTCCTTAATTTCGTTGTTACCATTTTCAGAAGTGTAGTCGAATAGGGAGAAAATCATATAATAAAATTATTATAATTACTATGGAAATATTGAAATGTAAGGAGATATTGTAGTTTATTTAGCCGGTTAGACCGTAATATCTAAGGGTGGCAAGGCATTAACAATCTTCATAGTCTCCAAACTTACCGTAATCACTCGCTGAAACAATTCCAACGGATAACGGGCATTTTTCATGGTTTCTATTGCCCAATCGTTGGCATTGTTCACGATGCCGCTGTCTTTGTGGGTGCTTACGCCTTGCCGTTCCATTACCCATTCCAGTGCGGGTTTGCCGTTTACCACGTACTCATAAGCCACCAATGGAATGTCTTTTAGGGTAATTTTGTGGTTGTAAACCACGGTGGATTTGTCGTTTTTGTCGGCAAACTTCATTTTGGTGACGTAAAAATCCGCGTCTTTTAAATCACCAAATTTGGTTTTGCCGCAATCGAAGGTGACGGGATACGGAACAACGGTTTCATAGTTGATGTGCCATTCGGCTAAGGCGCGACCTGCTTTGCTGAATGCCCAAAAATCCGCCGCTTGTATTACGCAGGGTATGCGCGGTAATTCTTTGGTCAGGTTATCGGCATAGCGGGTTTTGTAGTCTTCTGAATGCAGCAAGCCGTAGATGTAATAAAACAGGTCTTCTTTGTTGAGGGTTTCGTTTGGGTAGGCGGTTTGAAAGTGCGCTAAACCGGCATCGGTAATGCCATCTTTAACGGTATAGCGGGGCTGATTTGCGGCTTGTTCAAAAACATCAACATTTTGCCCGATGTCATCGTTACCGAATAGGTCGGCTTGTTTTGTTTTTCCATTGGGCTGTTCAGCGTCAAGTGTGGGTTCGTACAGATTCAGAGGGAAACACTGACCACCATGTATAGCATGCATATCAGGAATAACTTTGCTGGCTATAACTGAAAATTGACGGTCTTCGCCTTTATTCGGAAGAACGATTACTACATTAGCTTTATTTTCTACATTTGAATTTGGAAAAATGCTTAGCATTTGTCCTACACGATGATTGAACATACCGTCAAAATATAACGATTGTTTTGTAAATGGTCTATATAAACTCTGAGTAATATATTGGGAGTCATATTTGCCATTTTTCCCACTTATAAAGTCTAGTATTAGGCTGCTTGACCAACTGATTTGCGTTGAATTAGTATTTATAAATCCTTCTGCTAACGATTCACGAACTTTTCGAGTTTGAACTCCATGTATAGCATTAAATCTTGATAATTCGCTATTGTAGAAATCAATCATTCGTTTCATGTTCCTTGCTACAGTAGTTTTGCTGGCGTTGTAACACCACGCATCTCGACTAGTACCAATGCCCTGCGAAAAATTTTCAAATAGTTTGATGGAATTCCCTTTTTTATCCCCCAGTACAATAAAACCGCTAAAACTGTCATCACGCTGATTTAACCAATCATTATGTTGGTCGGGAATTATTTTTTGCCAGCCATCCGCTGCTGTAATACCGTTAATGCCTTTTAGGTCGCTTATTTTTTCCAGTTTCTGTGTTTGGGTTAAATAGTCGCCAATATCGTGAAAGTAGATTTTGCCGTTTTCTGTTGCGTTGGGATTTTTGATATAAATGGTAATGGCAATTGGTGCGCGGCTGCCACTGCCAAAAATTTTACCGCCTTCTCTGCGTGATAATTCGCCTGATGTGCGTTGATTACCACGTAAATGAAAAATATAAATACTGCTAAATTCATCGGCTAAGCACTTGCGTAAACCGTCGGCGGTATTGGCTTCAATAAAACCCGCATTGGTGACAAAGCCAATGATACCGCTATCACCCACGCGATCACTTGCCCACCGAATCGCCCGTATATAGGAATCGTATAGAGCGTTTTTGTTGGTGGCGGTGGAATTTGCGGCATAGGTTGAGCGGATTTTGCCGTCCAAAGATTCATACGTCACGTTGGCATTGTTGTCATTCGCGCTGTCCTGCCCTGTTGAATACGGTGGATTACCAATAATCACCCGAATATCCAAAGCTTTTTGCTTGGTACGCCGTGCGCTGTTGTCCACCAAAATCTGGCTAACCAAATCGTCTTTTTCATACAACTGGAATGTATCGGTTAAACAAATGCCATTAAAAGGCTGGTACGCACCACCCACCAATTCGTGATACACCGCTTCAATATTAATCGCGGCAATGTAATAGGCCAGCAACACAATCTCGTTGGCATGAATCTCGTTTTGGTACTTGTAAGGCAGTTGCGCGGGGCTGATTAAACCGCTTTGCAGCAAACGAGTAATAAACGTGCCGGTTCCGGTAAACGGATCAATAATGTGAACGTTTTTATCACCCAAAGTTTGGCCAAACTCGTTTTGTAGCGCGTCATTCACGCTGTGGATAATAAAATCCACCACTTCCACCGGCGTATAAACAATGCCCAATTTCTCGGTCATACGCGGAAAGGCATTACGGAAAAACTTATCGTACAGCTCCACCACAATCTTTTGTTTGCCAGCCGCGTTGTCGATGCCTTCAGCACGCATTTTTACGCTGTCATAAAAGCGTTGCAGGGTATCGGCTTCTTTGTCGATATGATGTTCCTGCAACTTGTCCAAAATGTCTTGCATGGCTAGCGACATCGGGTTGTGTTGGGCAAAGCTGTAATCTTGAAACAGCGCATCAAACACCGGCTTGGTAATCAGGTGCTGTGCCAACATTTCGACAATTTCATTATCGGTAATAGCATTGTTCAGATCGTCGCGTAATTCCTTGGCAAAGGCATTAAAGGCGGCGATTTCTTCGGTATTGGTGGGCGTATCTAAAATCGCCTGAATGCGGGTGATATGGGTGCGGGCAATTTTGGCAATGTCGTTCGCCCAATCTTCCCAATGGCCACGGTTGCCGCATTTTTTCACCACCTTGGCATAAATGGCGCGTTGGATGTCGTCAATTTCAAACGGGATTTCCACTTTCTCCGGTTCGGGGCCGTAGTCTTTTTTAACCTTTTTGCCAATGCCAAACTCACCTTTGCCCGTGTCTTTTTTACCGGCTTCCCGTTTGCTTTTACGGCTGATTTTGTCAGTAATGGCAATCACTTCCATTTTGCTGGTGTCTTTACCGATTAAATCCAGCTTGTTAATCATGGCATCAAAGCGGTCATCATGGGCGCGTAAAGCTTGTAGCACTTGCCAGACGACTTTGTAGGTCTTGTTGTCATCCAGTGCCTTATGCGGTTCCATGCCAGCGGGGATAACCACCGGCAACACAATATAACCGCGCTTTTTGCCAGCCGCCAAACGCATTACCCGCCCCACCGATTGCACCACATCCACCTGAGAATTACGCGGTGTTAAAAACAGCACCGCATCCAAAGCCGGAACATCCACACCTTCGGATAAACAACGGACATTGCTTAAAACGCGGCAAGTGTTATCCGGTGTTTCGGCTTTTAGCCACGTCAGCTTGGCTTCTTTTTCGCTGGCATTCATGCTGCCGTCGATATGCGCGGCCTCACATTCCAGGCTAAGCGCGGGTTGTGTGTTGCGGTCGTCTTTAAGCTCCTCTTCCCGATACGCCTCCACCACGGCCTGAAACATGCTGGCAATATTTTTGGAACTGACTTTATGGGTTCTGGGATTGTTTGCAGGTTCTATGACTTGGCAAAACGCTACGGCACGGCGCATGGGGTTGGCATCATCGCTTAAATCTTGCGCTGAGCCTTGTTTGGATAACGCCTTCCAGCAACCGATAATCTTGGCGGCATCATCCACTTTAAGCTGGTTGTTTTCATCCGCCAGCAACTTTTGCAGCTTTTGGCTAACGTGCGCTTCATCTATCGCCAACACGATCACTTTATAATCCACCAACAATTCCCGCTTTACCGCCTCGGAAAAGCTAATCACATACAGCTCTTGCCCGAACAGCGTTTCATCATCCATCGAGCATAAAGCCACGTTGTCTTTTTCTGCGGTCGCCTTGGCCATATCGCCATAAATTCTGGGGGTGGCGGTCATGTACAGGCGTTTGGCGGACTTGATAAAATCAGCATCGTGGACTTTAACAAACATGGATTCGTCAGCATCGTCAAAGGTTGCGCCGGTGGTACGGTGCGCTTCGTCACAAATGATCAGGTCAAAATCAGCCATAGCATGGTGTATTTGGGCGTTGCTAATCACCTCAATGGAATGGTAGGTGGAAAACACCACGTTCATGTGGCGCAGGTCGTAGCGTTTGGCCATTGCTTCTGCCAGCCGTGCCGCGTTAGTGGTGGCGGGGTAGCGCAACTCATGGGTGAAGGTTTGTACGATGTCATCGTCTTTTTTGCGCTTCTTGCCGACATCGCTATCCGAACACACGGCAAAGCTGTGCAACGGCGTGGCAGTCTCTTGCGTCCATTCGGTCAAAGTCTGTGATAACAAAGACAACGACGGCACTAAAAACAACACGCGTTTGCCTTTACCGGCGAGTTTTTCGGCAATCTTAAGGCTGGTAAAGGTTTTGCCCGTGCCACAGGCCATAATCAGCTTTCCGCGCTCAGCATTTTCTAAACCCAATTCCACACCATTCAAGGCGGCGGTTTGGTGGTCGCGTAACTGTTTCTTTGCCTTCAGTACCGTGGGTTGATAAGGTTGGTAACTCGCCCAATCAATTTGGCTGTTTTCCAAATCATTTAAATCAATCTTGCTGACTGGCGGCTGTTGATCTTGTAGCGCGTCTTCGGCGTGTTCGCTCCAATTGTTGGTAGTGCTAATAATAATCCGGTGCGTAAATGGCTTTTTACCCGACGCGGTAAAAAAGCTGTCAATATCGCTTTTTTGGATTCGGTAATCCTCAGCATAAAATTTACATTGTATAGCGTGGAATTCGTCGGTTCCCGCTGTTTTGGCCACCAAATCGATGCCAGTATCACGGGCATCTAAGTCTTGCTCACGCGCCCAATCCGCATAAACCCACACTTGGCTGTACAAATCCTTATAACTGGCCTCATTACGTAAATAAGTGCAAATTAGGTCTTCAAAATACGTACCTTTTTCGCGGTGGGTTTGGGCGGCATTGCGGTAGGCTGAAAGCAGGGTTTGTAGGGCGGTCATGGGGTTGGTCTAAAGTTTTAAAGGGGAATAAAAGAATACCATTACATATCAATAGGCAACAAAAAACCCGCCAAGCCTTAAGCTTACGGGTTTTAGTAGGATGGCAGCCAGTGTATTCCTGATAACTTCAACACTAATGCGCTGATTAACATGGTTTGCAATAAACCAACAGCGACTACCTATCGTATTAATATTGACTATTTCGCGGATTTTCAAAAAGAATTTCTTCCAATAAGCTGTGCTGTGTTCGCTGTAGTGGTTTGCTGTCGCGAAAAACTACCCTAGCGTTATTGTCGTTGTAAAATCAGTTCCAACACGAGTTTGCTGCCAAAATAAGCCAATAACAAAGCGACAAAGCCAATCAGCGTCCATTGAATAGCGGTTTTACCGCGCCAGCCGTAACGGCTTCTGCCGACTAATAAGCCAGAAAATATAAACCACGCCAGTATCGACAGCACGGTTTTGTGTACCAAATGCTGTGCGAACAAGTCTTCAATAAACAAAAAACCACTGCCTAACGAGACGGTGAGAAAAAATATCCCCGCACCCAGCATTTGAAACAGCAACACTTCCATGGTTTGCAAAGAAGGCAATTTTTGAATAAAACGCTTGGGTGGATGGCTTTTCAGTTGCTGATTTTGGATGTACAACAAAATAGCTTGTAAAGCAGCAATGTTTAACAAGCCAAACGCAATCACCGAGCTTAAAATATGGGTGTTCATTTGCCAGTTACTGGCAAGCAAGCGATGGGTTTGTTGAGGGATAATCATCGCCAGCGCTAACATTAATCCGGTCAGGGGAAATAACACAATACCCAGTTGAACCACGGGTTTGTTCAGCGAGGTCATCAGCAGTAACATGCTGGCCATTAAAGCAATCAGTGAGCCAATGGTAAAAAAGCCAAAATTAAACGCATTATGGTGTTGCACACTCAGAGCGATGGACGACAAATGTGTGCTCACTGCTAGCCAAGCTAAATACGGGGTTTTTGCGTTGCTGTTTTGGTAAAATCGCCGAATAATCAAGCCGGTTTCGCCAAGATAAGCCATGATGGCGATGAGGCCAAGTATCAAAATGATCATGAGGTTTTTATTTGAGGATTAATCACAGCCGCGCCTATTAATTATAAACAGTTTGCTCGCTCGATTGTGACAGTGAGTCTTTTAAGGTGATGACTGGCCTCACAGCGAGTGCAAAGGTTTTACCTAGTATGTTAAACTAAGCCTCACAATAGTCCTAGTGCATTTGTGCTGGCACGGTTTCCTTTGGCGTAATAATACAGACCTAGATATGTTTGATAATTTAAGTAATCGATTAAGTGGTACCCTTAAAAAACTGAAGGGCCAGGGCCGACTGACTGAGGACAATATTAAGGACACCCTGCGTGAAGTCCGTATGGCCTTGCTTGAGGCCGACGTGGCTTTGTCGGTAGTTAACGACTTTATTGAACAAGTGAAGGCGGGCGCACTGGGTCAAGATGTGCAAAGCAGTCTGTCGCCAGGACAAGCTATGATTAAACTGGTTCAGGCTGAGCTGGTTAAGGTGATGGGGGCTGCCAATGAAACCTTAAATTTCAGAGCAGTACCGCCAGTCGTTATTTTAATGGCCGGTTTACAAGGCGCGGGTAAAACCACCACGGTTGCTAAACTGGGGCGCTGGCTTAAACAAAATCAAAAAAAGAAAGTTGGTGTGGTCAGTGTCGACGTGTACCGTCCTGCGGCTATCAAGCAATTGCAGGTATTGGCAGAAGAAATCGGTGTTGATTTTTATGACAGCGACATCAGCCAAAGTCCTATAGACATTGCTAAAAATGCCATAGAAGCGGCAAAAAAGAAATTCCTCGATGTCATCATTATTGATACCGCTGGCCGATTGCACATTGATGATGAAATGATGGGCGAAATTAAAGCCTTACATGCCGCCATCAATCCTATCGAAACCTTGTTTGTGGTCGATAGCATGACCGGACAAGATGCGGCGATTACTGCCAAAGCCTTTAACGATGCGTTGCCATTAACCGGTGTTATCCTCACCAAGACCGACGGTGATGCGCGTGGTGGGGCGGCGTTATCGATACGTCATATCACTGGCAAGCCGATTAAGTTTATGGGGTCGGGCGAAAAAACCGATGCCTTAGAGCCATTCCATCCAGATCGCTTGGCTTCGCGTATTTTGGGTATGGGCGATATGCTCAGCTTGATTGAGCAGATTGAGCAAAATGTCGACAAAGAACGCGCAGCAAAGTTTGCCAAGAAAATGCAAAAGGGCAAACCTTTTGATATGAACGATTTTCGTGAGCAATTGCAGCAAATGCAGGAAATGGGCGGTGTCAGCTCCATGATCGATAAGTTGCCAGGACTGGGTAAAATTACTCCAGAAATGAAAGCTAAAATCAATGACAGAGAGATTTCGCGCCAAGTGGCCGTCATTTGTTCGATGACGGAACAAGAGCGCAAGCACCCTGATTTGATTAAAGGTACGCGTAAGCAACGTATTGCCGATGGTGCTGGCCAACAATTACAAGATGTTAATCGCATACTCAAGCAATATCTGATGATGCAAAAAATGATGAAAAAAATAAAAGGCGGCAATATGGCCAATATGTTGCGCGGTATGAAAGGCAATATACGTGGCGGTATGCGACGCTAGATTACCGGTAGTTTTATTTTGTTTTTCACTTATGCAAAAAATCGCGTACAATAGGTGGATTAACAATGACTAAATGATTTTGAGGAATTAAGAATGGTAACCATTCGTCTTTCAAGAGGCGGCGCTAAAAATCGCCCTTTTTACCACGTTGTAGTAACCGATAGCAGAAGTTCACGCGATGGTCGTTATATTGAACGTGTTGGATTTTTTAATCCTTTAGCACGCGGCAATGAAGAAAGATTGCGTTTAGACAGCGCCCGCGTTGACTATTGGAAAGCAACCGGCGCTCAGCCATCTGAACGCGTTGCAAAATTGATTAAAGACGCGCTGAAGGCTGCTGCGTAACTTTTGACTACGGAAAAACTGATTAACGTTGGGAAAATTTCTGGCGTTTTTGGTATTAAAGGTTGGGTCAAAGTGTATTCTTTTACTGAACCGACTGACAATATTATCAAGTACTCGCCGTGGACGCTGCAAAAAGGCACTGAGACTCAGCGTGTTAAAGTACTGGGTGGCAGGGTTCAGGGTAAAGCTATTGTTGCTGAAATTGAAGGTATTTCCGACCGAGATGTTGCTGCTACTTTGGCAGGTTGGGATATTCTGGTTGAGCAAAACCGATTACCTAAGGTGGCTGGCAATGAGTATTACTGGTTTGACCTGGTTGGTTTGCGGGTTGAAAATACGCAAGGGAATAACTTCGGTATTGTCGACAGCCTGATGGAAACGGGCGCTAACGATGTTGTTATCGTTAAAGGTGACAGAGATCGTGCCATTCCGTTCTTGCAAGGTCAAACTATTATCAGTATTGATCTGGCAGCCGGTTTAATGGTGGTTGATTGGGAGCTTGATTTTTAGTGACCGCGCTGCGTTTTGACGTTATCAGCTTGTTTCCCGACATGATTTCGTCCGCTGTGGTACACGGGGTAACAGGTCGCGCCATAGAGCGCGGGATTGTTAGCGTGTCAACCTGGAATCCCAGAGATTATACCCACGACCGACATAAAACTGTGGATGATCGGCCTTATGGCGGTGGTCCTGGTATGGTGATGAAATATCAGCCTTTGCATGATGCAGTTGAGGCTGCAAAGCACGGTGCGGGTGAATTAACTAAAGTTGTTTATTTGAGTCCACAAGGTAAGGTGATTACCCAGGCTTTGTTGGCGAATGCCTGTGCGCTAGGTCAGCTGATTTTGGTAGCAGGGCGTTATGAAGGCATTGACGAACGTTTTGTTACACTGGATTGTGATGAAGAATGGTCGATGGGTGATTATGTTATCAGCGGTGGTGAATTGGCAGCATTAGTCGTTATTGATGCCGTAACGCGATTATTGCCCGGTGTGTTGGGTGATGAAGAATCGGCCAACCAAGATTCGCACAGTGATGGTTTATTGGATTGTCCGCATTATACGCGGCCAGAGAGTCTGCAAGATTTAGATGTGCCCAAGGTGCTGCTCGGCGGCAATCATGCCGAAATTGCCAGTTGGCGTATGCAGCAAGCCTTAGGCAGAACCTGGCAAAGACGGCCGGATTTGCTGGAAAAAAAGAATTTAAGTGCAGAACAACAGCGTCTGCTCAAACAGTTTAAAGTTGAAGTTAACTAGGGTGTGGTAATGAGTAATATTATTGATGAATTGGAAAACGAACAGTTAAGACAAATTCCTGAATTTAGTCCAGGTGATACTGTTGTGGTACAGGTTAGAGTAAAAGAAGGCGAGCGCGAAAGAATTCAGGCGTTTGAAGGCATTGTTATCGCTAAGCGTAACCGTGGCTTAAATTCGGCTTTTACCGTTAGAAAAATTTCTCATGGCACCGGTGTTGAGCGTGTTTTCCAAACACACAGCCCTATTATCAGTGAAATTATCGTTAAACGTCGTGGCGATGTTCGTCGCGCCAAGTTGTATTACCTGCGTGATTTGACAGGTAGAGCGGCACGTATTAAAGAAAAACTGTCTTAAGCGTTATCAGCAGTGATAAAAAAGGCAGCTATAGGCTGCCTTTTTTGTGCGCTAAAAAATATAACTCTATTTTCCTGTTTAGGGAAGTTGAATGCTGCGGCTAATCTTAAATATTGTATAATTCAAAGGCAGTGACCTCGTTTACCAACGTTAACGCATTAAGCACAAGGATGACAGGAAACAGTTATGACAACAGAAAAACGTTCTATTCGCCGTCGAGGCATTTATTTATTACCCAATTTGATTACCACCGGTGCCTTGTTTTCAGGTTTTTACGCGATAATTTCGGCAATGGGCGGGCGCTTTGAAACGGCTGCCATCGCCATTTTTGTTGCTATGATATTAGATGGCTTAGACGGGCGTGTTGCCAGATTAACCAATACCCAAAGTGAGTTTGGCGTGCAGTACGACAGTCTATCTGACATGGTGTCATTTGGTGTAGCACCGGGTTTAGTGATGTATTTATGGGCATTTTTCAGTTTAGGCAAGCTAGGATTATTTGCTGCTTTTGTACATACCGCAGGCGGTGCATTACGCTTGGCACGGTTTAATACTCAAGTGGGCACAGCAGACAAACGTTATTTTCAGGGCTTACCCAGCCCTGCGGCAGCGGCAGTTTTGGCGGGGTTTATCTGGTTTTGTTTAGATCGTGGTTATAACCCCGAATCGTTAAGCTATATAGCCGTACTGTTAACCATGAGTACCGGTTTACTTATGGTGAGTAACTTTCGCTACTCTAGTTTTAAAGAAATTGATCTTAAAGGCAAAGTACCTTTTTTTGTCGCTATTTCGGTTATGCTAAGCATTGCTTTTATTATGGCGCAACCGCAGACCATGCTATTTCTGTTATTTTTAGCTTATGCAGTGTCAGGGCCGGTAATTACCTTGGTAATGCGTCGCCGTAAACGCAGAATGCAAGCGAATAAGCCGTAAAATCTGCTTGAGTGCCTACTTTGATTGGCGTATAGTCTTGTGATGGTTGAATATAATATAACTTCTGTATCTGCTTTTAGCGCCGCCGCAAACATTTGTTTTTGTGGCGCTGCATTCCTGTCTTTAAGATTTCTGCCCTAAGGGGCATACATCTTTGTTATTAAACACATCCAAACCTACCTTAATTTTATACATGCCTCACTGAGTGTGGCGTGTTTTCCCTGAATGGCGTTTTTATGAAAGACAAATTAATTATATTTGATACCACCTTGCGCGATGGTGAGCAAAGCCCTGGCGCGTCGATGACCCGTGATGAAAAAGTCCGAATAGCACGGGCGTTGGAACGCTTGCGTGTGGATATTATCGAAGCTGGTTTTCCTGCGGCAAGTCCTGGTGATTTTGAATCGGTACAGGCAGTGGCTAACGTTATAAAAGACAGCACCGTGTGTGGTTTGGCCAGAGCTTTAGATAAAGACATCGACCGTGCTGGTGAAGCATTGAAAGGCGCTAAGCAATCGCGTATCCATACTTTTATTGCCACTTCGCCGATACACATGCAAATGAAATTGCAGATGACACCGGAACAAGTGATTGAACATGCGGTGCGAGCGGTAAAACGCGCGCGGCAGTACACCGATGATGTGGAATTTTCACCGGAAGATGCGGGACGTTCTGATGAAGATTTCTTGTGCCGTATTTTGGAAGCGGTGATTAATGCTGGCGCTAGAACGCTCAACATACCGGATACCGTGGGTTATAGCGTGCCGCAGCAGTTTGGCGCGACTATTGCCAATTTAATCCAGCGCATTCCTAATGCGGATAAGGCGATTTTTTCGGTGCATTGCCATAATGATTTAGGTCTTGCGGTGGCCAATTCCTTGGCGGCGGTAATGAACGGCGCGCGGCAAGTGGAATGTACTATCAACGGCCTGGGTGAACGTGCTGGTAACGCTTCGTTAGAAGAAATAGTGATGGCCGTGCGTACTCGCCATGATGTCTTTGATTGCCAAACCCGCATTGATACACGGGAAATTTTGACCTGTTCCAAGCTGGTTTCGTCGATCACTGGTTTTCCGGTACAGCCCAACAAAGCGATTGTCGGTGCCAATGCCTTCGCCCATGAGGCAGGTATTCACCAAGATGGCGTGTTAAAAAGCCGCGAGACTTACGAAATCATGCGGGCTGAAGATGTGGGTTGGTCGGCAAATCGCATGGTATTAGGCAAGCATTCTGGTCGTAACGCTTTTAAAAGCCGTGTGATAGAACTGGGTTTTGAGTTTGCCTCTGAAGCCGAATTAAATGATGCCTTCTCGCGCTTTAAGCAATTGGCCGATAAAAAACACGAAATTTTTGATGAAGATTTACAGATGTTGATTTTAGAAGCAGGATTTGAAGCCGAAGATGAATACATCAAGCTTATTGCGTTAAAAGTTTGCTCAGAAACGGGTGAAATACCCAATGCAAAAGTAACGTTACGGATTAATAATCAGGAGCTTACTGGTAATGCAGGCGGTGGTGGTGCGGTAGATGCCAGCTTAAAAGCCATTGAAAAACTGGTGATGTCCAATGCGGTTTTAGAACTGTATTCGGTTAATAACATCACTAATGGTACTGATTCCCAGGGTGAGGTTACCGTGCGTCTTGAAAAAGCAGGGCGTATTGTTAATGGCTTGGGAGCAGATACCGATATTGTGATTGCTTCTGCTAAAGCGTATATTAATGCGTTGAATAAGTTACAAAGTCCCGATCAGCGACAGCATCCGCAAAAAGGCGATGTTTGATTGTTGAGGTAATTCACGCCGCCAGCGTTTCTTATTTTACAGCTACCTGTTTAAGTTAGAACACGTTTTGTAAGTTGGGGTGAGGTAACGAAGCCGGGCAATGTGGTGCATCATGTGTTGGGGTTCCTCGCGTTACCCCAACCCCACACCAGCCGTATTACATTTTTTCCTGTATTAAGCGGGTAGTCATTATTTGTTTTGATTGTACCACCCAGTCATTAAAATCTTTAACCGATAAGGGTTTACTAAAATAGTAACCCTGAACAATATCGCAGTTGGGTGTGATTAAAAGTGCGGGGAATCTCATGCAGCTGCTGCGATTGGCAAATTACGCCAAT
>NZ_FUKI01000099.1 GCF_900163755.1 Crenothrix polyspora | reverse complement strand
CATGTTAATAGGCTATACAGTTTAAATAATTTTTACGTTGAGCGGGGTGCGGAATGTCGGTTGTACCTAAACCAGGTGTACGGTTGAACTTACGTGATTTGTTTGACAATCCAACTGCCGTGGAATTGACGACTACCTTCATTAACATAACCGACATGAATAACCGTGGGGATATTGTGGGCTATACAGACGAAAGTGGGTATTTGTTGCAACGTGTGCTGCCTAAGCATCGATAAAGATTGATGGTTGTAGGCATCGGTTAAGCATAGCCCCCTGTTACGGCCACCGCGTTAAAGTTGTGCCACTGTAATTTAACCAGGAGAAAAAAATGAAACACCAAACCCATTATTTCATCCGATCTTTTATTATTTTTCTTACCTCTATTGTTTTAATGTTGCTAACAGCCAAAGCTACTCTAGCGGCTAAAGGATTTGAAGTAGTGTCACCAAAACTCAAATATGAAGGCTTTAGCTACAGCGTTTGGTCAGCGAAGTGGTTTCAATTTGCCTATTCTTTACCCTATACCCGCAATCCAATTTTAGATACGGCTAATTGCAAAATAGGGCAAAAGGGTAGCGTTTGGTTTTTAGGCGGACCAACAGATAAATTTCCTGCCAAAGGACGTAATTGCACAATGCCTTATGGTACAGCGCTTTTTTTTACACAGGGCGCTTATTCCTGGGATAACGAGGCTTGTTCCAGTGACAATAAACATATTCAAAAAACTAATTTTACGGTGGCAGAGCTTCGGGCAAAAGCAAAACATGATCTTAATAATGTGTTTGGTGCTCGTAATTTAATAATTGATGGAATGGAAGTTAAAGGCTTGCCGAAAACGTGTAATCCCAAAAAACTAACATCGTGTCAATCACCGTATCGGGTACAAACCCCTGTGTTTGATTACAAGGTACCGTCAGTTAATAACCTATTGATATCTGTCAATGGAGCTTGTTATAAGAACCTCAATAAGGGTAAACCGTACATTGTTAAAGGGGCGATTGGGGATGGTTATTTTGTGATGATTAAGCCGCTCTCCGTTGGAAAACATACGTTACAGTTTGGGGAGCCTGATGCCAAAGGAAAATTACCAGGGCTTTACAATATTACGGTATCAAAATAGTTGCATAACCATGAGAAGGTAGTCTCGTTACCCCAAAAACCCAGTTATTGTATTGAGCGTTATGCCACCGTAATTTAACCAGGAGAAACCAATGAAACACCAAGCCCATTATTTCATCCGATCTTTCACTATTTTTATTATTTTACTGGCAGCAGTTACCCAGGTACACGCCGCACCTGTATGGAAAGTAGTTGATAAATTCACCAAAAATGCCGGTACACTTTTTGCGGAAGATGTCGCTATTTCCCGTGATGGTAACACCGCCATTGCTGGGGCAGGTTTTGATTTTTTCTCAAAGACCACGGCAGAAATTCACGTTTATGTGCGTGCTGGCAAAATCTGGGTACAACAGGCAAAGTTAACCGCGCATGATGATAAAACAGGGAGCCGTGGGGCAAGTTTCTGGGATGATAACACCATAGCCATTTCAGCAGATGGCAATACCGTTATAGCGCCCATTGCCGTAGATTCCAACGGCAAAGTACCCAAGGCTGTTGCCATTTACGTTTTTGTACGCAATGGCACACAGTGGACGGAGCAGCAAAAACTAACTCTGCCCGTGATTACTGATTTTGATCAAACCTTTAGAAGCATATCTATCGCGGTCTCTGATGATGGCAATACCGCCGTTATTGGTAATTCATCCGGCATTAACTGGGGTGCCAGCAAAAATAGCGCCGCTTATATTTTCGTCAGAAGCAACAAACACTGGGCTTTAAAAACCCGTCTGAATAGACCCAACAGTAATAATTCTAAAATTTCCGTCTCCAATTTTGCCCAATCAGTCGCCATATCAGGTGACGGTAATCGAGTATTAATTGGCTCTCCGGCTACCCAAGTGTATTTAACGTCCGCTTATGTCTATCAACAGATTAAGGGGGTTTGGAAAATGGCCGCCGTGTTGCAACCGTTGGATAAGGGCACGCCAGACCCGGATTTACATGTGTTTGGACGTTCAGCAGCATTGTCTAAGTCAGGTGACACCGCTCTCATTGGTGATAAAGGGAGTGCCTATGTTTTTCAATTCAAGCCACAACAGGCTGTTTGGGTTCAAGAAGCCAAGCTGGGCTCAAATATACTGGAACGCGGACGATTTGGCTTTTCGCTGGATTTAGATGATTCTGGAAACAATGCGGTTATTGGTTCGGGGCCTAATGTGCCCATCGGTTCCGCATTTTTGTATACACGGCACTACAATCCCGCCAGTAAACAAAATACTTGGTCAGCGCAGATGGTCATTAACGGTGCTACAACACCAGATGGCAAAAGTAATGATTTAGGCGCTGCTGTTGCCATATCTGGTAATGCCAAAACCATTTTAGTGGGCGAATTCGCTGACAGCTCGCTGTCTTGCCCCAATGACAAAGGGGAAAAAGGGGTTTGCGGCGTCGTTTACGTTCTGCAAAAACCATAACGCTTTTTAAGGAGTACATAACATGACTATTCAAATCAGCTCATTGCCTGGACACCCATCTCTTAAAAACAGGAATACAGCCTTTCGCGGCACTTTACGCATAATGGTTATTAGCTTACTGTGTTTGCCGCCTAGTTTTAGTTGGGCGGCTGGTTATTCGGTTGTACTGCTAACACCCGAAAAAATAAAAAACACCACCTATACCATCCCTATTGGCAACCGATCTTTAAATAACAAAGGGCAAGTTATTGGTACACGCCGTGAGGACAGCAGCGATGGTTTTTCTACCTTTGGTAATCGTGCTGTATTGTGGAAGCAGGGAAAAATGTATCCACTGGGTACTTTGGGCACGGATGTTAATCAGTATGGTAACAGCATTCCGGCGGCTATCAACGATGCAGGCCAGGTAGCCGGAACCAGTACCTACATAGTTAAGGGTAATGAGATGGGCCCCCGTGCTTTTCTGTGGAGTAGCACTAAAAAGATGACCATGGTTAATACGCAGTCCGTGGGGTTTTTTACCAGCAAAGTGAATGCAATCAATGCGAAAGGTAATGTGTACGGTGATGATCTCTACTATGAAAAAAGCATGGATAAAGGCAGACGCGCCTTTTTAACCCTCAATGGTAAAGCCAAAGCCCTTGGCAGTTTAGGTACAGATGCCAATGGTATCGGTGCCAGTTTTAGTTATACGCCTTATAGTCGTTCTGATGGTGATTCCGAAATAGTGGGTTCCTTGCTGAACAATAAAGGCCAGGCAGTAGGCACTAGTGTCTATTACGACAAAAAGGGAACATGGTTAGGCTACCATCCTTTTTTATGGACGGCTGGCAAATTGGTTGACCTGGGTGCTTTAGATTTTTCTACGGATGGTAGTAGCTATAGTTTTGCTAGCGCCATTAATGATAACGGCCAGGTAACCGGATGGAGTTCTTTCATTACTAAAGCAGGTGTTGATCAAGGCAATCGTGCCTTTTTATGGGCTAATGGCAAAATGACTAATTTGGGTGCTATTAGTGCCAGCCCTGAAGGTAATAGCCAAAGTTATGCTATTGCCATCAATTCGATTGGACAGGTACTGGGCGAAAGTGATGTTTATGAGGGTAAAGATTACAAGGGCGTGCATGGTTTTTTGTGGTTTAAAGGCAAAATGACCGATCTGGGTACATTGGGTATTAATGATGTATCGGGTACGGGTGCGAGTAAACCTAACGCATTAAACAACAAAGGCCAGGTGGTGGGTAACAGTAGTTACTCTGAAAATGGTGTTCCCAAAGGTAATCACGCCTTTATTTACCAAAAGGGCAAGATGCTAGACCTTAATACCCTATTGCCGAAAAACAGTGGTTGGTTATTGGAAAATGCCCTGGCCATTAACGATAGGAGACAGATTACCGTGTACGGTACTTACAGCAAAGGTATTACAAGCTATAAGGCTTATGCGTTGTTAACGCCTGGGAAATAAGTACGTATCCCTTTTTTTAAAAGGGGAAGTGAATACTGACATTGAATTCACCATTTTTCATGTGAAATAGTTCACATATTTTGAGGTTAGATTTCCATATAATTGAACGTTATTTTAGGAAATTTAAAATGTTTCTAAATAAACCCCCAGCCCAAATTTTGGCAGAAAATGAGGGAGTGCTGTCATTGTTCAGTGGCAGAAAATGAGGGATCATACCAGCGTACTCATAAGCTTTAAAAGTAACTTGCGTAAAAATATAGTTCTTGTAAAAATTTGCTTCCTATAGCGTGTGGTGTGCTTGTTGTGGCGTTAATTTATATCAGGGGGCGTAATGAAATCTGTGATATTACCCAAAATAATGGCGGATGCCACTCAAAAAAATGATGTTAAGCCCAAAACGGTGGCTATCGTTGTTTATCCGGGTGTTGAAATTATTGATGTCACAGGCCCTATGGAAGTGTTTGCCTTCGCCAACTACGGTTTGCAGCAATCCGGCCAAATGCAGCAACCTGCCTACACATTACAGGTCATTGCTGCTAAGCAAGGCGCATTAATCTCTTCCTGTGGTTTACAAATTATTGCCGACAAATCATATAACGATATTCATGATGGCATAGACACCTTGTTGATTGCCGGAGCCACCAATATAGATTGCTTACTGTGTGATCCAGAATTACAAGCGTGGGTCAAAGCGATTGCACCTAATGTTAGACGTATGGCTTCGGTGTGTACGGGGGCTTTTTTGCTGGCAGAAACCGGCTTATTGAATGGTCTAAAAGCCACCAGTCACTGGCTGTTTTGTAAGCGTTTGGCCACAGATTACCCCGCCGTAAAAGTAGAGCCCGACAGAATTTTTGTCCGTGATGGGGCCATTTCCACATCAGGTGGCATCACTTCTGGCATTGATTTGGCCTTATCGATGGTAGAGGAAGATTGGGGGAGCGAGCTGTCACTAACAATTGCCCGTACACTGGTGGTGTTTTTAAGGCGTTCCGGTGGTCAATCGCAGTTTAGTGCTTATCTTACCGGCGAAGCGCACCGCCCAGAAGTCAGAGATTTGCAAGCCTGGGTCATGTCGAATTTACGCAGTGATTTACGGGTAGAAACACTGGCTGAGCGTATGTGTATGAGTCCACGTAATTTTGCCCGTTTTTTCGTAACAGAAACAGGCATAACACCTGCCAAATTTGTTGAGTTGGCGCGTATCGATGCCGCTCGGCATTATTTAGGCAGCAGTCATTTATCGGTAGAAGTGATAGCTGATAAAGCCGGCTTTGGCGATGCGGAACGAATGCGCCGTGCTTTTGTTCGGCAGTTAGGGGTTAATCCGCAAAATTATCGTAGCCGATTTAGTGGTTCTGAAACGCATTTTGTTGAGGTTTGATGCATTATAAATGTGTGGCATGAACGAGAACAAAGTCTTTTATATTGCTGTTAGGTATTTGTATTTAGGGTCATAAAAAATATTTTAACTGATCATGGCGGTGCGTCGACTTGAGCGGCGCATTCTTAATGGGATTGGTACGTGTAAATTAGAATATTAAGGATATTGGAATGCGTATTTTACTTGTTTCATCGGCGTTTTCTGGATTAACCCAGCGTTTTTATACCGAGCTAGTCGATGCCGGTTATATTGTTTCCGTAGAGTTACACAGCGGCGATATGGCGCAATTGCAAGAGGGTGTGGATTTATTTCAACCCGATTTAATTTTGTGTCCGTTTTTAACCAAGCGCTTACCCAAAGAAATTTATGAGCGCATTAAATGCCTGATCGTACACCCTGGAATTAAGGGGGATTGTGGGCCGTCTTCTTTGGATTGGGCGATACAGGAAGGTAAAACCGAATGGGGGGTTACCTTGTTGGAAGCGGCTGAAGATATGGATGCCGGTGATGTGTGGGCCAGTAAAAATTTTCCGCTGCGCAATACTACCAAAAGTAATAGCTTTTATCGGGATGTAACCCAAGCAGCGGTGGATTGCTTATGGCAAGCCTTGAGCTTTTTTGATGCACCACATTTTAAACCAGAGTTACAAGATTACACGCGTGCTGATTATAAAGGTACGACACGGCCTTCCATGAAGCAACAAGATCGTGCGATCAACTGGAAAAAACATAAAACCGACGAAATTTTAAGACGTATACACGCCGCTGATGGGTCGCCAGGCGTGCTGGACAATATTTATGGACTGCCAGTTTTTTTATTTAACGCCCATAAAGAACATACTCTAAGAGGCAATCCGGGTGACATTATTGCGACGGCTAACCATGCTATTTGCCGTGCCACTGTTGATGGGGCTGTTTGGATTGGCCATTTAAAAGCGCAATTAACCGACGGCGCTAAGGGGATAAAATTACCCGCTACTTTTGTCTTAAAAAATGTGATGCCTAAAACTACTTCGGCAACGTCGCCGTTAAAAAACCTGTTTAGCAAAGCCATTAAAGTTATCGACATTGATTACACCCAGCCAGGTCGACAATTGCCCTGTCAGGAGGTGTGGTATGAGCAAGACGACAATATTGCTTATCTGAATTTTCATTTCCATAACGGGGCAATGAGTACCGAACAATGCCGCTTGCTGTTATCAGTTTATCAGCATGTCGCCACGTTACCGGTTAAGGCGATTGTATTGTTGGGTGGCGATGCCAGTTTTTCTAATGGCATACACCTTAATCATATCGAAGCTGCGGATAGTTCAGCAGATGAGTCTTGGCTCAATATTAATGCCATTGACGATCTCATCTACCAAATTATAACCACCGTTGATAAAGTAACAATTGCAGCCTTGGCAGGCAGTGCAGGTGCGGGCGGCGCGATGATGCCTTTGGCTGCCGATAAAGTGTTTACAAGAGACGGTGTGATATTTAACGCACATTATAAAAATATGGGTGAGCTGTATGGCTCGGAATATTGGACGTATTTATTACCCAAGCGCGTAGGGCAAGACATGGCATTGGCTTTAACCGAGCAACGTCTGCCGATCAGTGCTAAAAAAGCCTGGCAAATAAAATTGATTGATAAAGTACTGGATAAGCGCCACGATATCTTTATTGCTCAAGTTAAACTGTGGGTGAAAACCTTAGTTAACGATAATGTTGCGTTGCAAAAATTTCTGACAGCAAAAGCTAATACGCGCTGCGATGATGAAGCCATAAAAGCAGTGGCTAACTACCGTAAAGCTGAGCTGACCAAAATGTATGAAAATTTCTACGGTGATAATCGCTACCATCAAGCAAGACAGCGCTTTGTGTATAAGGTGTGTGAAAAATGTACGCCCGGAAAGTTAGCAATACATCGTGATCAGCCAAGCCTGTTTAGAAAAGCAGAGGCAAGTGGGTGATTTAGTCTGTAAAGTAATGCAACAACCCATGTTGTGTGAGTCTTAGCGGTCGTAGGGGATCGTCTTAGTGTTGTAAGATAAGTGTTATTTTATCTGTTAATGTGCTGACGGTAGCATAAAAATGGCTAATAGACATTGATATTAAATGTTGGTAAATTGAACCAGTCAGTAAAGTAAAGTAGGTGTATTGGTAAAGAATATAGTAGTTACAGTAATCAGGTTGCTTAAAAAACTAATATTAAAGTGGCACTGATTATGCTTTATTTTACGTGATGACCCTATTGTATTTACGGAGATATCGCCATGAATAGAACAGCTTTAAATGAAGTAGCGGGGATAATTATTTTAACTGCATTGTGTGCCGCCGCGACAACAACTGATGCAAAGCAATTACAGGCTATCAATACCGCAGCGCCGTCTTCGCAATCGACGGATGATATTGTTTTGTATACAGCAGTGTGGTGTGCATATTGTAAAGAAGCCATCGCGCATTTAACAAAAAATGGTTATAAATATCGATCTATCAATATAGACAGCCACGAAGGTATGGCGGCTTTTGCTCAAGCTTCGGGCAATGGTGTGCCGTTGCTTTTAGTTGGTAAACAACGGGTTGAGGGATTTTCAAAGGTTGTCTACAACGGTTTATTGACGTTATCTGCAAAAGCGCAATAATGCGTGAAGGTAGATACAATAAGTGATTAGTGGTCAGTATTTTTATTGGCCACTTGCGCTTCATCAAACGTCGCCATATTATTTAAAAATAACACAGCAGATTGCACCAGTGGGTAAGCCAAAGCAATCCCTGAGCCTTCACCCAAACGTAAATCCAGCGTGAGTAACGCCTTACCGTTAAGATAAGCTAATAACGCCTGATGGCCTTGTTCATTAGACACATGGCTGAACACACAATAATCTACAACGCTAGCATACAACTTGCTGGCGACCAGCAAGGCTGCCGTACTAATAAAACCATCTACCAGACACAGCATGTTTAATTCAGCGGCTTTTAAGTACGCACCTACCAGCATAGCAATCTCAAAACCACCAAAGCTGCTGAGAGCGGTTAAGGGATCAGTCAGTGTGCCATGATGCGCCAGGGCGTGTTTAAGCACGGTTAACTTGTGTTGTAATTGCGCATCATCCAGACCCGCGCCGCGCCCTACGCACTGTGATAAATCAATACCCGTTAAACAATGCATCAGTAGAGCGGCAGAAGAGGTATTGCCTATGCCCATTTCGCCAAAACCAATGCAATGACAGCCGGCGTTATAGCGTTGCAATACTATGTCTGCACCGGCTTGAATGGCTGTAAGGCATTGTGCCATCGTCATAGCGGGCTGGCTTAAAAAGTTTTGTGTACCTTTGGCTATTTTGGCAGCAATCAGTTGCTCATGCGGATTAATATCGGCATTGACACCCGCATCAACAATCCATAAATTCAAACCATGTTGTTTGGCAAACACACTGATAGCCGCACCACCTGCTAAAAAATTGCCAATCATTTGCGCGGTGACTACTTGCGGATACGCGCTCACGCCAGATTCTACAATGCCATGATCACCTGCAAAAATAATAATACTGGGCTGGCTTAGCTGTGGGGACAGCGTGTTTTGGCATAGGCCAATTTGCAGCGCTAACGCTTCTAATTGTCCCAGCGCACCGAGTGGTTTGGTTTTGTGGTCAATTTTGCTTTGCAGCGCTTCAGCAAGTTCGGTACAGGGCGGTAAGATATGAAAGGTTATCGGCATGGGGTATTCCAGTTATTATCAAAGAGCAGGTCGCTTAGATTTTTGCGTTCTGCCCAGCCTTGTTGTTCTAGCATCGGCTTGTCGTAAAAACGGTCTACATGGCCTAAACATAAAATGGCGATAGGGTGACTGCTTTCCGGCATGGCTAACGCTGTTTTTAAGGCTTCTGGCTCAAATAACGATACCCAGCCCATACCGATACCTTCGGCGCGTGCAGCCAGCCAGATATTTTGGATAGCGCAGGACAGCGAGGCCAAATCCATTTCCGGCAAGGTACGGCGGCCAAAGATGTGTTGTTCGCGTGCCTCACACAGTGCGGCTACCCATACTTGCGCACAGTCCAGTATGCCCTCTACTTTCAGCTTCATGAAAGCGTCTTCGCGTTCATTTAATGCTTTGGCGGTGTTGATGCGTTCTTGTTCCACTAGGTTGTGTATGCGTTGACGTAGCTCAACATTGCTGATACGGACAAATCGCCACGGTTGCATAAAACCTACGCTGGGGGCTGCGTGGGCGGCATTCAGCAAACGTTCCAATATTGCCGGATCAATGGGGTCTGCGCGAAAATGGCGCATGTCGCGGCGTTCGTAGATGGCGCGGTACACGGCGTTGCGTTCAGTATCGGTGTAGTGATGAGCTATTGGCATGGTTCCTAACAGGTGATTTGGGTTTTTTTGCTTTTGGCGTGGTTAAGGAATTCTTGCACAATCATAATGTTGCAGGCTTATTTGAGCGATATGCAGATATGTTTTGGGACAACTTTTTGGCTTTAAAATACCATTTTAGACAGGATGTTTTTTAAGTTTTTTATAAAACAACTGCTTAGCATGAAAAAAAATAAGAATAGGCCATTATTTAAGATTTCCGTCAGGTGACATATGTGCGTATCATATTGTTTATAAAAATCTTTATCTATCACGCTGAAAGAAAGGTAACTCTTATATTAGCGCAGGGCAATTTGGTATTTTTTTAGATGTGCTACTTTGTTAAGATGTCGCGCAATAAAATTGCTTACACTCGCAAGTCTAGGCTTATCTCAACATAAATATAATCATAAATATAACCATAAACGGAACATAACCCATGAAAAAATTACTGTTAGTCGTTTTGTGTTTGGCTAACCTGGTTGCCTGTACCACGCCAACTCAACCGCCAATACACTATAGCAAAATAGAGTTACCGATACAGTCTAACGACGCTTTGCAGTTACAGGCTGCGGAGATTAAATGGCAAAAAAACCGCCCCATACATTATAGCTATTGGTTACAACGCACCTGTTTTTGCCCAAGAGAATACAACAGTCCTATTGAAATTAGAGTATTAAATGAGTCTGTTCAAAAAGCTATGCTGCCATTAGATCATGATTTACTGCCTTTGGTACGCATGGATGAAGCACTTACTATTAAAGATTTGTTTGCGGTTATTCACAAAGCACTGGCTAAAAAAGCGGCAAAGATTGATGTTAAATACGATTGGCGTTACGGCTATCCAACTTCTATCGCTATCGATTGGGATAAAATGATAGCCGATGAAGAAACTTACTTTACTGCTAAATATTTAAAAGCCTACTAACGCTTTATATTTTAGGGCGGGACGACTGGCTACTATTTGAGTTGGCTACCATCTTGCAGGCAGCCAACTGATGGCAAGTGTTTGCTTGAATTTAGGCGTGGAGTTGGCTTTCAAGTTCCGCAACAAGCTCAGGCGCTAAGCCCATTTCTGTGGCCAGCTGATCCAGATAGCTTTTTTCTTGTGGGTTGCTGATATCTAAAATAGCACGGGAAATGAGATAAATTTCTGCCGCAGTGGCAGGTGAGTCAGCACCTGCGGCAACCGCTTTAATATCCAACGGCTTAGCAAGTTCTTCTGCAAACACACTGGCAGAATCGCCTAAATTGAGTTTGCTTAATTGCTGACTGATCATGTCTTTTTCTTTGTCATCAATCGTACCGTCGGCTTTAGCGGCAGCAATCATGGCGATTAACAATACTTTGCCACGCTGATCGCTGGCAGCCCCCGATAATTCAGTAACCGGTTGCCCTGCATCTGCAATAGGCGCGGATTGTTGGCTTTGCCATTTTTGAAACGCGTTATAAGCCACACCGCCAATCGCCGCTAAACTGCCTAATTTTAATCCGGCACCGGTCAGTTTACGGCCGATACTCGTGCCTAGTAATAGAGCTAACGCACCGGCTGCCATCGCACCTTTACCAGCACCGTCCATCATCTTTTGACGATCTTCTGCATTATCAGGCAGATTTAAATTCTCTTCGGCAAGTGCCTTGCCTTTATTAACCAACTCCTGACCTGAATTTAATAATATATCTAAAATATCTTGTGCAGCCATTAGCGTATTCCTGTTAGGTTAAATTACTTGCCGATTATAACGTTTGATTTCTTAGCGCTTTCTTAAGTTACAAAGAAAGGCCGGGTTTCAAATACACTGCTTGCAAAACCTTTGCCTTGCCATGACAGGCTGCGTTTTAATACAAAATCAAATCGGAATGGGTGGTAATCTTGTAATGTTTGTAAAGGCTTAATGCTATCTTCTGCGAGCAAGCCGGCTTTGGTGAATTTTTTCAATGAAATTAATGGCAGTACACCGGTTAACGGGTAGTCGGAACCGTTGAGTAATCGACTGTGCCAAGCGCTTTCTGTCAGCAAGGTTTTTATCACGTCTGTGTCGTGGTTACGTAAAGTGATCGCAGAAATATCACCAAACAATCGGTCTTGCCATTGCTTTTCTGCCATTAGCTTGGCAAATATGTCGAAACTTCTGATGCTACGGCCATCGTCGGTTAAATCTTCGCCTAAGCTGGCACAATGGGCAATAACTACGCGCACGCCTGCATCCAATGCGCGACGTAAGCGCAAAGGATTACCGAATAAAGGTTGATTTGCACCATGTACCGCATTTTCTTCGCCACCATGACTGATAATAGGCATATTGAGTTTTGCTGCGGCTTTGTAAAATAGATCGCATTGTGGCGACGCGGGATCAATTCCCATTGCGGGGGGTAGCCATTTTACTGCTCTAGGAGTCTGTCGGTCTTAGGATTTATATCTACCCGATTCGCGTAAAAACACGTAAATCAGG
>NZ_FUKI01000100.1 GCF_900163755.1 Crenothrix polyspora | reverse complement strand
TCACTAAATTATCAAACTGTTAAAAAATAGCAATAGCTTTGGAAAAAGTGTACGGTAGTGAAGTTACGCGTTATGTTTTTCTTGCTTTAAGTGGCTTCTTTTCGTTGTATCCTCCCGATTTTTGCTCAATCTACTAAACTTACGTTTCTCAATAAAGTCATTTATATAATTACTTACTTTTAATTATTAGCTTTTCATTGTTCTATTATTACTAATATCACGGTAATTTTTAACAAAAAAGTTGCCAGTAATCTGTTATCTTTACAAGTCCGCCCAAGTGATGTTGGGGTATTGATTTTTTTCAATGGTAACAGGGGAACAGATATGGCAACTTTAGATGATTACGCTAATAACACCACAAGCACTGGTAAGCTGGTTTTTTCTACCAGTAGTTCAGGGTTTATTGAAACGGCAGACGATCACGACTGGTTTAAAGTGTCTTTGCTAGCGGGTAAGGCTTACGAATTTTCTGCGACTACCACCTATGATGATTACCTTGCTTTCATGGGGCTTTTATTAAGTCCAAGCATTGATATATATGATGCTACGGGCAAATTGATACCGACAAAACCTTCGTTTTATATACCAACCGTTTCCGGCGATTACTATGTGGATGTGAGTGATGCTGCCACTAAAAACACTGGCGATTATGATTTAAGTGTTTCGAATTTAAATAAAGAAAATTTTATTGCTGGCAGGCGCTATATTATTGGCAGCGTTGAAATGAGTAACCAAAGTGGGGGATATACACCACCCAATATTTTTGATTCAACAGGAAAGAAGCCTTTACTGGATATTTATAATGACGGGGTAGAAACCTATTATGTTTTTTCACCTCTAAAATCAGCTGCGTATTATTCAGCTGACTCATTCTTTTCGTATGCTGATGATTTTGGCGACAGTATAGCGACAGCCAGCCCACAAAATCCACCGACGTCAAAAGCGTCCATTACTATTAATGGTCAAAACGAAGCCCATTTCGATAGAGATTTTTTTTCTATATCGATGACAGCAGGTGTGAATTATAAGTTTGAAGAAACATTGAGCACCTCGAATTATCTTAAAATTTATGATGCGTCGGGTAACGTTGTTGTTGACGCATTTGATGCGAATTTTAATTTAAAACCTTATCTTGTGTTTACCACCCCTCATTCTGCCAAGTACTATCTGGAAGTGGGATATTGGGAGGGGGCAAATAAACCAGCTTATGCTGTAACTGTAACTCAAGTATTGATTCTTAGTGGAACCAAGCGTAACGATAATTTAAAAGGTGGTATTTTTGACGACTTTATCAATGGTTATGCAGGCAATGACAAGCTTAATCCGACATTCCGCACCCCTATTCATAATTTTATGATTAAATTTAATTTAATAATTTCAGTATGTTATAAATTTGTCGAATTTTTGGCGTATTTTCAAAGTCATTTATATCAGCTTATATTTAACAAAAAACAAACGAGAGATGAATTTTTCTTGTTTTAATTCGAAAGTCTAAAATCCAAAAAAATACTAAAATTCATTAAATATCAATATGTTATTTAAATGCTGAATTTTTATTTAGGGGTGCGGAATGTCGGCTTAATGGCTTTGCAGGCAACGATATCCTAGATGGTGGTGTAGGTAACGATGTTCTCAGTGGTGGCGCAGGTCATGACGAGCTTATGGGAGGAGCTGGCAATGATAGGCTCAATGGAAACTCTGAGGATGATAAATTGAATGGTGGCCTAGGCAATGATATCTTGGTTGGTGGCTCTGGACAAGACATAATAAACGCAGATTCTGGCAATGATATTATTCTTATACACCAAGGCGATAGTCTAACGGGTAACTTTGATGTTATTAAAGCGTTTGATAACGCTGATCGCCTTGATTTAGATAGTAGCCACATTGCCGCTAATGTTGTCAATGCTGACGGTATCAACTTTGGGGTTATCCGTAGCCATCATATCAATAATGGTTTGATTAGTTTTGACGACCTCAATAAATACACAGCTCCTTTAACCATTTCAACAGAAAAAATTGCTGATGTATTAAAATATCTACAGGCTAATATTGCCAACGTGGGCGATACTGTAGCATTTGTAGCAGGACAGGACACTTACGTGTTTCAAAATGGCGCAGCCGTGGATACATTAGTGGAATTAGTCGGTGTCGTCTCTAAAGGAATTAATGCTCATGGCGTGAATGGCTTTGTGCATTTGGTTTAGCATCTGGCTTAGTAAAACTCATATTTTTTTCGCAGCTTAACGATAAGCTGACCAAAGAGCCGTAAATAAAACGCTGGTATCACGGCCGCCGTTAGCGTGCCAAACAACTTTATTTTGGCTAAATTAGCACCAGACCAAATACCAACCGTATTCTGAAAAACAACGTGCGACAACGGTTAAAATAAATTATCCCGCGCATTATCCAAAATAGCCGTCACCGCCGGATGCTTAAGTTGCCTGCGCACGGTAATCGCGTAAAAACGCTCTTTGACCACCGCAATTCTACCCACCACCTCCACCACATACTGACGTTGAATTTCCGCCTCAACCGTGGTGGGCGCAACAAACAGTCCCATGCCGCCTTTGCCAAAGGTTTTTATCAGGGCGCTATCCTCAATTTCCGCCTGAATGTTTGGCCGGATACTTTCGCTGTCAAACCATTGGTCTAAAGATCGGCGCAGTGCCGTGTTGCCGGTGGGCAGCAAAAACGGCGCACCACTCAAAGAACGTGGAAAGTTAGGGCGATAAATGGCCGCCAATTGTGCAGTGGCAAACACCGTTACCGGAGACTCACCCAACAGATGATTGAAAACATTGGCATTACTGTTAGACGTAAGTGGCGTATCGGACAAGACCAGATCAATGCTTTGCAATGACACATCGGCCAACAGGCGCTCCACCTTGTCTTCATAACAGAAAATTTGCACGGGTTCCGGCAGTTGAAAGACCGGCTGCATCAACCGATACACCACCAATTTGGGCAACGCATCGGCAATACCAATGCTTAAGCGTAACGCCCTGCCAGTGGGCAAGCCTTTTAAGGTATTGCCTAACTCACGGCCTAAAGCAAAAATCTCCTCGGCATAGTGGAAAACAATGCGTCCGGTATCGGTCAATTGCAGTTTGCGGCCTTGCTTATAAAATAATTTTTCACCAATCGCCTGCTCAAATACCGTCAACTGCCCGCTGATGGTCGGTTGGGCGAGATGCAGTTTTTCACAGGCTGCGGTAATGCTGCCTTCGGTAACGACATGCCAGAAATAAAATAAATGTTGATAATTGAGTCGTTGCATAGGCATTAATAGTTCGTAATTTCCGATATTATTCTTCTAAACATTCTATTTTTCAATAAATAAATGGCCGTGTACACTGTTATCAAGTCATTCAACTACGAGGACATATCATGCAAAAGTTACTACAAGGTTTGCAACATTATCAAACCACGGTTTTCGGCTCACAACGCGAATTGTTTGAGCGCCTGTCGGAAGGCCAAACACCGGAGGTTTTGTTCATTACCTGTTCCGACTCACGCATTAACCCCAACCTGCTCACCCAAACCGAACCTGGCGAATTATTCATCTTACGCAATGCCGGTAATTTGGTACCACCTTACGGGGCATTGCACGGCGGTGAGGCGGCAACGATTGAGTTTGCTGTCGCAGGCTTGGGCGTTAAGGATATTATCGTCTGTGGCCACAGCCATTGCGGAGCCATGAAAGGCCTACTTGCACCACCTGCACAAACCGACTTTCCCGCCTTAAGCCAATGGCTGCACCATGCAGAATCCACCCGCCGTATTGTGCGCGATAAATATGCCCATCTGGGCGATGCGGCATTACTCAATGTGGCCACGCAAGAAAACGTGCTAATGCAAATGGAAAACCTGCGTACCCATCCGGTGGTGGCATCGGGGCTATCGCAGGGCAAGGTTAAATTACATGGTTGGGTGTATAAAATTGAGACCGGCGAAGTGTTTGGCTACGACCCGCAAATCTGCCAGTTTAAGGTGCTGACCGAGCAACGCGCCAGCTTGTCGTTACCGGAACGCCAGTTTATGGCCTTAGAAATTTAATCGCTAACCTTAACAAAACTACTATGTCTATCTCTTACAACGACACCGAATTAAGCCGCTCCAACCGCCTATTGAATTCAGTCTTGACACGGGTCTTAAACGAGCAAACCCAACCTGACATCACCCCCGCCGTTGAGCAACTGCAAACCCGTTTCGCCAGTTGGACAAGTGATGGCAATACCAACAAGCTAAATCTGTTACGTAACAGTATTGAAAAGCTCAATCTTGATGCGATTAGCGGCGTGGTGCGGGTATTCAACCATTATTTCAGCTTGCTCAATATCGCCGAAGAATCTTATTACTTGGGTATACGGCGGCGGCAAGCTGAACAAGGCGGACATTATTGGCCCAACTCGTTCCACGACACCTTGTTGGCACTTAAAGATTCCGGGGTAACGGCGGATAAGCTCCAGGTGCTGCTGGATGAATTGCTGTATTTGCCGGTGATGACCGCACACCCCACAGAAGCCAAGCGCCGTACGGTAAAAAACGCCTTGCGCAATGTGTTTATCACCCACGAATCACTGGGCGACAAGCGCCTAAAAGGCTATCTGCGTAAAGAAGGTCTAGAGCGCTTGCAAGCACAAATTCAACTGCTGTGGAAAACCGACGAAGTGCGTGGGCGAAAAATGACCGTCGTTGACGAGATTGATGCGGGCTTGTTTTATTTTCCGCTGTCTCTGTTCCAGGCTACTGCACGGGTATACCGTAACTTGGAGCGCTCGTTGGTTGATGTGTATGGCGAAGACATTGCGGCTACCCTGCGTATCCCCAGCTTTTTGCACTATGGCAGCTGGATAGGTGGTGACCGTGACGGCAACCCCAATGTCACCCCAGAAACCACCGTGTTGGCGTTGCGCTTGCAGGCGCAAACCGTGTTGCAAGAATACATCCGGCGGCTGGAGGTTTTGCACGGCGAATATTCGCATTCGTATGGTTTTTGTGAGCTGCCGGATGATTTTATAGGCAGCTTAGGCGCAGACCGTAGCAAACTCGGCGGATTGATTGCTGAACTGGAAAAACCTTATCTGCAAGAACCTTACCGGCACAAACTGGCGATCATGAAATACCGTATGGAGCGCAGTTTAACCCAGGTGCAACAACGTCTGCGTGGCGAGTCGGTGTTGCCCGATAATTACGGCTATGCCAATGTGACCGAGTTTTTGGCCGACTTACATTTAATAGACAGCGCACTGCGTAGCCACGGTGATGCCAATATCGCCAACTTGGAACTGCACGATTTAATCCGCCTGACCGAAACCTTTGGCTTTCATTTGATGCAATTGGATGTCCGGCAAGAATCCACCCGCCACAGTGATGCGGTTGCTGATATTTTGCAGGCATCGTTGGGGCTGGATTATACCGCCCTGGATGAAAACCAACGCCTGGCCTTGCTCAGTGAGGCCATTGCCACCCCCGGCGGTTTGCTGTACGACAGTGCCAACCTATCGGCTGCCACCCGTGAAACCCTGGCCAGTTTTGAGGTAATGGCGATGATGCGCCGAGAAATTGGGGCCGGTTGTTTTGGCAAATACGTTATTTCCATGACCCATGCCGCCAGTCATATTATGGAAGTGATGCTGCTGGCGGCGCAAAATGGCCTGGTCGGGCGTTTGGGAGGGCGTTGGTATTGCCACATGGGTGTCAGTCCATTATTTGAAACCATTGACGATTTAAACCGCATTGACAACGTGCTGAGCCAATTGTTTGACACCCCGACCTACCGTGAACTTTTGAGCGTATCCGGTAACCGTCAAGAAATTATGCTCGGCTATTCGGACTCCTGCAAAGACGGCGGCATTTTGGCATCCGCCTGGGGACTGTCGCAAGCACAGCGTAAAATCATCGCCCTAGCTGAGCTGCGCGGCATTAAGTGCCTGTTATTTCATGGCCGTGGCGGAACGGTCGGGCGTGGCGGTGGCCCTACTCATGAGGCCATTTTGGCGCAGCCGCCCGACACGGTGCGCGGGCAAATCAAGTTCACCGAGCAAGGCGAAGTGTTGTTTTACCGCTATAACAACATGGAAACCGCTATCTACGAACTGACAATGGGCATTACCGGACTGATGAAAGCCAGCCTCAGCTTGGTGCAACCAGTACGGCGTGATGAGCCTGAGCATTTGGCCATCATGGATGAACTAGCGCACATCGGTGAGCAAAGTTACCGTGACCTGACCGAGCGCACCCCAGGCTTTTTAGATTATTTTTACGAGGCCACCCCTGTGGGGGAAATCGGCCAGCTTAATATTGGCTCGCGTCCTTCGCATCGTAAGAAGCAGGATCGCTCTAAAAATTCAGTACGTGCCATCGGCTGGGTATTTGCCTGGGCGCAATCACGGCAAACGTTTCCGGCCTGGTACGGTATTGGCTTCAGCTTGGCGACCTGGTGTGCGGGCAAACCAGAACGCTTGGAGACGTTACAAACCATGTACCGCGATTGGCCTTTTTTTCGCAATTTATTGAGCAATGCCCAAATGGCACTGAGCAAATCTGATATGGCCATTGCCAAGGAATACGCGGGACTGTGCGTTGATCCTGAAACCGGTAAACGGGTTTATGGTTTGATTGCCAGCGAGCATCAGCGCTGTGTGGAATGGATTTTGGATATTGCCAACGCAGGCAAATTACTGGAAGACAACCCTGTTCTAGCAGCCTCATTGCATCGACGTGATGCGTATTTGGGGCCACTTAATTATCTGCAAGTGTTTTTGTTACGTAAAGTGCGTGAAATTGATGCTACGCAGAGCGATGAAAACCCATGGTTGAAACCCTTGCTGCGCAGTATTAACGCCATTGCCGCTGGCATGCGGAATACCGGTTAATAACAAGGGACTCGTCAGTCGTAAGTTCGCTAAATGCACGGTGTAAAACCACCCATGCCCCAGGTTTTCAGC
>NZ_FUKI01000167.1 GCF_900163755.1 Crenothrix polyspora | reverse complement strand
AATTTTTATTAGTTATAAACTTATAAATTTATTATAATTCAATAAAACTTAGGCCGATCACGTCGTTACCTGGCTTGATTTAACTATCCACCTGCAAAAAGCAGATCAACAATCACTGAACAGCTATTCTTATGCCTAAAATTACCGACACCTACGCCAACGCTTACGCTTGCTGTCAACAAATACTGATTGAAACGGGAAAGTTCCCAACAATTGATGCCATAAGAACCCGCATCGGCGTGAACAGCCCCAATACAATCAACAATGCAATTAAAGCCTGGACGCAAGACTTTGCTGAAAAACAATTGGATAAACAATCTCGCCCAGATATTCCGCTAACCTTGCTAGACAGTATTGAGCAGATTTGGAAATTAGCCTCAATTGAAGCGGCAAAAAATTACGCCGAAAAAGCAAACGCTTTAAAAATCGCCTTGGCTGAAATGCAAAGCACACTAGATCAACGTCTCACTGCGTTAAACCAAGCCACACAACAACTTGAAACACTTAAGCTACAGAATGAACAGGCATTAAATAAAATTACGACCCTGTCAACAACCAATGATCAACTGACTCAAGAAGCAAAAACCAACGTCGAACAAATCACGGCACTAAAAAATCAATTAATCAGCAAAGATGCGCAATTAATAGAGCAAGAAACCAAATGGCAAGAACGCCAAGAGCAAGACCAGCAATGGTTTGCACGGCGATTACAAGAAGAGAAAAGCTTTATTGAGCAAAACTGGCGCGAAAAAAATCAGCGCCAACACGAAGCCATACAATCACTGACACTTTCTGAAGAATCCTTACGGCAAACCTGCGTATCACTTAGCAGCGATCATAAAAAAGTAACCGAAGAATTAAAAACACTGCAAAAAACGGTAGACAAAAAACGCAGAGGCATTATAAAAAACAAGCGCTTCCCGAAAACGTCCTAAGCAGAATTACTCCTAGAGATGGATGGTGCGTATCTGATACCAGGCTTGAGCTGTGAAATTCATAATCAATAACTGATTGTATATTTGGCGTATATCACGAACAGTGTGTACCATTAACACACTTGCGTTATTATCAGAACCTTAAAAACCACAACACCCTATCATGGAATTTAAATTAAAAAATACCGACGGCCATGCACGTCGCGGCCAGCTTACTTTTGCCCGTGGCATCGTAGAAACCCCCATTTTTATGCCGGTTGGCACTTATGGCACGGTTAAGGCCCTTGCGCCGGAAGAACTACATGACCTAGGCGCACAAATTATTTTAGGCAACACCTTTCATCTTATGTTGCGCCCAGGTTCCGCTGTGATAAAAGCCCACGGTGATTTGCACGATTTTATGCGCTGGGATAAACCAATTTTAACTGACTCCGGTGGTTTTCAGGTATTTAGCCTCGGAAAAATGCGCAAAATCACCGAAGAAGGCGTTATTTTTAGATCGCCAATTAATGGCAGTAAGATTTTTATGGGGCCTGAAGAATCCATGCAAGTCCAGCGCGATTTGGGTTCGGATATTGTAATGATTTTTGATGAATGCACACCCTACCCTGCCACCGTACACGAAGCCGCCGACTCCATGCGCTTGTCATTACGCTGGGCAGAGCGCAGCAAAACCGCGCATGGTGACAATCCTTCGGCATTGTTTGGTATCGTGCAAGGCGGCATGTACGAGCATTTGCGCAAAGAATCAATAGCAGGCTTAATTGATATAGGTTTTGATGGCTATGCCATTGGTGGCTTATCGGTAGGCGAACCCAAAGAAGAAATGATGGCAACACTGGACGTGATACATCGCAAAATGCCAATTGATAAACCCCGTTATCTCATGGGAGTTGGCACACCAGAAGACTTGGTAGAAGGCGTTCGGCGCGGCATTGATATGTTCGATTGTGTGATGCCAACCCGTAATGCACGCAATGGTCATTTATTTACTCACTTTGGCGTGGTCAAGATCAGAAACAGCCAATATGAAGCCGACACCAGACCCTTAGATGAAAGCTGTGGTTGCTATACTTGCCGGAATTACTCGCGTGCTTATTTGCGCCATTTGGATAAGTGCAAAGAAATGTTAGGCTCACGACTTAATACCATCCACAACCTTTATTATTATTTAGAGTTGATGCAAGGCTTGCGCGATGCGATTGAGACACAAACGCTGGCACTATTTGTAAAGCACTTTTATGATCAACGAGGAAAAGCTGTACCAGATGTGGCATAATAATCGGTTTGTACTTTCATTATAATAATAATTGAGGATAACCATGAGTTTCTTTATTTCTGATGCTTTAGCCGCCGGTGCCACTGCGACACAACCTGGCATGGAAGGCATGATATTTCCACTGGGTATATTGGCTTTCTTTTATTTGTTGTTTTTACGTCCGCAATCCAAACGCGCCAAAGAAAAGAAACAAATGCTTTCTGTAATGACCAAAGGCACGGAAGTAGTCACAACCGGCGGTATTTTAGGAAAAGTAGCTGACCTAGATGATAACTTTGTCAAATTAGAAATTGCTGATAACATTTTTATTCAGGTACAGCGGCACAATATTGAAACCATGATGCCCAAAGGAACTTATAAAGCGGTCAATAAAAAAGGTAGTGTGGAGCTTACTAAGCGATAACACTCAGTGTCGCTTCTTGTTGCGTTTAGGTGTCACCTGACACCGATGAGCGCAGTTTAATTGTCGGAACCCAAAAAATGCAAAACCATTTCCCACTTTGGAAAAATATATTAATCTTGGCTATTTTTTTTATTAGCCTTGTGTATGCGTTACCCAATTTGTACAGCGAAGATCCTTCAGTACAAATATCATCTAACCTGACCACGGTGACTCTCAAAGACCAGTCGGCACGTATAGAAGCCGCTATCAAGGCCGCCGCGTTGCCCACTAAAGCCTTTGAAACCAAAGACAAACAGATTTTAGCGCGTTTTAACAATACCGATGATCAGTTAAAAGCCGCTGATATATTGAGAGATCAATTGGGTAATGATTACACCGTGGCATTAAATCTGGCTCCTACCACACCCACTTGGTTACGTGCTTTAGGCGCAGACGCCATGTACCTGGGGTTAGACTTGCGTGGTGGTGTGCATTTTCTGCTGGAAGTGGATATGGATGCCGCTGTTAAACAAGCGGAAGAACGCTATACCGATGATGTTCGCACCGCGTTAAGAACGGCAAAGATTCGTTACTTGGCAGTGGTTAAAGACCCTGATTTCATCAAAATTAAATTAAAAGCCATTGAAGATAAACCCGCTTTATTGGCATTATTAAGTAAAGAATTACGTACACTCAATGTCACAGAACCTGCGGCACAAGATCAAGTGTGGTTAAAAATTTCTGAGCTGGAAGTACGCGACATCAAAAAATCTGCTGTTGCACAGAATATGACTACCTTACGTAACCGGGTTAACCAACTGGGTGTAGCCGAACCTGTAATTCAGCAACAAGGTGAAAACCGTATTGTAGTGCAATTGCCTGGTGTACAAGATACTACCCGTGCCAAAGAAATTTTAGGTACGACAGCCACCTTGGAATACCGCTTGGTTGATACCGAACACGATGCCCAACAAGCCTTGCAAGGCCATGTACCGGTTAACAGCAAATTGTATTACGAAAAAAATGGCGCACCCATCTTGTTAAATCGGCGCATTATTGTCACCGGCGACCAAATTGTGGATTCCTCCTCTGGCGCTGATGAAGATGGCAGGCCGTCGGTGAACATCACTTTAAACGGTGTTGGTGCAACCAAAATGGGTAAATTAACCCAGGCCAATGTCGGCAAACCGATGGCAGTGGTGTTTATTGAGTACAAAGTCGATACCAAAATAGTGAATGGTGAAAAAGTACGCCACAAAGAAAAAGTTGAGAAAGTTATCAGTGTGGCCACTATTAACGGCGTATTCAGTAAGCGCTTTCAAACCACTGGCTTAGACAGCCCACAAGAAGCTCGCAATTTGTCGCTCATGTTACGTGCGGGCGCTTTAGCAGCTCCTATTGATATAGTTGAAGAACGTACCGTAGGGCCAAGTTTGGGGCAAGATAATATCAACAAAGGCTTCTTGTCGTTTATTATCGGTTTTGTGGCCGTTGTGTTATTTATGGTGGTTTTTTACCGCATGTTTGGCCTGATTGCCAATCTGGCACTGGCGTTTAACGTGGTTATCGTGGTATCCATTTTATCCATGCTACAGGCAACACTGACGTTACCGGGTATTGCCGGTATCATTTTGACTGTAGGTATGTCGGTTGACGCTAACGTATTGATTTTTGAAAGAATAAAAGAAGAAATACGCAATGGAAGTTCGCCGCAGACCAGTATTTTTGCCGGTTATGAAAAAGCTTTCGCCACCATTCTTGACTCCCACGTCACTAACCTGGTAGTTGCCATCGTGTTATTTGCTTTTGGTACTGGCTCAGTCAAAGGCTTTGCCGTCACGCTCATCATTGGTATTTTGTCCTCCATGTTTACAGCTATCACGGGAACACGGATGGTTATTAACTGGATATATGGACATCGTAAGGTTGAAAAACTGTCCATTTAGTGAGCTGCCTTTGGCTATCCTTAAACAACCCAATGATAAAAAATTATGTCTAGAAAAAAAATCAATTTTATAGGTAACCGAAACATAGCCCTGATATTTTCAGGGCTGTTAATGATTATCGCCATTGCGTCTCTCGCAATACGTGGTTTAGAGATGGGTATCGACTTTACCGGTGGCACACTGATTGAAGTGGGCTATCAAAAAGCGGCTGACGTGACGGCCTTACGCAAGACCTTGGGTGAAATAGGTTTTGCCGATGCCACGGTGCAAAACTTTGGTACAGCGAAAGATGTGCTAATCCGCTTAAAACCACGCGAAGGCGTGAACAGCAATGACTTAAGCAGCCAAGTCTTAGAAGCCATCAACAAGACAACGGCAGAACCTGCCAGCGTGCGCCGTGTAGAATTCGTAGGCCCACAGGTGGGAGATGATCTCGCCGAAGACGGTTTTCTGGCGCTATTGTATTCAACCCTGGGTATCCTGATTTATATTGCCTGGCGCTTTGAGTGGAAATTTTCATTAGGTGCGGTTATTGCGACCTTCCACGACGTGATTGTCACCCTGGGTGTGTTTTCAATCTTCCAGCTGGAATTTGATTTAACCGTGTTGGCAGCGATTCTGGCTCTGATCGGTTACTCATTGAACGACACCATCGTGGTGTATGACCGCATACGGGAAAATTTCAGGGATATGCGCGACACCCCAACCGAAGACATTATGAACATCGCGGTCAATGATACCTTAAGCCGTACCATCATGACTTCAGCGACCGTGTTTTTAGTTTTATTGGCGCTGTTTATTTGGGGTGGCGCAGTCATTCATAATTTTTCTATCGGCTTGTTATTTGGTGTAGTTTTTGGCACTTACTCTTCGATTTTTATTGCCAGTCCGATGGCATTAATATTGGGCATTTGCCCTGAAGACTTGATGGTACCTATTAAAGAAGGTTCTGAAATGGATCAGATGCCTTAACCGCGCAGCCACTAATCGGGTATAATTACCCACTTAACCTAACTAAACTGGAGTTTTAAAACACATGGCGATAGAACGCACTTTCTCAATCATTAAACCCGACGCAGTAGCTAAAAACGTGATCGGTGATATTTACAGTCGCTTTGAAAAAAACGGTTTAAGTATTGTTGCAGCAAAAATGCTGCACCTGACCCAAGCACAAGCCGAAGGTTTTTACGCGGAACACAGTGAACGTGGCTTTTTTAAAGATTTAGTGGCTTTCATGGTATCAGGCCCTGTGATCATGCAAGTGTTAGAAGGCGAAAACGCCGTGTTAAAACACCGCGAAATTATGGGTGCAACTAACCCTAAAGAAGCCGCCGCCGGTACAATTCGCGCAGATTTTGCCAGCAGCATTGATGAGAATGCCGTACACGGCTCCGATGCGCTGGAAACCGCCCAACGCGAAATTGCTTACTTTTTCTCAAACGACGAACTCTGTGCTAGAACCCGCTAAAACCAAAACCATCAATCTGCTCGATTTCGACAGAAAAGGCCTTGCGGCTTTTTTTGTCGCATTAGGTGAAAAGCCGTTTCGCGCTACGCAATTACTGAAATGGATTTATCAGGAAGAAGTGGAAGACTTCGATTTGATGACCAATTTCAGTAAAGCTTTGCGGGCGTATTTAACCGAACATTGCACAATTTTGACACCTGAAATAGTTGTCGAGCAAGTCGCCAGTGATGGTACGTGTAAATGGGTGGTGCAAACCCATTGTGGTAATCGCATTGAAACTGTGTTTATCCCTGAAGAAAATCGTGGCACTTTGTGCGTGTCTTCACAGATTGGTTGCGCGTTAGCCTGTACATTTTGTTCTACCGCCCAACAGGGCTTTAACCGTAATCTTGCCACCTCGGAGATTATTGGCCAGTTAGTGGTAGCGCAAAAGCGTTTGGGCGCTGATAAAAAAATCACCAATGTGGTCATGATGGGCATGGGCGAACCGCTGCTTAACTTTGATAACGTGGTCGCCGCGATGAATTTAATGATGGATGATTTTGCCTTTGGTTTGTCCAAACGCCGCGTTACCATCAGTACCTCAGGCGTTGTACCAGCCATGTATCGTTTAACCGAGGTCTGTGATGTTAGTCTGGCGGTGTCTTTGCATGCTTACCATGATGAATTGCGTGATATTTTGGTGCCGATCAATAAAAAATACCCGTTAAAAGAATTGATGGAAGCATGCCGCGATAACGCCAAAATTGCACCACGGCGCACGGTAACTTTTGAATATGTCATGCTAAAAGACATTAATGATTCAATTAAAGATGCACAAGGCTTAGTCAAGCTCCTTAAAAACGTGCCTGCTAAACTTAATTTAATTCCGTTTAATCCGTTTCCCAATTCTAACTACGTGTGTTCAAACAAAGACACAATGCTGCGTTTTAAAACATTTTTGAATGATGCCGGTATTATTACCACAATCAGGAAAACACGCGGCGAAGATATAGATGCGGCTTGTGGGCAATTAGTTGGGCAAGTGGCCGATAAAAGTCGCCGCCATCTTAAGCTACAACAAATGGCAGACACACATGCCATTTAAACGTTTTGCAATACAACTTAGCGCGTGTTCGTTGTTGTTAACCTTGTCTGGGTGTGCGTTATTTTCAGGACAAAGCGCCGCTGAATCAGCCGACGTGTATGTACAACTCGGTATGCGCTATCTGAGTATGAATAAACTTGATGTTGCCAGAGATAATTTGCACAAAGCGCTGGAAAAAGATGGCGATAATCCTCAAGCCAATAATGGCTTGGCGATTTTATACGAAAAAATGAAAAAACCAGCGCAAGCACTCGCCTATTACGAAACAGCGCTAAAATTAGATGCCGATGACTTAGGCATACAAAATAATTTTGGCCGTTTTTTATGTGATCAAAAACAGTTTGAAAGAGGCATGAAATTATTAACACAAGCTACTACATCGCCGCTTAATAATAGACCCTGGCTGGCATTAACCAATGCAGGCATGTGCCAAATAAACATGGGACAACAGCAAAAAGCTGAGCCATATTTTCAGCAAGCGTTAATAGCCAATAATAGCTACGCCCCTGCCTTGGCAGAAATGCAAAAACTCAGCTACCAGCATAACGACTTTAATGCCGCTAACGATTATTTGCAGCGCTATTTGGCACAGTCATCATCGCATACAGCAGAAACCTTATGGGTAGCAATCCATACCGAACGCGCTTTGGGCAATACTGCCCTAGCGACCGAATACCAACATTTATTACTTAAAAAATTTCCGCTGTCAGACGAAGCTAATAAGATTAAATCTGTCTTGTGGTAACCGCTAGCAACCCATATGGCCAATAATATACAAGCAGTTAGGGGAATGCACGACGTATTACCCGATCAAACCCCACTCTGGCAAGCCACTGAACAGACACTTCGAGAAGTGCTAGGCGCTTACGGTTATAGCGAAATACGGCTGCCTATTGTCGAAAAAACCGAACTGTTCAAGCGCTCTATCGGTGAAGTGACTGATATCGTCGAAAAGGAAATGTACACCTTTGACGACCGTAATGGCGACTCGTTGACTTTGCGCCCCGAAGGTACAGCAGGGTGTTTAAGAGCCTGTTTGGAACACGGTCTGTTACATAATCAAACCCACCGCTTGTGGTATTACGGCCCAATGTATCGCCATGAGCGCCCGCAAAAAGGCCGTTATCGCCAGTTCATTCAACTGGGCGTAGAAGCCTACGGCATGGCAGGGCCTGATATTGATGCCGAGCTGATTTTGATCATGGACAGATTATGGAAACGCTTAGGCATTCGCAATAAAGTCAGCTTGCAATTAAATTCATTAGGTACAATTGACGAGCGCTTAGTGTACCGTCAAAGCTTGGTCGACTATTTTGAGCAGCATCTGGAACAATTGGATGAAGACAGCTTGCGACGCTTAAAAACCAATCCGTTACGCATCTTGGACACTAAAAATCCAGCGATGCACGCATTGGTAGCCAATGCACCAGAATTAATGGCGTTTTTAGGCGCAGACAGCCTTGGGCATTTTGATGCGATAACCGCAACATTAAACGATCTAGGCATAGATTACACCATTAACACCCGCTTGGTGCGTGGCCTTGATTATTACAGCAAAACCGTATTTGAATGGGTGACGACAGAATTAGGTTCACAAGGTACAGTGTGTGCCGGTGGCCGTTACGATACCTTGATTGAACAATTGGGCGGTAAAACCGGTTATGGCATTGGCTTTGCAATGGGCATGGAACGTTTATTGGCTTTGCTAGAAACAGTGGCCGATACGCGCACTGTCAATAATATAGATGTTTATATGGTACGCACCGGTGCGGTTGCAGAGCAAGAAGGCTTACGCTTTGCCGAAACACTCAGAAACCAGATGCCACAGTTAAAATTGCAAGTCAATTGCGGCGGTGGTAGTTTTAAAAGCCAATTTAAAAAAGCCGATAAAAGTGGCGCTAGCTATGCAATCATTTTGGGCGATGACGAAGTGAGCCGTGGTGAAGTGGGTATTAAGTCTTTACGCGATGACCAGCCGCAGCAGAACTTGTCCCAAGCAGCGGCCATTGAATTCTTGCAAGATAAACTGTCAGGCAGCGCTATCTAACAGCGTTCCTATCCATTAGTAAGACACCGAGAAAACACCGTGGAAATATACGATACAGAAGAAGCACAGGTTGAAGCCCTTAAACGCTGGTGGAAAGAAAACGGCCAATCTGTTGTAATTGGTTTAGGCTTGGGCATTGCTTTGATTTTAGGTTGGAATTATTGGCAAGATCACAAAAAACAAAAAATTAATCAAGCGTCTGCGTTGTTCGAACAATTGCAAAAAGATGCCGAAGCCAATAAAAAAGATTCAGTAGACAAACTGGCAACCCAAATTAAAACCCAATTTGGTAGCACAGAATATGTCGGTTTTAGTGGCTTAATACAAGCCAAACTAAAAGCCCAAGCGGGCGATTTAGCCGGTGCTAAAACCATTTTACAAGGCATTGCTAGCAATCCTAATAAAGAATTGGCCAATATTGCCAAACTCAGATTAGTGCGCTTAATGTTAGCCACCAAAGAATACGAACAAGGCTTGCAATTAATCAACAGTATCGATCCTCAAGCAGCCTCCAGTTTTTCGGGTAATTACGATGAATTAACTGGCGATTTATACGTCGCGCTGGGTCGTGTCGACGAAGCACGTACCGCCTATGAAAGTGCTTTACGCAATGGTCATCAATCACCGTTATTGCAGTACAAGATTGATGATTTGGCGAGCGCCGAAAGCCCTACAGCACCTAAAAAATAATGCGCCGTCTTAGCTTTATACTGATCTGTTTGCATTTAACTGCCTGCGCTAGCGATAGTGAAACCCCTGTCAAAGATTTTTTTGGCGGTATCGGCGATTACTTTCATGGTGGTGCGGATAACTCTGAACCGCCGACTCAACTGACCGACTATACCGAAGAAGTCAAAATTGACACCTTATGGGACGAAAGCATTGGTGTTGGCGCAGATAACCAATCGTTAAAACTGGTACCTGCGATTGGCTTTGGCAAAATTTTGGCCGCTGATAAAAACGGTTTGGTACAAGCCCGCGATTTGGCAACCGGCAAACTGATTTGGGAAGCCGAAGCACAAGATAGCAACGAAAAAGACGTGCATTTTTCCGGTGGCCCCGGCATAGGTGCGGGCACCGCTATTTTAGGTTCCAGTGATGCTGAAGTTATCGCCTTAAATATTGAAACCGGCGCAACACTGTGGAAATCCACCGTGACCAGCGAGGTGTTATCCGTCCCCGTGATTGCGAATGGCATTGTCGTGGTCAGAACCATTGACGGTGCCATTGTGGCCTTTGACGAAAAAACCGGCAAAAAACGCTGGCATTACGAACAGAACATCCCTGCCCTCAGCGTGCGCGGCGTGAGTGCGCCGATTATTGTTGAGAATAAAGTTATTTGTGGTTACGACAGTGGTAAATTAATCGCCTTACGTTTGGAAGATGGCAAATACGTTTGGGAAACCAGTGTCGCCATGCCCAGCGGTCGTTCCGAAGTGGAAAGATTGGTTGATTTAGATGTTGATCCGGTGGAAGAAGGCGGGATCGTTTATGTCGCCAGCTACCAAGGCGGCATCAGCGCAATCAGCCAAGCCAATGGTGAGGTGACCTGGCGCAATCCAGAAATATCCTCGCATACCGGCCTTAGCAAAGATTCTCAATACCTGTATTTATCAGATTCCGAAGGCGATTTATTGCAGATTGATCAGCAATCGGGGCGCTCGTTATGGAAACAAAAAGAATTGCATCAACGACAACTCACCGCACCTGCCGTGTACGGCAGTTATGTGGTAGTCGGTGATTATGACGGCTATGTTCATTGGCTTAGCAACAGTGATGGCAGACAACTAGGTCGCAGCCATATTACTAGCGCAGCCATTGATAGCAAACCCCTCGTCGTAGACAATGTTGTTTATGTCTACGCAAAAGACGGCACTCTTGCCGCATTAAAAGCAAATCTACCTTAAAAACTTATGTTACCTGTAATCGCCCTTGTGGGCAGACCCAATGTGGGTAAATCAACATTATTCAACTACTTAACCCGTACCCGTGAAGCCCTGGTGGCTGATTTTCCAGGCCTCACCCGTGACCGCCAATACGGGCGTATCAAACACGGCAATCGCCCGTGTCTGGTGGTGGATACTGGCGGTATTGCCGACGATGCCCAAGGCATAGAAAGCATCGCCAGAGAACAAGTACAAATTGCCCTTGAAGAAGCTGATGTCATTGTGTTTATGGTCGATGCCCGTGAAGGCTTAAGCGCCTCAGATCGCGCCATCGCCGCTATGGTCAGGAAACTGGCCAAACCGGTTATCCTGGTCACTAATAAAGTCGATGGTATTGATGCCAGTATTGCCGCATTTGATTTTTATGCCTTGTCACTAGGCGAACCCGTATTAGTTGCCGCTTCGCACGGTCGCGGTGTGCCTGAATTACTGGAACGGGTTAACGCCCTGCTACCGCCAGAAATTCCTATTGTTGAACATGACAGTAAAAAAGACATTGCCATCGCCGTAGTCGGGCGGCCTAACGTGGGTAAATCTACCTTAATCAATCGCTTATTGGGTGAAGATAGGGTTATTGTCTATGATGAACCAGGCACTACCCGCGACAGTATTTACATCCCGTTTGAGCGCAACGGCAAAACCTACACGTTGATCGATACCGCCGGTATGCGCCGACGTGCTAAAGTCTCTGAAGTGATTGAGAAATTCAGTGTGATCAAATCATTGCAAGCCATTGAAAAAGCCAATGTGGTAATTTATTTGGTGGATGCCAACGAAGGCATTACCGATCAAGACGCACATTTGTTGGGCTTGGTGCTGGAAGCTGGCCGTGCCCTGATTATCGGCCTGAATAAATGGGATGGCTTAACGCAATCACAAAAAGACACGGTTAAGCGCCATATTGAAATTAAACTGGCGTTTTTAGAATTTGCCGAAAAACACCCGATTTCAGCCTTGCATGGCAGTGGCGTGGGGAAATTATTTGAAGTCGTCCACACACTGTATGAGTCGGCAATGGTGGATATGTCCACACCCGTGTTGACACGCATCCTCAAAGAAGCCACCACGGAACACCAACCGCCGATGGTACACATGCGCCGTATCAAGCTTAAATATGCGCACCAAGGTGGCAGAAACCCACCAGTGGTAATTGTGCATGGTACGCAAACCGATGCCTTGCCACAATCTTACAAACGCTATTTAACCAATTATTTCCGTACTAAATTACATTTATCTGGCACGCCAATACGGGTGGAATTTAAATCCACCGCCAATCCGTTTGATGGCCAAAAAGAGAAAATGACCGATTGGGAAACCAAAAGAAAAGTGATTATTGCTCGCCGTATTAAAAACAAAGAATAACTCCGTACCTAATTAACAACAGGAACTCTCATGGCAAACATTACATTTCAAGGCAATCCACTGCATACTTCTGGCGAATTACCGACAGTAGGCAGCAAAGCGCCTGATTTCAAGCTGGTCAACAGCAAGCTTGAAGACATTACCCTGGCAAGTTATCCAGGCAAAAAGAAAGTCCTGAATATTGTACCGAGTTTAGATACACCGACTTGTGCCGCATCGACACGTAAATTTAATGAGAAAGCCGCTAGTTTGGATAATACCGTGGTATTGATTGTTTCTGCCGACCTGCCCTTTGCCCAATGCCGTTTTTGTGAAGTCGAAGGTTTAACCGATGTTACCGCCTTATCAACTTTCCGTTCGACTTTTGCCAATGATTACGGCGTAACGCTGACCGATACGATTCTGGCCGGTCTTACCGCGCGGGCTATCGTCATTATTGACGAGAACGATACCGTAATTTACACGCAATTGGTTGCTGAACTGGCTGATGAACCTGATTATGAAAGTGCATTGGCTGCGCTTTAAATTGAATGAATGACTGGTTACCAATGCCCTATTTGCACAACTGCCCTGGTGTTACAGCCTACAGGTAAATACTATAGCTGCCAGCAGCAACACCATTTTGATATTGCCAAAGAAGGCTACCTCAATCTACTGCCCGTACAACATAAAGCTTCTTTAGAGCCTGGCGATAACAAGCAGATGATGCTTGCTCGGCGTGAATTTTTAGAAGCGGGCCATTATGCCAAAATGGCGCAAGCCGTGGCAAAGACCATTACGTCTAATTTACCGAATACTCACACGCTACATTGTTTAGATTTGGGTTGCGGCGAAGGCTATTACAGTCGCACGATTGCTGGGTTAATTGGCGAACAAATTCCGCTTGTATTGCATGGTGTCGATATTGCTAAATTTGCCATTGCCGCTGCTGCCAAAAAACAAACTACTGCCCGTTTTGTGGTAGCCAGTGCTAATCGATTGCCGTATAGCGACCAGTATTTTGATCTGGTATTACGGGTATTTGCACCGTCAAATGCACAAGAACTCAATCGCATATTAAAACCGTTGGGGTATCTATTAACCGTTACTCCAGGGCCTCGGCATTTATGGCAATTAAAAGAATTTATTTATGCCGATGTACGGGAGCACGCCCTTGAACCTGTGCTTGCTGAAGGTTTTGTTCACTTAAGCACTGAACGCCTCCAGTATCACATTAATCCTAATCCTGCACAAAGGCGGGCATTGTTACAGATGACTCCCTTTGCATGGCGAGCCAATCTAAACGCTCAGCAAGCCCTGCAAGCACCAGAAGAACTCGCTATTGAAGTTGATTTTTGTATATCACTGTCGCAAAAAATGTAGGTTGGGTTGAACGCTTTTCTCAGCCCAACATTTCCAAGGCATTTTAAATGTTGCGCCATAAAATAGCAGACAGCACAACTGCCTTATTCAGCCAATAACTTATCAATAGCGGCCTGCAACTGTAGCTTGGTAATTTCGCCAGAATGCTGAAAAACCACATTATTGTCTTTATCGACAATAATGGTATAAGGGATTGCACTGGCAAAATTACCTAAATTAAAAGCCAATTCAATACCGCCCTGCCCCGCCACCAACATAGGATAATTAACCGGCAGCTTGCTAAGAAACGCTGCAACCGGTTCTGCATCATCAATTGCAATCCCTAAGACTTGCACGTTTTTAGCGGCATAAGTCTTTTGTGCTTCAACAAAAATAGGCAATTCTTCACGACACGGTGGACACCAAGTCGCCCAGAAATTAATCACTCGTAACTTATCTTTCCATTCAGAAATAGCGTGTTGTTTGCCGGTATTATCTGGCAAACTGAATTCTGCTACTGGAATATATTTAGATTTATGTAACACCGACATGGCTTTTTGTACGCCAAAACCTGCCGCCAACATAAACAAGCCAATAGCAATAATAAGTAAAGTTTTTTTCATGAGCTAACACGTTGTAAAGTTTTAAGAAAAAGTTCGGCTTTCTGATAGCCAATGACTCGCAGGGCAGTTTGTTCGTGTTGATCCATACCAAAGAACAGTACGCCCGGTGGGCCAACCAGATTAAATTTGGCTAATAAAGCTTTATCATCGTCGGTATTTTGCGTTACATCCGCCTGTAACAACACGAAATCTTTCAGTGCGCTTTTAACGCGCAGATCGGTAAAGGTGTCCGCTTCCATTTCTTTGCAAGAAATACACCAGTCAGCATAAAAATCCAACATGACTTTTTGATGATTAGCGCTGGCCAGTTGCAAACGTTGCTCTAATGCAGCAACAGACGTTACTTTATCAAAAACAATGCCTTGTTGTTTGTCGTGCGCGCCGTTTAAGCCCACACCTTGCAAAGGCTTTAAGGGATTACTATTACCCAGAGCAAATCCAAGCAACAGTAACACACCGTAAACCAGCATGATCAAGCCTACGCCTTTCCAAAGCTTGCGCCAACCTGAGCAAATTTCCGGTAACGAATCGGTTGCACTCAGATAAACTGACGGCACAATAAGTAATGCCGCCCACAGTAACATAGGTATTTCCGGCGGTAAGATACGGGTTAACATCCAGACCGCAACACCCAGCATAATCACACCAAACACCGCTTTGGTGGTGTGAAGCCAATCACCGGCTTTAGGCAAAAGTTTGCCCGCAGAGGCTCCCAGAATTAACAAGGGAATCCCCATGCCTAAACCCATCACAAATAATGCGCCCCCCCCCAAGATAACATTGCCGGTTTGGCCTATATAAATCAATGCACCTGCCAAAGGTGCTGCCACGCAAGGCCCTACAATCAGCGATGAAAAAGCCCCCATAATAGCCGCGCCCCATAGCGAACCATCGCGGTGTTTTTCACTGGTATTGTGCAGCTTGGCTTGCAGGGATTTAGGCACTTCTAAATGGAAAAAATCGAACATAGACAACGATAAGACCACAAATATCGCGCTAAAAGTAAGGATAATCCACGGTTGTTGAAACGTACTTTGTAAATTACTACCAAACACAGCGGCTAAAATACCAAACACCGTGTAAGTCGCCGCTGAAGCCAGTACATAACACAGTGACATTAAAAAGCCGCGTGACGCAGGAATATCCTTGCCCCGACCAACAATTAATCCTGATAGAATCGGAATCATTGGAAAAATACACGGCGTAAGCGATAACAAAAAGCCAAAGCCAAAAAAGCTCAGCAACGTTGCCCACAAGCTGTCTTGGTGTAGCGATTGTACTATTTTGTCTTGCTCAGACAACTCAGGTGTAACTGCAAATTTTTCAGGGCTGGCATCGGCTTGCATTTGCTCAGCGACTGGCACGGTTAACTCAATTTTCTTAATCATGGGTGGATAGCACACGCCACGATCAGCACAGCCTTGGTATTTGGCCTGTAACGTCAGTGTGTGTGCAGATTTACGGGTACGCACCAAGGGTACATCAAACGCCAAGCTGTTATAAAAAATTTCTACATTACCGAAGGCTTCATCATGCTTGCTCTTACCATGCGGCATGGTATACGTTCCCAAACTGGTATGCGGATTGGCTTCCACTGTTAACTGTATTTTTTCTCGATACAGGTAATAGCCTTTGGCCAGTTGCCAGCTAACATGCACGGTGCGCGTATCTTTAACACGCGCTGAAAATTGAAATGCCTGATCTGGGGGTAATAACGCATCTTGACTGCTGCCAGATTGTAAACCAGGAATGCCTTTAAGTAACTGGCTAAGTGGATTGGCTTGCGTAGCGACCGCAGTGCTTTCTAGCGCCCATGTTGGGTAATTAACCAGTGCTAAGACACAGAAAAAAATTATTTTGCAGGGGTGCATGTGTTAATCCAGTGTAAATAATCAGGTAAACCTTGCTGTATGGCGACGGCAATAATTTCAGGTAGCGCGTAAGGATGGTGCTTACGCAATGCTGTTTCAATGGCAGGGTAATTATCTTGGTGTGCTTTAATTAGCAGCAAACATTCCTCGGCGCTTTCAATCTGCCCTTGCCAACTGTAAATGGAGATAAGATTAGCGACAATGTTAACACAGGCGGCCAATTGATTGCTGACCAGTAAGCGTGCAAGCGCTTCTGCTGTGTTACGATCAGGACAGGTGCAAAAAATAATAAGACTTGATTGTGGCATTGTTCAGGCCAGTAAAAAGTTAAACCGTAAATATTATCCTAGAAATTAAATGTAATTACCCTTATATTTACAGCATTTTTACTAAATGTTAGGTGCATCATCATGAAAACAGGTCAGATTATTTTTCTTATTGTGTTGATTATACCGTTTGCAGAAATTTATTTTTTATTGCAAGTGGGCGGGGTGATCGGCGCATTTCCTACTATTTTTTTAGTGGTTTTTACTGCTGCTTTGGGTTCGTGGCTGTTAAAACAACAAGGCTTTGCAACCTTGCAACGCTTTCAGGCCAGCTTGGCACAAGGCACGTTACCAGCGTATGAACTGATAGAAGGTGTGTTGATTTTATTGGGTGGCGCGTTATTGTTAACCCCCGGTTTTATTACTGATATAGTCGGGTTTGTGTGTTTAATTCCGCAGCTACGTGGCCAGTTAGTCAAGTATGTCATTGAGCATAAATTGATTCAGACAATACACCCCTTTCAGCAGAGCAAACCAGCTGAAAAGGATGCATTAGAAGGTGAATTTCGTAAAGAAGATTAAAGCTTACCGCATGTAGAAAGGTGGCTATTAGCTGCCAACGACATCGTTAGTATTTTTGTTGAGCCCTGAATAAACCGGACACCATCCAGAATAACCGGTTGCAACTAAGCCTAAGCCAACTAACAGCAAGGCAATTTCAGCGGTAAATACGGAAATCAATAGTAACGCTGCGCCGCCATAAAGACGGTATTTTTTTTCTTTTTCGCCAACATTATTTTCAAACTTCATCATGCGTTTAAAGTCAAAACTCATCTTATATTCCTCTTAAGGTTGTTATTATTAGGTAATACACATTAACTCAGTCTTTGCTGACAGAGCCGTCAACAATATACACACACGGCTAAAAGTGCAAGTATTAAAGACGCATAAGCTGTTTTTATAAAGCGTATTATTGCCCTACCGTCCTGTCACAAACACGCAGTGCAAGCTGCGTTTACAGCGTGTATAAAAACACACGGCATCTTTATTTACCGCGTTTTCACAGTTCAATAGTTACAGCGTAACCGTTCGCACTGGGCTTGTCGAAGTGTGCCGTTCATGCTTCGACAAGCTCAGCACGAACGGTGTCTGTAACTGTCCTAAGGAACGTGCATGAAATAACTTGAACAACTTAAACGCCACCACCGTTCGTGCTGAGCCTGTCGAAGCATGAACTTGCTCAAGTTATTTCGTG
>NZ_FUKI01000101.1 GCF_900163755.1 Crenothrix polyspora | reverse complement strand
TCGGTTTGTTGGAAAATCCTAAGCCATTGATAATCATGCCTGCAACCGTTTCACCAGCCGATAAGGTCTCTCCCTCATAAGTCCCTAACCGCCCGTCAATCAACTCGGCAATTTTTAAATCTTTGATGACACCGGCAACAATGCCTAAGTGGTCTAAGCGCTCTATGGAGTAGTTCATGCTTGCCCCCGTGTTTTGAGTTATTTTTCTGTGCCTAATTAAATGACAAGTCGGCACTTAAGTCTAAATCAAAATTTAACGGGAGGGTAGCCGCTCAATGTGAGTTTATACGCCTGTTTTTTGACTTTTCTCTGGATATTTTAGACATAGCATGATTAACTTCAATACACCACGCCACATTACCCGTCATCTTGAGCTAAAAAATGTCTACGTTTAAATCCATCACTCACTTACACAGTAGAACGTTGAATCAGCTGCACTATAAAATTAACGCGCAACGACAGCTGACACAACAAATTAAAGCAGTATTACCCACAATATTAGCCAAGCAAGTTGCACATTGCGTCATAAATGATAAAACGCTGCTACTTTATAGCTATTCTGCTAATGCGGCATCGCAACTGCGTTTTTACAATGCGAGTATTATTGCAGCAGCCGGTGCAATAGCTACTGTTCAAATTAAAATAATGGTCAAACCTGGACTTGCCGATACCGTAATTCGCAAAGCCACCCTGCCTTCCATAGAAAAAATTGAGCTCCTAAGATCGTATAGCGACAGGGCTCAGGATGATCAATTAAAAACCGCATTACTAAAACTCAGTGACACGCTGACCCGTTTATCCGGTAAATCCGCGCTTTAAAATTTCATGCAGCGCTGCGCGGCGTTTCTGCTGAGCGCATAAAAGAAATCGGTGCTTCATTTTCTTCGTAAGTAATCATTTCCCAGGCTTCGGTATCATTAAGCAAGGTGCGTAATAGCTTATTATTTAAGCCATGCCCCGATTTATAGCCGGTAAATTCACCAATTAGGCTGTAGCCTAATAAATACAAATCACCAATCGCATCAAGAATTTTGTGTTTAACAAATTCATCGGCATAACGTAAACCATCTTCATTGAGAATCTTGACATCATCAACCACGATAGCATTTTCTAAGCTACCGCCTAAAGCAAGGTTGTTTTGACGTAACATATCAATATCTTTCATAAAACCAAAGGTTCTGGCTCGGCTCACTTCTTTAACAAAAGTAGTTGACGAAAAATCCATTGTTGCGGTTTTAACATGCTCTTCAAACGCAGGGTGCTCAAAATCGATAGTAAATGTCACTTTAAAACCATCAAAGGGTTCAAAGGCCGCCCATTTATCACCGTCTTCAACACGTACGCTGCGTTTAATACGCATGTATTGCTTTGGGCTATTTTGTTCTTCAATACCCGCAGATTGCAATAAAAACACAAACGGCCCCGCACTACCATCCATAATGGGCACTTCTGCGGCACTGACATCAATAAGCGCATTATCTATCCCTAAACCTGCAAATGCCGACAATAAATGTTCTATTGTCGATATTTTAACATCACCAGACACCAGTGTTGTCGACAACACTGTTTCTCCTACATTGTCTGGTGACGCTTTAATAATCACAGGAACATCCAAATCCACGCGCCGAAACCGAATACCTGTGTCAGCGTCACTCGGCCGTAAGGTTAAATACACCTTATCGCCGGTATGCAAGCCAACACCTGTAGCTCTGATGGTATTTCTTAATGTTCTTTGTTTAATCATAGGATGATATCACCAAGTAAAGGGATGAAATAGATGAAGATTTTACCATAATCAGCCACATTACAGAGATTGAAGAGTTTTTACAAATAACTAATCGGCTTGTCGTCTTAAAAAGGCTGGAATATCCAGATAATCCAAATCCATATCTTTTTTAAGCTGCGCACCAAAGCGTGACTCTCTGGTTTCAGGTTTGTTTTGACGAATTACCGTCGGCGTATCTAATACACCATAATTTACTTCACCGGCAGCGGCTTTTCTGATTAAATTATTGGTCGCTTTAACGGCCACTTGCGCAGGAGAACCCATACCTGTCGCAACAACAGTGACTTTTATTTCATCACCTAAATCAGGATCAATCGCTGTACCAATTTTGATAATGGCATCTTCCGAAGCAAATTCATGTACGATCTCGCCCACTTCATTAAATTCGGCAATACTCATATCCGATGCGGAGATATTAACCAAAATACCCCGCGCACCTTGCAAATTAATATCTTCTAATAAAGGACACGCAATAGCTTTTTCAGCGGCTTCACGCGCACGGTGATCACCCACAGCTGAACCAGTGCCCATAATAGCGGCTCCCATGCCAGACATTACTGTTCTAACGTCAGCAAAGTCAACGTTAATCATACCCGGATGTACAATTAAATCAGTAATACCTTGCACCGCATCCAATAACACATCATTGGCCGCTTTAAAAGCATTCATTAAAGATACTTTATCACCCAATACCGGCAATAATTTTTGATTAGGGATGGTAATCAACGAGTCAACATACTTTTCAAGCTCAGCAATGCCTTGTTCTGCAATCGCTTGTTTCTTTTTGCCCTCAAAGGTAAATGGCTTGGTTACCACGGCCACTGTCAAAATACCCATTTCTTTGGCGATTTCTGCAATGACAGCAATAGCACCGGTACCGGTACCGCCGCCCATGCCTGCGGTTAAAAACACCATATCCGCGCCATTAATCACTTCTTTAATGCGGTCTTTATTTTCTTCAGCAGCCATTCTGCCCACCTCAGGATTAGTACCCGCCCCTAAGCCTTTGGTCAGCTCAACACCCAGCTGAATAATAGTGCCCGTATCCAACTTTCTTAACGCTTGTGCATCAGTGTTTGCACAGATAAATTCAACACCTTGAATGCTACTACTCACCATATGGTGTACAGCGTTACCGCCGCCACCGCCCACACCGATCACCTTAATGACTGCGGTTTCGGTACACATGTCCACTAATTCATACGCCATTGTCGCTGCTCCGTTAATCTGCAAACTATTAAAAATTACCTTGAAACCAGCCTTTCATTTTGGCAAAAAATCCAGACTCTTCAGTGTCTATACTTCTGCCACCCTGATAATCTTTACCATACATTAATAATCCAACTCCTGTTGAATGTATTGGATTTCGTACCACTTCTATTAGCCCTGTCACGTTCTGCGGACATCCCATGCGTACTGGCATGTGAAAAATTTCTTCCGCTAACTCGGCCAAGCCCATAACCTTTGAACTACCTCCTGTTAATACAATGCCTGCGGCAATCATATCTTCATAGCCACTGCGTCTTAATTCTGCCTGAACTAATAGTAATAATTCTTCATAACGCGGTTCTATTATTTCAGCTAAATTTTGTGTCGAAATTCTGCGCGGCGCTCTATCACCAATACTAGGAACTTCAATAACGCCATCCGCACTGGCTAATTGTGTTAACGCGCAAGCATATTTTTTCTTAATATCTTCCGCATTAATGGTCGGTGTGCGCAAAGCGACGGCAATATCATTAGTCACTTGATCGCCAGCAATAGGGATAACAGCGGTGTGCTTGATAGCGCCTTCAACAAAAATAGCAATGTCCGTAGTACCTCCGCCAATATCCACTAAACAGACACCTAAGTCTTTTTCATCTTCTGCCAGCACCGAGTTACACGAGGCTAATTGCTCCAGTACAATATCATCCACTTCCAGATTGCAACGCCGAATACATTTAATAATATTTTGTGCGGCACTGACACTGCCAGTCACCATATGCACTTTAGCTTCAAGACGAATACCGGACATACCAATCGGTTCTTTTATGCCATCTTGAAGATCAATAACAAACTCTTGCGGTAAAATATGTAAAATCTTTTGATCGGCAGGAATAGCCACGGCACGCGCAGAGTCGATAACACGATCAATGTCATATTGCGTGACCTCTTTGTCTTTGATGGCTACAATGCCGTGCGAATTAAGACTGCGGATATGGCTGCCTGCAATCCCTGCAAACACAGACTTAATCTGACATCCCGCCATAAGCTCTGCTTCTTCTATAGCGCGCTGAATTGACTGTACTGTGGACTCTAAGTTTACTACAACGCCTTTCTTCAGTCCCCGCGAGGGGGCCGTGCCAATACCGATGACCTCTATATTACCATCACTACTGATTTCTCCAACAATCGCTGCAACTTTTGTAGTGCCAATATCAAGCCCGACGATTAAATTTCGCTCTGTTCTTTTTGCCATTTTCCCACTCTGTCTCGCGTTCTTTTGGATTATTCATTGATTTTATTATTGGGTACGTCTGTTGGGTTTAGCCAGTCAATTTCGACGATGTCAGGCTTCCATGAAACTGCATAACCATTAAGATATCTTAGATCAACAACGTCTATTGCATTGATTTTATCCTGTCCTAAGATAGGCACTGTCTTTAAAAAACGTTGCAATTTTTTTAAAGGCTCGTTACGTCCCATCACTATCTGCATACCACTTTTTAATTTTATTTTCCATGTCCAGCGCTCGCTGATATTAAATTCTGCCAACTCCATAGACTGATCTGCCAATGCCGTTTTAATGCCTTTCATAACTTCCAATACTTTTTTTTGTTGCTGTACTGGTCCTTCAATAATCAACAGATCGTGAAATGCATCAATATTTTTAGGGGTGAATATATCGCCACGCTCGGTAATTAAACTCTTTTTCCCCCAACGAACATAGGCTTTTTTTTCATGGACTTTTATATCAATGGTATCTGGCCATATCCGCGCAACAGTTGCCGCTTTAACCCACGGCAAAGATGCTACTGTGTCTTGAATTGATTGCATATCCACATCAAAAAAATCTGTACTAACTTGTGGCTGCAAGACAGCTTTCACCTCATCTTTAGACAAATATTGAAATACACCTTCCGTTCTCACATAACGGATAGGAAAAGACTGTTTTATTTTTTTCTCTACAGCATTACGCCCAATAACCGACAACCCAGCAGTCAACAACAAGATTGCAATAAACCAAATTTTGCTGCTAACACTGTCCATTACTCGATACTGGTTTCCAAAATACGCCACACCAATTGCTCAAACGAGATGCCCGCTTGTTTTGCTGCCATTGGTACCAAGCTATGATCCGTCATACCTGGCACGGTATTAATTTCAATGAGCTGCGCCTCACCGCTATGATCAATAAACACATCCACTCTGGACCAGCCTTTTACACCAACAACCTGGCTCGCCTTAACAGCAAGCTGCTGTAATTGCAGCTCTTGCTCGGCACTTAAACCACAAGGGCAATGGTATTGCGTTGTCGTGGCGTTATACTTCGCTTCATAATCATAAAATTCATTGGGTGTTTCTAGACGTATTGCGGGTAATGCAACACCGTTTAATAGCGCAACTGTATATTCTTTACCGGTTACCCAAGCTTCCGCATACACATCACAATCGTATTTCGATGCCACTTGCAAAGACTTTAAGAGTTCATCACGATTTTTTGCCTTGCTCATACCGATGCTAGAACCTTCTTGAGCGGGCTTGACAATCACAGGGAAAGCTAATTTTTCAATACACGCCTCAATATCACTTTCATCTTTAAGCACATACCATTTTGGCGTTGGCAAGCCATAACCTTGCCAGCACAATTTGGTTCTGAGCTTATCCATGCTCAATGCCGAGGCTAATACACCGCTACCGGTATAAGGTATGCCCAGCACTTGCAAAACACCTTGTAAAACACCGTCTTCACCGCCACGGCCATGAATGATATTAAACACTCGATCTACTTTAACGTGCGCCAAAGCATTAATCACACTGTCTTTCACATCAATGGCGACAACATCAATACCTTGGCGCTGTAAGGCTGCAAAAACCGCTGCGCCACTGCGTAAAGACACTTCGCGCTCGGCAGCAAAGCCGCCCATTAATACAGCCACTTTACCAAATTGTTCAGGGCTTTTAATCACTGATAACCTCGCATTTTTCTCCCACCACACACACCTCTGTCTGTAATAAAATACCGTGTAATTCTTCAATTTTACGTTGTACGTATTTAATTAAAGCTTCTATATCAGAAGCTTTAGCATTGCCGGTATTAACAATAAAATTAGCATGTTTTTCAGATACACACGCCCCGCCAATGGTAAATCCCTTTAAGCCTGCGTGCTCTATTAAGCGTGCCGCATAATCACCGTCAGGGTTTTTAAACACCGATCCGCAACTGGGTTGATTAGTCGGCTGGCTTTTGGCACGTTTTTCTAATAAACCTTTTATTTTTTGCTGGCTAATACCGGCATCACCCAATTGCAACACCAAATGCGCCGATAAAAACCATTGATTCTCCAAACCTTTTACCGAACGGTAACTGACTTGAAAATCGCTTGGTTGACGCAGTGCCACTTGGCCGAAAGCATCTATGGTTTCCACACCCTGCACAATAGCCCAGGTTTCCCCATCAAATGCGCCCGCGTTCATCTTTAATGCACCACCCATAGTGCCAGGAATTCCTGCCAGAAACTCAGCCCCAACCAAACCTTGCTCAGCACAAAACCGTGCCACATGGGCACAAGGTACACCGGCTTCGATATAAACCACCACATCATCAACACGGCGCATTTCTTTTAAGCGGCCTTTAGTATTAATAACCGTGCCACGTATACCGCCGTCTCTGACTAATAAATTACTACCCAAACCCATCCAAAATACCGGCTCACTGGCAGGCAAAGTTTTAACAAACTCAATTAAATCTTGACGATCAAAGGGGATATACATCTGATCTGCCAAACCACCCACACGCCAACTGGTGTATTTCGCCAATTTTTCATTGCTTAGTAAACGCCCATTCATGTCAGCAACCGTGTTATATTGCAATTAATTGTTCGGCCAGCAACTGGGGTAATAGTGTTGCAATATGCCCAACATTACCAGCACCCATCGTCACTAAAACATCACCCGCTTTAACAATGCCGGCCAGTAAACGCGGCAGATCTTCCCAGTTTTCCACAAACACCGGATCAACTTGGCCACGAATACGGATTGCTCGGCTTAAAGCGCGGCCATCAGCTCCTGGAATAACCGTCTCTCCAGCAGAATACACATCCATCAAAACCAGTATATCAACGCTGGATAACACATGTACGAAATCTTCAAACAGGTCGCGGGTTCGGGTGTAGCGGTGCGGTTGAAAAATAACTACCGAGCGTCGCTCTGGCCACGCTTGCTTTAATGCTTCAAGTGTAGCTGCTATTTCTCTTGGGTGGTGACCATAATCATCAACAAAGGTTAATTGTCCGTTACCCAGGGGTAAATCACCGTTCAACTGAAAGCGTCGACCCACGCCTTTAAAGACCTGTAAACTTTGTACAATCGCTGCATCATCTACATTAAGACGACTGGCTACCGCAATTGCTGCCAACGAATTCAACATATTATGCCAACCTGGCATATTTAAAGTGATCGCTAATGGCGCATAATCACCCCGCCGTATCACAGTAAAATGGGTTTGCATGCCTTGTTGTTTAATATTAATAGCACGTACATCGGCATTCTCATGTACGCCATAACTGACAATAGGCTTGGACAACAACGGCAGAATTTCCCGCACGCCTTCGTCATCCAAACACAACACCGCCAAGCCATAAAACGGCAGGTGATGCAAAAACTCAATAAAAGTATCTTTTAAGCGTTGATAGCTGTTTTGATAAGTGGCCATGTGATCTTGATCAATATTGGTCACAATCGCTATCATGGGCTGTAAGTATAAAAATGACGCATCACTTTCATCAGCCTCAGCAACCAGATAATTGCCCAAACCTAACTTGGCATTACTGCCTGCACTGTTTAAGCGACCACCGATCACAAAGGTTGGATCAAGCCCACCTTCAGCCAAAATACTGGCGACCAAACTGGTCGTCGTGGTTTTGCCATGCGTACCGGCCACGGCAATACCAAATCGAAAGCGCATCAACTCCGCTAACATTTCGGCACGCGGAATAACCGGTATCCTGTTTAAATACGCTTCATCAATTTCTTCATTACTGCGGTCAATCGCAGTGGATGCAACGACAACATCAACCTGCGCCACATTTTGGCGCTGATGGCCGATAGTGACCACTACACCAAGCGCTGCCAAGCGCTGCGTTACCGGACTTTCCTTGACATCAGAACCGGAAACTTTGTAGCCCAAGTTCAACAACACCTCGGCGATGCCACTCATTCCTGTGCCGCCAATACCGATAAAATGAATACGTTCAATATTACCGAACATTTCAGTGGGCATTTTGCCAAAAGAAGCACTCATGCTTTGGCCTCAGCAATGCAAATCGCCGCTACTACTTCGGTGGCTTCTAAGCGCGCGCACTGTTTTGTTGCTTGGCGCATAAGCTCCAGTTGCCCCAGGGCTTCAGTCATTTTTTTTGCTAAACTCATTGGTGTTAAATCTTTTTGCATTAATAATAATCCTGCGCCCGCATCGGTTAAAAAGCGGGCATTCGCGACTTGGTGATCATCAATCGCACTAGGTAATGGAATAAAAATAGCCGGAACACCCATTGCGGCCACTTCACTGACTGTCATAGCACCTGAACGACAAATGACAATATCCGCCCATTGATAAGCGGCCACCATATCATCGATAAATGCCGTAACATGGGCTTTAACATTTAATGCGCGGTAACGGGTTCTTACTGGCTCAAACATCACCGCACCGGTTTGATGAATGATTTGCACATCGGCCAACTGAGTAACTGCATCAGGGACGATTTCATTTAATATTTGCGCACCCTGGCTGCCGCCAAAAACCAATACATTGGTCACGGTTTTATCGCTACAGTGTGGCCGTTCCGGTATCGTTAAAAAAGCCTTTCTGAGCGGGTTACCGGTACAGGTTGCGCCAACTTTTTTGTTAAAACTGTTTGGGAAAGCCTCCAGCACCTGATTGGCCAATTTAGCCAATAATCGGTTAGTTGTGCCCGGTACGCGGTTTTGCTCATGAATCACTAATGGAATGCCTAACAACTTTGCCATTAGCCCGCCAGGACCTGCCACAAAGCCGCCCATACCCAACACCACATCGGGTTTGCGTTGTAACAATATAGCTCTGGCTTGGATGCACGCACGTAACAGCATAAACACGGCCTTAAATTTCGCTACCACACCTTTACCACGTACACCGGTCACAGACAGCCAATCAATAGCAATACCATGTTCTGGCACAACTTTGCTCTCCAAACCTTTATGCGTACCTAGCCAACTGACTTGCCAATCTTTTTCCAGCAATAATTGCGCAACCGCAAGCGCAGGAAATACATGCCCACCCGTACCACCCGCCATAATGACTATGCGTTTACCCATCGGGACCTTTCTTTTGGTGTATTTGCACTAATTTCATAGACTTCACTGTAAATTCTAAATAACAACGCGATTGCACAACACATGCTGATCATACTGCCACCGCCATAACTCATAAAAGGCAATGTCAAGCCCTTGGTTGGCAATATACCCATATTAACGCCCATATTGACAAAGGCCTGAAAACCAAACCAGATCCCCAGCCCATACGCCATTAGCGCGGAGAATACTTGTCCGGCTTTTTCCGCTGCTTCTGCGATTTTAAATATGCGCCATACCAACATGGCAAACAGGCCAATCACTACCACAACACCCAGTAAACCCAGCTCTTCAGCGATCACCGAAAATAAAAAATCGGTATGCGCTTCGGGTAAATAAAATAATTTTTGAATACCATTGCCCAAACCCACGCCTAGCCATTCACCACGACCAAACGAAATTAACGCTTGCACTAACTGAAAGCCGCTGTTTAAAGGATCTGCCCACGGGTCTCTAAAACTGGTGATGCGTTGCATGCGATACGGTGCAAAATACACTAATAAAGCGGCCAATGTAGCCAAAAATGACAATAAAATAACAAACTGCGATAATCTAGCACCGCCCAAAAACATCACGCCCATCGCAATCACAATAATAACCACAGACGAGCCGAAATCGGGTTCTAATAACAGCAAAACACAGGCTAGCGCAAATAACGCTAAAGGCTTAACAATGCCATACGCCGATACGCGAACCGACTCTTGGTGGCGCGTCACATAGCCTGCAATATAAACAACAGCAAAAATCTTAACAATCTCAGAAACTTGTATTCTAAGGCCGCCTAAAGACAACCAACGTACACTGCCATTAACTTTAACGCCCAAGCCTGGTATCAACACAATCACCAACAAAAACAAGCCCGCAATAAATAACCACGGCCCCGCTGTTTCCCACTTGTGCATGGGTATGGTAGCCAGCCAAGCACCAACGCAAACCCCAATGCAAATATGCGCCAATTGCTTGAGTGGATAGCTGAACACGCTGCCAGACATTTCTAACCCCAAATGCAGCGATGAAGATACCACCATAATGTAACCAATCGTCAACAACGCCAAACAGATAAGCACCAAGGTGGTATCAAAGTGAAATTGTGATTTATGGGGTGTTTTCACGCACGTATACCGGCCAATATAAAAGCGCCGCTCACGACAATAACGCCATGACTGCACTGGTAAATTTTTCACCACGCTCTTGATAGTTTTTATACTGGTCTAAACTGGCGCAGGCTGGCGAAAGCAATACACTGTCACCGCTCTCAGCCAATTTTGCGGCGGCTTGCACCGCTTGCAGCATATTTTTGACCACGACCACGGGTACACAGCCGTTTACCGCTTGCTCTATCAATGCAGCATCTTTTCCCATTAATACCACAGCTTTGGTTTTATCTTTGATAACAGGGGCTAACTCGTTCATATCAGCACCCTTGGCATCGCCACCGGCAATCAATATCACTTTACGTTTATAACCTTGTAGAGCGGCAATACACGCACCCACATTAGTCGCTTTTGAATCATTCACCCAGCTAACACCGCGTATTTGTGCAACCCGCTGCATTCTGTGCGCTAAACCTTTAAATTTCTGCAAAGCTTTACACGCAGTTTGTACATCAAGCCCTACAGCAGTTGCTAAAGCCAGCGCAGCTAAAGCATTAGCGCCATTGTGTCGCCCCTCTAATGGCAAGGCCGATAAAGGCATTAAAACGGTGTCCTGGTGCATTAAATATTCCACACCCTCGCTAAAAGCAAGGTGAAAATCCGCCTGAGTTTTAATAGAAAAACCCAATGTTTGCCGCGATGCATCTTGCATATTACTCACCACAGCGTCATCGCAGTTAATAACCATTACCCCGTTGCCATTAAAAACTTTGTGTTTTTCGCTGATATATTCCGCCATATCAGCATGCCTGTCCAAATGATCGGCAGACACGTTAAGCACGGTTGCAGCAGCGGCATTCAGTACCGAGGTTCTTTCCAACTGGAAACTTGATAACTCCAGCACATACATTTGATTTTCGTCAGCGATTAAATCCAGAGCAGGCGTACCTAAGTTACCGCCAACACCGGCTTTTATGCCAGCATATTTTAACATCTCACCTAGCATGGTTGTCACGGTACTTTTTCCGTTAGACCCTGAAATAGCAATCACCGGCACATTAACCACACTGGCAAATAAATCAATATCGCCAATAACTTTGGTGCCATTAGCAAGCGCTTTAACAATTGATCGCTCACGTAACGACACCCCTGGGCTTACCACCAAGTGCGTAGCCACCTGAAACGCCGCGTCATCAAAACCGCCGGTAAATACGGGTACATCGGGCATATACTGTAAAAACTCATCTAATAATGCCGGTTTAGCACGACTGTCCGCTATGGCAAACACAATGCCCAATTTTTGCAAAAAACGCGCAACCGAAATACCTGTTCCACCCAAGCCGACAATGACTACTTTGGCCTCATCAGGCACTAAAGCAAAATTCTTTTTTAGCGCAGCTAACGCTGCCGCATTATTCATAGTTATCTCTTAATGCACCCAATGTAATACACGTTGCTCGCCTTATCTTAATTTTAACGTTGTTAAACCAATCAGTACTAATATAACGGTAATAATCCAAAAACGCACAATCACGCGCGGCTCTGGCCAGCCTTTCAATTCAAAATGATGATGAATAGGTGCCATACGGAACACGCGTTTGCCGGTTAATTTAAATGAGGCCACTTGTATCATTACTGATACAGTTTCCATAACAAAAACCCCACCCATAATCATCAAAACAATTTCTTGTCTGACCAATACCGCTAACACCCCTAAAGCTGCACCCAAAGCCAACGCCCCCACATCGCCCATAAATACCATCGCAGGGTAAGCGTTAAACCATAAAAAACCTAAGCCAGCGCCGATTAAAGCCCCGCAAAATATAATCAACTCACCTGAGTGGGGCAAATAAGGAATAGCTAAGTAACTAGAAAATTCTACGTGACCCGATAAATAGGCAAAAATACCTAAACCACCTGCCACCATCACCGTAGGCATAATTGCCAAACCGTCCAAACCATCGGTTAAGTTGACGGCATTACTGGTACCCACAATCACAAAATACACCATCACCACGTACATCCAGCCCATGTTGATAGTGAAATCTTTAAAAAATGGTACGATAAACTGGGTTTCTGCCGGCAATTGCGCCGTGCTGTATAAAAAAACCGCTGCACCAAAACCAATCACTGACTGCCAAATATATTTCTCTTTAGCTGACAAACCATCACTGTTATTTTTAACCACTTTTCGGTAATCATCCACAAAACCAATCACGCCATAGCCTAGGGTCACCAATAAAATCACCCAGATGTAGCGGTTACTCAAATCCGCCCATAACAAAGTACTAATAGCAATCGCGATTAAAATTAATGCGCCACCCATGGTTGGCGTGCCGGATTTTTCGTAATGCGATTTAGGACCTAATTCACGGATACTTTGGCCAATTTTTTTACGAGTTAGTTTTTCAATCATAATAGGGCCGACCATAAAAGCGATGGCCAGTGCGGTTAAAACACTCAACATAGCCCGTAACGTCAGATAATGAAAAACCCGAAAACCGCCGTCAACACTGGTTAATAAATCAGCAAGATACAGTAACATTATGCAATCCCATCCATTTCCACCAAAGCGGTGACTATATTTTCCATACGTTGCGCCCGTGAGCCCTTCACTAAAATTGTTTCATCACCCTTAAGTTCGCGCTTAAGTACCGCCAGCAAATCATGTTGGCTTTCAAAAAACTGCCCGCCAGCACCAAAGCTGTGTACCGTATTTTGGGCATCTGCGCCAACCGCTAACAAGCGAACAACGCCGCTGTCTTTAATCATGTGTCCCATAGCTTGGTGCATAGCAGCACTTTGTGGGCCTAACTCGCCAAAAGCCCCTAATATCAGCCACGGCGTGCCCTCACATGCCGCCAACACATCAAGACCCACTTTTAAAGATGCCGAATTGGCATTATAGGTATCATCTATCACCAGATTGCCCAAACCGCCAACTCTCGATTGCAAACGGCCTTTAACTGGCTTGACACTTTCTAAGCCTTGTTTGATCATTTGTAAATCTAAACCCAATGCAAGACCTGCGGCAGTAGCCGCCAGTGCATTCAATACATTATGACGGCCGGCCAGCTTTAACTGCACAACAACGTCGCCCTTGGCGGTTACCACCTCAAAAGAGCTGACAAAACCGGCATTAAGTTCGGTTTTAATAGCGCGTGCAGACACATCGGCATCAGCATTTAAACCAAAAGAAATAACTTTTCTATTGCCCGCTAGCGAGCGCCAATAATCAAAATAGTGGTCATCTCGGTTAAGAATCGCCGTGCCGTCGTGCCGTAAGGTTTCAATAATTTCACCTTTGGCTTTGGCGACACCGTCCAAACTGCCAAAACCTTCAATATGGGCAGCACCGGCATTGTTCAGTATCACCACATCCGCTTGCGCGTACTTGCTAACATAGGCAATTTCACCGGCATGATTGGCTCCCATTTCAATCACTGCATAGTGATGATCTTCTTGTAAACGCAATAATGTGAGCGGCACACCAATATCGTTATTAAGATTACCGTGGGTAAACAAGACACTACCTTTGGTGGCTAACACCGCAGCCGTCATTTCTTTAACCGTGGTTTTGCCATTGCTGCCGGTAACACCTACCACAGTTGCCGACACTTTGCGTCGCCACGCACCGGCAAATTCAGCCAAAGCCAAATGGGTATCCTCAACAGCAATATAAGGCACCGTTGCGCTAACACCCTGCCGTAAAATAGCTGCTGCGGCACCGGCTTGCACCGCTGTTTCAACAAAAGCGTTGCCATCAAAATTAGCACCGGTAATGGCAATATACAACGCACCGGGAGGTAATGTCCGCGTATCTAAACTCGCCGACGAAATAGCCATATCTGCACCCACAAGCTCACCCTGAACACTTTTGGCAATATCACTCAATAGCATTTTCACCGTGTTACAACCCTCATATCTAATGCTTCCATAACGGCGTGCCGGTCACTGAAGGGCAACCTCACCGCCTCGATTTCCTGATAATTTTCGTGGCCTTTACCAGCAACCACAATACAATCTTGTGCGCTGGCCTGTAATATCGCCTGTTGTATAGCGGCTTTTCTATCCTGAATAACACTAAGTTTGCTGGATTGGCAATCGCGCACAATATCGTTAACAATGGCCTTGCTGTCTTCAAAGCGCGGATTATCGTCGGTAACAATCACCCGATCGGCCCATTGCTGAGCAATTTTCCCCATCTGTGAACGCTTACCAGTATCACGATTACCACCGCAGCCAAATACCAACCATAAGTCGCCAAAACACTGTTGTCGCACACTGGCCAACACTTTATCCAAAGCATCCGGCGTATGGGCATAATCCACAAATACCAACGGTAACTTACCGCCACCTAAGGCTTCCATGCGCCCTGCAACCGCCTGTATAGTAAGTATTTTTTGAGCGGCAGCACTTAAAGATGCCCCCATTGCCAAACTAACCGCCAATGTTGTCAATAGATTTTCTACGTTAAAATCACCATACAACGGCGCATTAATTACCTGACGCTGGCCACGCCATTGTGCAACAAAACTAATGCCCTCAGCACTGTGGCTAATATCAATAGCGCTAAGGCATTCCATAGCCTCGACAACTTTACCGGATACACTAATACCCCAAGCAATCACCGATTTTGGTATACGGGCAATAATGTCATCGCTGTACGCAGCATCCAAATTAACGACAGCAAAACCGATACCTGGCTTATCTAATAAGGCCAGCTTAGCTTGCACATACGCCGCCATCGTACCGTGATAATCCAAGTGATCGCGGCTGATATTGGTAAATACTACACCTTTAAATTGCACACCATTAACACGGCCTTGCTGCAACGCATGCGAAGACACTTCCATTGCCACCGTGCGTTTGCCGCTTTTTAACAAGTCAAACAACATACGTTGCACGGATACGGCATCGGGCGTGGTGTTAAGAGTTTGGCGCAACTGACCACGTTCACCCCAGCCTAAAGTACCAATAATTGCACACTCATCCAGCGTATGACTTAAAAAATGGCTACAGGAAGTTTTGCCATTTGTGCCAGTAATGCCAATAACATCAATTTTCTGTGATGGATTACTATAAAAACGACTGGCTATTTCACCCAGTTTTAACGCTAAATCCACGACAGAAAACAGCGGTATCGCATCAATTTGCTCAGCTAAAACAGCACCACCCTTAGCAGGATCATACATAATGGCTACCGCACCCTTAGCAATAGCGTGCTGGGCATACAATAAACCGTGCTGCACAGAACCTGCCAAAGCCACAAATACATCGCCACTCACCAGCTCTTTACTGTTTAAAGCCAGCCCAGTGACAGTAATAGCGTTATTGGCTATACTGCTATCTGGTAATAAATCATTCAGCAGCATGCGGACGAATCACTCCTTTTTTGGTCAATAAAATCGGCATTGTGTGCTCTTCGTCAGGCGCTACTTCCATGATTCTTAATGCACCCGCCATCACTTTTGAAAATACCGGTGCCGACACCAAGCCGCCATAATAATCACCGGCGGAAGGTTCATCAATCATCACGACAATAATCAACCGTGGATGACTGGCGGGTGCCATGCCAGCAAACACCGCAAAATAGGTTTTTTCAGAGTAGCCACCCGAACCGGCTTTTTTAACCGTACCGGTTTTACCCGCCACCCTGTAGCCATCGACCCGCGCCTCGTAAGCCGTACCATCTTTACTGATAACCGTCTCCAGCATTGCTCTGACTTTTTTAGCGGTTTTCGCGGTAAAAACCCGTTTCGAGTCAATGTCCTCATCGCGCTTTAACAAGCTGATAGAGTGCAGTATGCCATCATCTGCCAACGCCGTATAAGATCGCGCCAACTGTAAGGCTGAGACACTCAAGCCATAACCAAACGACATGGTCGCTCGGTCAAAATCTCGCCAGCGCCGGTGATCCAGCAAACTACCGCTGGCTTCACTCGGAAATCCTGAGCCTGGAGAAACACCAAAACCCAGTTTATGATAAGTATCCCAAAAATACTCCGGCGGCATTTTTAAGGCCATTTTGGCAACACCGACATTACTGGATTTTTTTAACACACCGGTCGCATCTAATGTGCCGTAATTATGCACATCTCTTACCATATGCGTACCAATCGGAAATATACCGTGAGTTTCAAATAGCTCATTTGGCCTAATGTAACCGCCGTCCATTGCTGCCGCCACTACAAAGGGCTTAACCGTTGAGCCTGGCTCAAATATATTGGTTATCGCCCTGTTTCTATAGAGATTTTCTTTTAAATTGGTTTTGGTATTTGGATTAAACGACGGTTGATTAGCGGCTGCTAACACCTCACCACTCTTTGCATCCAGCACCACAATTGAGCCGGATTTGGCTTTATGTGTTTCCACGGCGGTTTGCAATTCACGGTAAGCCAAATACTGAATACGCTGATCAATACTGAGCTCCAGTGTTTTCCCTGCCACCGGTTCTTTTATGTTTTCAATGTCGGCAATTACCTGGCGTTGACCGTCTCTAATCACCCGCTTGCTGCCGGACAAGCCTTTCAAAAAATTTTCATAGCTACGCTCAAGCCCCTCCTGACCAACATCATTGACATCGGTAAAGCCAATCAAATGCCCAGAAACCTCGCCGGTTGGATAAAAACGTTTAAAACCCTGCTCCACATTAACGCCAGGCAATTCCAAAGCCTTCACTTGATCAGCAATAATGGGATTAATTCTTTGTGCCAAATAAGCAAATTTTGAGGTTTTATTTAACAGCTTATTGGCTTCTGATGCTGGCAAACCTAAAATTTTTAGCATTTGCTTTACCTTTAAAACCTTATCTTTTTCATAAACAGCCAAGACTTCGGCTTTTTGCACCCCAGTTAAAGCATGCCCCTGTTGAGATTTTCTCAACTTTTTCTCCAAGGCTTTAAGCTGGTTTTTATCAATGGCATTCAACTGCTTAGGGCTAACGGAAACCGTCTGCACCGGCGAACTGATTGCTAATGGCGCACCGGTTCTATCAGTAATCATACCTCGGTAGGCAGACACGGATACCTCATCAACATGGCGCATATCACCCTGGTCTTTAAGATATTTTTTACTGATGACCTGTAAGTCAACCGCTCGCGCCACCAAAATAATCATGCAACTCATCATAAATACAAGAACAAACCTACGACGACTGGAAAAATCACCCGCAGGTTTGCGCTCTTTAAGATTACTGCGGTTACGTAAATCGACCATTAGGGTTTGATATAGATGGTTTTTTCGCGTACAGGCGACACCAAATGCAGCTCTTTAAGCGCGACTTGCTCAACGCGATTTTGATCAGCTAACGTTGTTAACTCTAATTGCATCTGCCCCCATTCCACTTCGTACTGATCTAAGGCTCTTTCTTGTTTACCTATATCAATGTAAAGTAATCGCGAACAGTATTTGCTGTAAATTACCGCAAACGCTGATGCCAGTAGCAGCAATAATAAACCGATTGCACTGAGCGTAGTGGCGTGTTTCATCAAACAGCAACGCGCTCAGCAATGCGCATAACCGCACTTCGCGCACGCGGGTTTTCAGCCAACTCGGTTTTTCCGGCTTTAAGTGCTTTACCAATTTTTATTAATGCGCCTCGCGCTATATCAACTTCTTTAATAGGCAATTTGCCTGGATCGAACTTGGCTCCCGCCTCACTTCTGATAAAACGTTTTACAATTCTGTCTTCGAGCGAATGAAAAGAAATAACTACCACCCGACCACCGGGCTTTAAAACCGGAATAGACTGTTTTAAAACCTCTTTTAATTCATCCAATTCCTTGTTGATTTCTATACGGATGGCCTGAAAGCTGCGCGTTGCTGGATGCTTATATTTATCGATAAAAGGTACAGCGTCTGCAATTAATGCCGCCAATTGCCGTGTATCGGTAATGGGTGACGCTAGGCGCGTTTCCACAATCGCTTTAGCAATGCGCTTTGCAAAACGCTCTTCCCCGTATTCAAACAAAACCCGTACCAGTTCTTTTTCTTCCACGTCAGCCAACCATTCGCGCGCCGAGACCCCGCTGGTATCATCCATACGCATATCCAATGGCCCATCGCGCAGAAAACTAAAGCCTCTTTCCGCGCTATCCAGTTGAGGCGATGATACGCCTAAATCCATCAAAATGCCGTCGACATGACCGAAACAGCCTTCTCGCTGAGCAAGCCCTGCTAAGGCAGAAAAAGCACAATGCTCCAATTTAAAACGCGAATCTTCACGCAAAAGACGCGCGTCCTCAGATTGCACCGCAGCAATATCTCTATCAATAGCCAGCAACCGCCCTGAAGCACCTAGTTGCGCCAAAATGCCGCAACTGTGACCGCCACGACCAAAGGTACAATCCAGGTAGATGCCGTCTTTTTTAATCGCCAACTGCTGCAAAACTTCTGAAAACATGACGGGCAGATGCTTATTTAGCATTCGTCAAATGTATACAAAAAAATCAAGCATTTAAAATTGCACAACAACATATTAACCCACACACCTAATTAACTACACTCAACAACCTAGCGGCAAAAAAGCAACCGAAAGAAATAACGCCTAACAACAATTTATGGGTAACCTTGCGATTTATTATCAAAACCACTTACAAAAATATACAAAAAATAATAAAAACCTGACACCTCAAAAATAGCAGTCTATTCCACTTTTGGCTACCCCAGCTAACTATAGAATTCAATCCATTCTTAGTCAAGCGGGATAGCTTATAAAATCTTTCTTTTTTGACAATGACTTATAAATACTCATCAATCTAAAAATAAAATAAAATAAATATTGCCCCTCAACCTAAACACCATCTATTCCTAAACAAAAGCCAGTGATTTTATTTATTTTAGTAGGCACTTTTAAGTTACTTTAAAAAATAACCGATAAACATTAAAATATCAGACACCTTGTAAATTAACATTGCTAGTTTACATATAAATCTCGGTGTTACCTTTTACAGCGTTTTCACAGTTCAATAGTTACAGCGTAACCGTTCGCACTGAGCTTGTCGAAGTGTGCCGTTCATGCTTCGACAAGCTCAGCATGAACGGTGGTTGTAACTGTCCTAAGTTGAAAATGCTGTAAGTACAGCAGCGTTATTTTAAAACCAAAAGTGTATACCCGCTACAAAGCGTGTTTCTTCTGCTTTTTTACCCTGGGCTCTTATAGCATCTGCCGCTGAACCGAAGGTATTTGCCCACTCTATGCCAATATACGGTGCAAACTCACGCTTAATCTCATAGCGCAAACGCAATCCAGCTTCTATATTAGATAATCCGCTACTAACCAAGCGTGAACTATCGCTATCGCTGTAAAAATTCATTTCAACACGGGGTTGTAAAATCAATTTTTGGGTTATTAATACATCGTATTCGGCTTCAAGACGAAAAGCCGTGCGCCCTTGCTCGCCAATATACGCGGTAGCTTCTATATATACCCAATACGGCGCATAGCCTTGCAGCCCAAAAGCCCCCCATACCCTGTCAGTTCCTAAACCACTGTCATAGCGCAATCCAAGCTGGGTATCCCAAAATGCAGTTAGCGCATGTCCCCACAGTAATTCATTACGCGAACCTTTAAATGCACCCTGATCCACTTCGCCTTCAGCCCTAACCACCAAACGATTATAATCACCGCCAAACCAGGCTTGCCAATCGTAAGTTAGCGAAAACGCATCTCGCGCATTAACCGCTTCCAAACGATCAATAATCAACGCAGCCAAGACATGACCATCGCCCATCATCGGCTTAGATAAGCCACTGAAATCCTGACCATCGCTATACGCATGAGGATCACGTTCCTGTGCGGAAACCGCAGGCACTGGCCGGATAGCGCTGGGTGTTAATTGCTCAAAGCGACGGGTTTCTGCTTTAGGTTGCAGTGACAGTATTCCATCGTGTTGCATACGGCTGTGATCATGGCCAGATAGTGTATCAGTAACGTGCAATGCCCCTTTATCGGCTCGGCTAATTGCTGTAAACCCAAGCGCTAAACCTATAAAAGTCAACGTAACAAATAATGCAAGAGATGGCTTTGCCGTCATCAAGACACCACCACTTCTCGAAACATACCGGCGTGCATGTGGTAAAACAAATGGCAATGCCACGGCCAACGTCCCAGTGCATCAGCGGTTACTAAAAAACTAACCCGTTGTGCAGGTTGCACAACAATAGTATGTTTACGTACCTGAAATTGCCCGTCCGCTGTCTCTAGCTCACTCCACATGCCATGCAAATGCACCGGATGGGTCATCATGGTATCGTTCACTAAAATCACCCGCAAACGTTCACCATACCGAAAATGAATCGGCGTGGACTCGTTATATGCCACGCCATCAAATGACCAGGTATAGCGTTCCATATTACCGGTTAAATGCAGCTCCATGTCACGCGTCGGCGCTCTGGCATCCAGCGTACCGCCCACGGTATGTAAGTCAGCATAGGTTAAAACCCGCCGACCATTATTTCTTAAACCAATACCAGGATCGTCCAGATTAGTGCGCGGTGTATCAACCCGCATATCCACACTGGCAGAAAATTCCGTGCTGGCATGGTGTACGCTGACAGGTCTCATGTCGGCCATGTCATGTCCCATCTGGCGCATTTGCTCAGAAGTCATAGCACTGTGATCCATCGCCGCCATATCGTGATTCATTGCCCCCATCATATCGCCCATCGTCAACAGTTCTGGCTTGTCCATCTCTGGCACGCGCGCTGATAAACCCGCGTGTGTGGCCAACGTGCCACGTACATAACCGGTACGATCCATCGCTTGGGCAAAAATCGTGTACGCAGTTTGTGTCGGTGTAACAATAACATCGTAGGTTTCTGCCAGGCCGATACGAAATTCATCCACTAACACCGGCTCAATATTTTGGCCATCGGCCTGTTCAACACACAGTGCAAGACCTGGAATACGCACGTCAAAAAACGTTTGTGCAGATGCGTTAATAAAGCGTAAGCGCACACGCTCGCCAGGCTTAAACACGCCTAACCAGTTATCTGTGCTGTCGTGGCCATTAACCAGATACCGATAGGTTGCGGCCGAAATGTCGGCTAAATCGGCGCGGCTCATGCGCATCATATTCCACATGTGGCGTTTTTCAAGCGCAGACTTAACCCCTTCACCCGCAATATCTCGAAAAAAATCTACCACAGTAGGTTGATTGTAATTGTAATACGCGCTGTGTTTTTTAAGATTGGCAAATACTGTCATCGGATCTTCATCCGTCCAATCGGACAATAACACCACGTAATCACGGTCTGCCTGAATCGCATCGATTGTCGCAGGCTCAATAATAATCGCACCGTACAATCCGGTTTGCTCTTGCATCTCAGAATGCGAGTGATACCAGTAAGTGCCTGATTGCTGAACTTTAAAATGATAAGTAAACGTTTCACCCGGCGCGATGCCATTGAAACTGATTTGCGGCGCACCGTCCATTTGATAGGGCAAAATAATGCCATGCCAATGCAACGAGGTTTCTTCAGACAGTAAATTTTTAACCCGCAAGGTAACGGTATCACCTTCTTTCCAATACAGTGTTGGCCCTGGCATTGTACCGTTAATCGTGGTAGCAATTTTTTCTATGCCCGCAATAACGATCTTTGTTTCAGCGATGGTTAAATCAAACTCTGTGCCACCGAGTAATGGAATAGCCTGGGCTTTGGCATTTTTAATATACGGCAGCGTGGCTATCAGTACGCCAGTATGTACCAAGCTTTTAAGAAATTGTCGCCGCGAACGACTGACTAAGCTCGAAAGGCGTTTTACGGTAGAAGTCATGATTTATTTTAGTAGTCAAAGCGCACATCAACCATTATGCCTTCTTTATTACAACGACATAATGGCATTCAGATTATGTTGCTATTTTATCAGCTATTGTTAAAAAAAAACCTAAGGATAATGGGTAGTCTACTTATCACCATTAGTTCATTAGTGAATATTTAATGCGCTGGGATAAAGACAAATAAGGCTTTCGCTAACCGCCCAGCACCAATGCCTTAATTGATCAATACGCCGAATGTTCAGGGGTAACACCATGCGAGGCAATATGGCTAACACTTATTGCAGCCTATTAACTCGCTTCTCAGCTTTCAAATCAGTCAATCTGCACTACGCTTCCTTAGTAGCCGCTTACATTTAGCCTTTTTAATTAAAATTAAAACAACCGCAGGAATGCCTCCCAATGTCACATAATAAAAATTTCACCACACCTCTATTTGCTATTTTACTCATAGGATCATCATCTGTATTGGCAGATACAGGAAAACTGGTGAACCCCGCTAATAATCACACTTATCAAATGTTCGATAGCAATAATCGTACATGGGATGACGCTAAAGCTGATTGCACTAAAAGAGGCGCACATTTGGCGACTATTACCAGCCTACAAGAGAATACTTGGATATGGGGAAATTTTGGCAGCAATGACACCTCTAGGTGGTTAGGAGGAACGAATGAAGTTCAAAAAGGAATTTGGACTTGGATTACTGGAGAGCCCTGGGCTTACGTAAATTGGAGTAGTAACAATGAACCATCAAGTCCCAATTATTTAGTGATGCGACAATACGGCGGAGGCACTTGGCTAAGCTCTGGTGGTCCAGATAATCCATCACAAAAGGCTCCCTACATATGCGAATGGGAAGCTGTGCAATATTTAGGCATGACACCTATTTCCAACAAGACTAAAGGCAAACCAGCAAATTACGCTTTAATCGGATTAAACGGCGGAACATACAGCCTGTTACTAATTGATGGTGTTACTGGAAAAAAAATTAGCTCTGCCGCAATTGGCATAGCCTCTAACATCACTTTCAAATCATTCAGCGCAACCGATGATTTTAACGGCGACAATGTTAAAGACATAGCAGTGTTACTAAACAAATCAATAAAATCCAGCGCAGTAATGATATTCAGTGGCACTAACGCAAAGCCTCTTAAAACCCTTAATTTACCAACCCAATAATAAGTATTTACCGTTCGCTTATTTCCCCTGCTAACTTAACAAATACAATAATTCGCAGCCAATCAAGTTAGCGATAGCGTAATGCGCTGAACATCGTGCAGTGCAATACAACTCAAGGTAATTTATAAAATTAAACATACCCAGATGCTTGGCTTATCAGTGCTAAGCCTGCGAGGTTTTAAAAACCCCGTAGATATTTACAACATAAGACAAAAAAATTGTAGGGTGGATTCGCCGCTAGACAATCCACCACAATACCTCTACTGGATATTGGTATTGAGTTGATTGGCGGTTTGCTGGCGCGAAACCACCCTACAAACTCTAACTTAAGCCAGTGATGCGAGTATTTGCCAAAAATGCGTATAATGCCGTATGCGGCTACGCACTTAAAAACGGACACAAAAAGGTTAATACCTACAACAGCCCTGCTTTAAAGCTAGCCCCTGTATACAAATCCAGTTTACATTGTTTAGTTAATCAACACGGGTAATTTAGCTATGAAAAAAATTTTCCTGCTTTCTTTAAGCCTTTTACTGCTAACAGCGTGTTCTGAAAAACAAGCTTATGAACAAGCGCTGTTAGAGCAAATGCAAAAAGAACCAGATGTTAAAGATTACAATATCACGCCAGAAGACATGGTTAAATGCGTGTTCGACACGACATCTACAAATATGCCAGGGTTTTTCACCTACGATCCGTATCGCCGGTTAACCTATGAACGCTATGCGAAAATGCTAAACGCCAGCAAAGCAGCCGACCCGAAAAAATCCTTTGAAGAGCTAAGCACTTTATTTGGATCGCCCAAAAAACTCTCCGAAGCACATACCAACCTTACCGAAAGTATGATGGAATGTTATTCACTGATTACCGATACCCGTGATAAAAATCCGCCGCGTCCCAAATAACCACGCGACACCACAACACAAAAAACACTAATACACAGCCAATGAATCTGCCCTGATTCATTGGCTTTTTTATTCCCTCTGCACAAACATAATTTTGTGCCTATAATTATTCTTATGCTTTAAGTGATAATAGCGCTTTATCCTTTCATTTAACAGGTAGGTAGCTTGGCTACTTAGAATATCGACTATGCTCAAAAAATCGTTAAGAGCGTCAGGATTTTCCCTGATTGAATTGATTATTACCGTGACTATCGTTGGCATATTATCGGCAATAGCCATTCCCTCATTTAGCAATATTATCAGCAATAATCGCTTAACCGCTTACAGCAATGAATTTGTAGGCGCATTAAATTTAGCCCGCAGCGAAGCGATAAAACGTGGCACACAAGTGACTGTTGAGCGCTTAGGGGGCGCAAGTGAAACCAAAAACTGGCAATGGGGCTGGCAGGTATTCGTCGATATTGCTGATCAGCCCCCCGGAAATAAGCTGTTCGAATTTAAGGACAATAACAATGCCCAGCGTTGTGAAATTGATAGCAATGGCGCAGCAATAGAAGATTGTGTGTTGCGGACCTATACAAAAGCAGTGGCTGACCCATATAACCTGACTAAGTCTGAACAATTTTTACCAAACAACTTTACCTTAATCAGTCATGCCAATAGCGCCGATGCCATTGGTTTTAACAGCACCGGCAAAAATGTTGTCAAAAGCTCAGGTCTTGCTAACACCACGTTAATACTGTGCGACACCAATCGCAGCACACCCGATAACCTAGAATCAGCAAAAGTCATTATCCTTAATAACACCGGACGTATCCGGCTAGGTATTGACAGTGATAGCAATGGGATTCCAGAAAATGGTATTAATAAAAACATCAGCAGTTGCACGCCTTAAAGCACAACGATGAATAAACATAACGGCTTTACTTTAATTGAAGTCCTCATTGCCATGATGCTATTGGCAGTAGGCTTGCTAGGCTTGGCTGCTTTACAAGCGCACAGCCTTAAAAATAATCAAAGTGCATATTACCGTAGCCAAGCCACCCAGCTGGCTTACGATATTGCCGATAGAATGCGTGTTAATACCAGCGTTTTGGACAAGTATCTGTCCAGCTTTATGAAGCCCGAAGAGGCACAGGCGCAAACAGAGCATTGCTTAAAAATCTCTACAACATGCACACCTGAAAAAATGGCCGAGCATGATCTTTTTGAATGGAATGCCGCCATACACACTGCTATTTTAAAAAACGCTACCGGCACAATAGTTAAAACAGGCGCAGAAGTAAAAACCTACACCATCACTATCGCATGGGATGAAAAGCGTGATGACGACCATGATGAAAAAACCCTTGAAAAAACCAGCTTCGATATGAGCTTCCGTTTGTGAGCCATCGTGTGTATACCACCCAGCAACAAGGCTTTACGCTGATTGAGCTAATGGTGACATTATTACTGGGGTTATTTTTACTCGGTGGTATATTACAGATTTTTACCCACAGCAAAAAAACCTACCGCACACAAACTGCACTGGCAGAACTGCAAGAAAATGGCCGCTATGCAATAGACTTTTTAAGCAAAGATCTCCGTATGGCAGGGTTTATAGGCTGTAGCAGCCAAGCCACATTAACCAACACCCTAAATACCCCCAACGATTTTTTCTACCGCTTTGATAAAGCCATCGAAGGCTTTGAAGCCAGCTCAGCAAAAGCATGGACACCGGCACTACCCAGCGCCGCCCTGCCCTCTGCGCTAACAGGCTCCGACATTATCAGCCTTCGTCGTGTTAATGAGCAAAGCTTTACAGTCAACGCTCACCCATCCGCCACCTCAGCAATAACACTGGATACCAGCGTAACTAGAACACAGTTAAAAAGCGCTGGTTTTTTAAATGCTTCAAACACCAATAACTGTGCGCTAGCGGCGGTATCCAATTGCTCATCAGCGACGGTGTTTCAAATCAGCAACATAACCGGTAACACACTTAGCCACACCACAGACGGCAGTTGTACGCCTAAAAACAGAACAACTGACTTAAAATCCACTTATGTACAGGGGCAAGTTTGGCCGATTAACACCGTTAGTTATTACATCCGAAAGAACCCTGCTAACCAGCCTGCGTTGTACCGCAAACAGGATACCGACAATGCCGAAGAATTGATTGAAGGCATAGAACAAATGCAGATTGTTTACGGCGTGGACAGTGACATCCGCCCCGATAAAACCCCTAACTACTACGTAACCGCCAATGCAGTAAGCGATTGGCAAAAAGTGCTGAGCATACGTATTAGCCTGTTAATTGTGAGTACACAAGATAATCTAACCGACAATCCCCTCAGTTATACCTATAACGGCACAACACACAGCGGCGACCGGCACTTAAGAAAAGTTTTTACCTCAACTATTGCGCTGCGTAATCGACTAACGTAATCAACGATACCTACTTATGCGCCAATATTCTAAACAGCAAGCGGGCATCGTATTAGTCGTTAGTTTAATTGTCATGTTACTGCTAACCCTGATCGGCACCACCGCCGTACATACCGCAACCCTAGAGGAAAAAATAGCTGGCAACACACGCAATCGTGATCTGGCCTTTCAGGCGGCAGAATCGGCATTATTGGCGGGTGAATCCTATGTCGGCAGTCTCGAAACGACTGCGTTTAACTGTAAAAACGGTTTATTTAAAGCACGAGATATTAATTGCGATGGCACACAAGAAGCCATCGACATCTGGGAAAATCCAGCTATTTGGAGCGACAATAGCCAATCTATAGCCTACATTGCTGACAAGAATACGCCCCCATCCACTGACTTAGCACAGCGCAGTGCATACCCCCGTTACATCATAGAAATAATAAACACCGTATGCACAACGCCAGCACGACCTTGCCCTATTGCCGATCAACAAAAAAACTACCGCGTTACCGCGCGCGCAACCGGTAGCTCAGTTGATTCCGTAGTGATGTTGCAATCTATTTATTCACTGCTTTAATAGATGGAGCGCTATTATGTCTAGGCGATTAGCACGATATCACGTTGCATTTAACGCGTTTAAACAGCACACCCACCCCATTGCAAAAAATTTTCGCCCCGTACCAAGTCTGTACTTAATAGCCGTATTATTACCCAATACCAGTGCTGCCGCATTAGCACAATCGCCGCTGTTTTTAACACTAAGCCCCGATCCTAACGTGTTAATTAATTTCTCTGCACAAGAACCAATGGGCGGTGCAGCTTACAGTGATCAGCCAGGCAATCCGGCAGGCTGTAAAGGTCGTATTGATAACGTACTGGGGGATAGTGCTGCGGATAATGTCGGTAGCTGTTATTTTCCTGATAACGACTATTTGGGTTATTTCGATGCTAAAAAATGTTATGACTACAGCACAGATCACTTTAATCCTGGCGACATGGCGATTAAGCATACCTGCTCAGCCAGTATAAACGGACGTTGGAGCGGCAATTTCCTCAACTGGGTCAGCATGACCGCCATCGACGAATTTATCTGGGCTATGACCGGCGGTAACCGGATAAGCGACACCCCAGCCAACACCGTGGTGCAACGAGCATTAAGCCACCCGTCATGGTTTCCGGTTAAAGTGATTAATCACCGCCTTAATGTTGCACCCGCTAGCGTTACACCTTATACCAATAGCAGCTTATATTTTGATAACGCGCCGCCCAGCACAAATAATACGCGGCAAGGGGCTTTTGTTATGCACGTAGGCACTGGCTACGCCAATGCAAGTAGCCGCACACCGGATAAAGGTATATTCAACATCCATATTAAATTGTGTGAAAACCCCCACAACAAAGAAGCCAATTGCACCGCCTACACTACTAACGGTAACAGGTATTATAAACCCGAAGGTTTATTACAAAAAAATGCCAGCGCTAAACGCTTCGCCTTAAACAGTTACCCAGCAGATAACACAGCCCGTCAGCAAGGGGGAGTATTACGCGCAAACATGAAATATATCGGCCCGCTAAAACCTGATGCCAGCGGCGCTGTTATTACCAACCCCAACGCAGAATTTAGTAGCGATGGCCTGCTGGTTCATAACCCTGATGGCGGCACAGATGGCTTAAACAGCGGCATCATTAATTACCTTAACCAATTTAGCAACAGCGGTTATCCACACTTTTCACCTACTGTTGACTTGTTCTATCAGGGCATTCGCTACTTTAAAAATCAAGATCCAACACCTGAAACACACACCGGCATTCGCCGCACAGCCACAGACAACAAAACAGACGGTTTCTGGTTTTATAAGGCGCACGAATGGCAAGATCCTATCCAATATGCCTGCCAGAAAAATACTATCATTGCTGTCAACGCTGGGTATCCTTGGCAAAATAAATCACAAACCAGTATCGAGCTTTCAAGCCCTGTTATCAATAATACCGCTGAAAACGCTAACAGCAACGGGGCTATACTCACACCCGCTGATAGCGATATTAACGTCAAAGCCCTCACCGACCAAGTTGGCGCACTGGAAAATGGCCAACGTTACCAACCAGAAAAATCAGCGGCTTATAGCTTTGATCTGACTAATTTTACCACTACTGACAGTGCCGACAAGGCAATTTGTATCCGTAAAAACATTGTTGACACGGGTCTTGGTAGCGTTATCAACAGTTGTACTAACAGTGCCGAACAAAGCTTTGAAACACACGATAATCCATACCTTCTTGCAGGTTTAGCGTGGTATGCCAATAGCCAAGACTTACGCACCGACCTAACAGGCGCACAAACTATTAACACCTACGTGATTGGCAACACCTCCCCGAATACAGGCCCCAATAACCCGTTGTGGCTCACTGCAAAATACGGCGGTTTTATAGACAGTAATGCCGACAACAACCCCAATACAGTAGCTACGACAAACAGTGAGTGGGACAACAACACGGACGGCGAACCCGATCATTATTTACAGCTCAGCGAACCCTTAACATTAATCAGCGCATTAAACACAGCGTCTACTTCTTTAGCACAACCAGCGGCTTCCGCAAGCGCCGTTACCAGCAACACGGCTCATTTAACTGACGAAACCCAAATTTTTCAGGCAACCTTCAATAGTCAAGACTGGAGTGGCGCATTAAAGGCATTCGCTGTTGATAACAGCGGCACACTAACACCAACTTGGGAGGCGTGGATTCCAGCGCCAAACGAACGGGCTATTTATACTTATAACCCCACTGCCAAAGCTGGCGCACACGGCATTGTTTTTCAATGGGAGGCACTGAGTAAAGACACCGACACACCCGCACCCGTGCCATTTTCACAGCAACATTATTTAAATACCTTGAATACGGCTGTGAAATCCCACACCGGTGCGCTCCGATTAAACTGGTTACGCGGCCTTACTGATATCGAAAAAACCAATAATACCGACAACACCCGTAGCCCTGTTTTTAGAAAAAGAAATCGACTACTCGGTGATATTGTAAATTCTGAACCGGTATTTGTCGGTACACAAGACTATGGTTACGGCACGTTAGCCAGTATAGGCGGCAGCTATAATAACTTTCGACACAATATCGATTATAGCACCCGTCGGCCTATGCTATACGCGGGTGCTAACGACGGTATGTTGCATGGCTTTGATGCCAGTGCCGTAAAGGGGGGTAAAGAAACATTTGCCTACGTTCCCAATGCCCTATTCCCCGAACTCAGCAAACTCCCAGAAGCCAACTACAGCCATCAATATTATGTCGATGGTGCATTAGGTGTGGGCGATGTCTATGATGGATCACAGTGGCACAGCCTACTAGCAGGTACAACCGGCGCTGGCGCACGCGCGGTTTTTGCACTGGATATTACCTATCCTGATAGCTTTAGCAGCCAGCAAGTTTTGTGGGAGTTTAGCAATACTGACGATACCGACTTAGGCTACACCTTAGCACAGCCCAGCGTGGTTAGGCTGCAAGACGGCCACTGGGCGGTGCTTGTCAGTAATGGTTATGACAGTGACAATGGCCACGCGGTATTGTTTATTTTAGATGCACTGACCGGCGCGGTATTACAAAAACTTGATACTGACGCGGGTACAACAGCGCGTAAAAATGGTCTGTCTTCTCCCGTCGCGGTCGATACCAATAATGATCACGGTGTTGATAGCGTATATGCCGGCGATTTATACGGCAATCTGTGGAAATTCGATTTATCTGCCAGTGCTGGCAACTGGCCAGTGCCGATCAAACCTTTATTTGTAGCATGCACCGCAGCGGGCACCGCCTGTAATTCTAGCAATCGGCAAGCAATTACCGGCAAACCCACGCTAGGCAAAGTCGGCTTAGATCAAAATAACACCGGCCTTATGGTTTACTTTGGCACCGGCAAATATATTGATACCAGCGATAATAGTATCGGCACACAGCCACAACTACAAACGTTTTACGGTATCTGGGATCAAGGCACAACTATTGCTGATCGCGCTAGCTTACAAGAGCAAAGTATAAGCTACCAAGGCTTTGCCAACACACGCTGTGCGTCCGGCACGGGTGCATGCGCCACCACCCAATCAATTCGTGTGCTGTCAAAAAATACCGTCTGTTACAGCGCTGCCAGCCCAGCGTGTACAGCCAGCAGTGTGCATAAAAACGGTTGGGCATTAAATTTAGTTGCAGAGCCTTACACACTGGCACAAGGTGAGCGGGTTATCAGTTCGCCGTTACTGCACAAAGGCAGCATTATGTTTTCCACGACTATCCCCAACCCCGATTCCTGCCAGTTTGGCGGCAAAGCATTTTTAATGCAGCTTGATGCCTTAACCGGCGGCGAATTTAATGCGGCAGTGCTTGATGTCAATAACGATAACACCGTGGATGCACACGATAAACTAACAATACCCGATGACAATCAACACGGCGCAAAAGACAGTCTTGAACATTTTGCAGCGGGCATTGATCTTGATATGGGGTTGATTAAAACACCGCTTGTTATTGAAGGCAGTGACAGCCGCGTTAGCTTTAAATATATTAATAACTCTGCGGCTAAAATAATACGGCTTAGTGGTTTAGCCGCTAGCACTAATGCAAAAGGCACTCGTAAATCTTGGCGACAATTGCAGTAACCTGCACCAACACACCGAGTTATTCACTATGTATAAGCCATTCAGGATGCACACCATGACACAAAAACAACACGGTTTTACATTGATTGAGTTGATGATTTCTGTGGCAATTGTTGGTATTTTGGCCAGCATTGCTGTGCCTAATTACCAAAATCATATTAAAAAAGCCCGTCGAGAAGATGCCAAGGCTGCTTTGCTATCGTTTGCTAATGCAATGGAAAGACACTACAGCGAAACCAACAGCTATTGCGATGCTGCTATCGATACCAGTACCGAGGCTAATATTTGTGGTGATAACAATAAAAAAGACACCGGTGCGCCAGCCATTTATTCTAATAAAAGTCCGGTAGATGGTAATGATCGCTACTATGATTTAAGCATTAAGGAAGCCGATATAACCCGCTACACCTTATGGGCAAAGCCCCTTAATAAAGAAGACGAATGTGGTACATTTATCTTGGATCATACCGGTAAGAGAAGTCTTGATCCGCCCTTAAAATCAGATGATACAACCAGAGCAGATTGTTGGTAATGCATTCAATCACAAAACCCGCGTTATGGTGTTTATGTGTCTTAATTGATGGCTAAAACCTACAGCGTTTTCACAGCTCAATAGTTACAGCGTAACCGTTCGCACTGAGCTTGTCGAAGTGTGCCGTTCATGCTTCAACAAGCTCAGCACGAACGGTGGCTGTAACTGTCCTAAATTGAAAACGCTGTATGTCAATATCACTTCAGCCCATAGACACGTAGCTTTTAACGACGAATTTTTCTTTTCATGCTATTGCGGGTAAGTCCTTTTGCGGCGGCTTGGTCTGTTCCATAAAGATTTGTCATGAATTCAAAAGGAATACTGACAGCGAGGTTAATGGCGTGCGCTGTTTCGCTGTCTTGTTTTAGAAACTGATAGCCTACATCGACAGAAAGGCCTGATTCAAAATAATAACTGGCGAACAATTGCGCATCACTGTCATCAGTGACTGCATTATCGTTATCATGGTCGATAAGGTGGCGGTGCGAATAAGAGATGCCAAATATCCACGGTTTAGTGTCAACGGACAAACTCAGCAAAACAGATGCCGCGCTTTGGTTTTGGCCATTTGCGCCATCCCGATACACAAATTCACCGAAAGGTGAAATTTCCATGTCATTGTCCAGCTCGAATTCCCCGTATATACCGGAGAAAACACTCAGTTCGCTATTTAAATCATCAATACCGGGTAATTGTTTGACAACGCCGACACTGTATTCCCAATCGGGTAAATAAGGTAGCTCATCACCGTGTAGGCTAATCACCCAATTATTGGGTTTGCCGGTGATGGAGAGATTATTATCATTAGTATTCGATGGGGCACGCTGGGTAAAAACAGAACGATTGAGTGTAGTATCTTGAAAGAACACGCCACCATAAAGGGTGTGATCAATATCCAGAAAATGGCCAAGATTCAGCCACGCACGCACACCTATGGTTTCGCTAAGGTCTAAATCACTGCCAGGGAAACTGATAAATAAATTGACAGATCTTTCCCAAATCGAATCGACAAGATTGTCTTCATTGAAGTGATTTACTTTCCCGAAGCCAATGCCACCTAATTCGCCAGAGTATGAAAAATTCAGGGTTTTTAAAAATAACGAAGGGCTTTCAAGCGCGAGATACTCACCATCCCCCTCAGTTTCAAAACTTAATTCCGTACCGAGTTTTAAACCGGCAGTTAGTTGCAGATTTACCAAGCCATACATATTGGCAGACAATCCCGCTTGAGAATCTCCCTCGCTGTCACTTAACCAATCTTGTGCCGCCTCAACCTCACTATTGATAAAACCTGAAAGCTGACCTGGCTCTGCTGATTCATCGTCATCATCATTACCATCTTCTGTTTTTTTATCATCCTTGCCGCCACCAGCAACTTTGTTATCCGTATTGCCCTTGCTTACTTTACCTGCTTTGTCTACTTTATCGATTTTACTGTCTTTGCTGTCTTTGCTGTCTTTGCTGTCGTCATCATCGTCACTGTCATCATCGTCACTGTCATCATCGTCATCGTCATCGTCGATTTTATGGCTGTTTTCTTGGGATTTAGTACCCATTTTATTATACTTATCAGCTGCATTTACCTCTAAAGTAGTGTTGCCATAGAGAATAAAAAACGCCAAAAGGTAATAAATAAGATTGCTACGTGTAGGTAAACGATGACCACTGATACGCGCTTTCCAGAGCTTGAACAGCAATTTATCGTTGCCGGTTGCGATCGTTTGATTGCCGTACATTGGGCTTTAGATATCGAAACTGTTGATAGTCAAAGCCATAACGACATGAAATTTTATACCGGTAATACAGCTCGTCGCCAGGAATTCATCGTTGGTCGAATTTTGGCTCAGCGTGGCCTGGTTAATCTCAAGCAACTGCCTACGCCCATTGCATGCGGCATTGATCGTGAACCCCTTTGGCCTGAGGGTGTAATGGGGTCGATGACACACACGGGTAAGTTTGCCGCCGCTGTCGTATGGCTGCCGAAAACAGGGCAACACCCAGCCGGAATAGGCATTGATGCCGAGCAGTGCGGAAGACGCAATCCTGCTATTTGGCCAACTGTATTCACGACACCAGAAATTGAATACCTTAACCAACAATCCCCATTGGTAAGAGATCAAATGGCAACCTGTCTGTTCAGCGCTAAAGAGGCTGTCTATAAAGCCCAATTCCCTCTCACCCGCCGCTTTATCGAGTTCGAGGAAATTACGCTGCGGATACCTGCGCCAACGACCGTGGATTGCCGCACAGATTGGTTGCGGATCGAACATGACATAAAAGAGCTTGATCCGTTTCATTTTTCGGTTTTCTATTATTATCTAGGAACTATCGTCGTGACGGGTGCGGTCGCCCTTGCCAAATCTAACTCGCTGCAAAATGGTAGTTAGAAATCTCACTCGCGGTAAGCTTCGTCGAACCTACAGGCCGATGGAAATACTGCAATATTTCAAACTCAGGATCACCGTTTGATTGACTGGCCAAATAGCGGGAGAACTCTTTAGCGCCCTGACGATGCACGAAGTTCCAGGTGATAGAAACGGAATCTTCGGTCACGATGACATCATGCAACCAACCGTGCGGAATGTAAACCATCTCCCCTGGGCGCAAAAAGCCATGATAGTCCGGTATTGCCGAAAGACTATCCAGCTTGTCCTCGCGGACATCAACAAAGCCACCAAAAGACGTACCATCGGATGCCTTAGTCAGTTCATCCGCACGTTCTGGCCGGTACAAGGCGACTTCTTTAGTGCCATAAAACTGGCAAACCACGGCATCACTGCAAAACGGATCCCGGTGCAAGCGGGTACGCGCCCCCCGCGCTGCAACCAGCAGGCCACGGTACGGAAACGCATCGCATACCGGATTTGTACCCGCGCCCGCTGCACTAACCGGCACCAAAAAATCAGCCTTGGGCAGACAGTGCGGTGTCCGCCAGACGGCAGCCAAACGCTGAAAGGCTTCATCGCCCCAGGCAAAGTCAACATCTTTTAGCTTGTTATACCAGCGCACATAGGGCACGTTTTCTTCCATCGCGCCCGTTAAGTTGAACCAATCGTCCATATAGTCGCTGAGGCTAAGGATATCCTCCAGATCAAACAGGCTACCGTACAGCAGTGCTGTTAAGTCGCCAAGACTGGCTTTTAAGGCCTCCGGCTTCAATTGGTCGGCATCAAAATCCAGGCCTTTTACAATAACGGGTTGATTCTTCGCGATGTAATTTTCGACGAACTCATCAGCCGATGGCATGTCGATAGCAGTAATGGATTGGCTTACCATTTCTTTGCTCCATTTTTAATGATTAATGTGATGTCCCGTGTCGTGGAAGCTTCGCGCGCAGGATTTCCGAGCCAGCGCGTGCCTTGCTCCATCACCGAGCCTTTCATCAGGAAAGCATCGGCTTCAAGCACGGTGTCGTCATGTATCACCGTTGCGTAATGCACGAAAGCGCCAGTCCCCAACGTACAGCGTGCGCCCATTTTAATCAGGTCGGACTTGAACGTACCGTCCTCAAGTGAATGGGGCTGAAAATGAGAGGAGAAATTCAATGTACAATTGTCGCCAATTTCCACCATGCTAGGCTCAGAAAGTCCTGCGCCGTCGTCAAAGACACCGCGGCCAATCTTAGCGCCTTGCAATCTACGGAAAAATGGCTTCATAGGCGTACCATTGAATAAGGTCAGCAAACCATCAGTGTAGTGAAATTTCCAGAAGCGTTCGTGCGCCCAAAATAAAGGATCGTACAATGAGCAATACAACGGTTGTAGACGACGAAATTTGCACACCAAACGTTCACAAAAAATAGCGAACACTACCGTTAGAAAAATAAAAGCCAGGGATGCAACGGTTAATGCCAGCGTGGTTATTAGGATGGTCGAACCTGAACCGTCCGCGCCAGATACACCGAACAGTTTAAAACAGCCATAACTCAACAATAGACCCAAGCTGACAATCATGCAAGAGCTTAGAAAATATAACCCCAGGGTAACCAGATTCGAGCGCAGTTTTTTTACCAATTGCCGTTTAAGAATGGCGGGCTGTTTAAAGTGATCAAAGCAATGATCACGCGCTACGGTGCGTGGTATCTCGAAAGACGGTGAACCCAGCAGGCCAATATTGGTACGCAACTCGCCATCAATCGGCAGGGCGGCTTTTGTGGCTATCAGGCAATTAGCACCCAAGCGGGCATCGGCCGGATAGTGGATTGAGTTACCTACGTAAGTATCCGCTGGCATGGCAACCTTACGCATAATAAACGACGTGGACGATACCTCCATATTCAACATTTTCAAGCCGTCTGATATCAGCGTGTTACGATTGAACTCACACAGAAACGGGTTGTGATGGCTTTGTTCGATACCAAAGTTAGAGCCGGTCTGGGTGCTGCGTGACAAATCGTAACCAACGGCGGACAGCCAGTAAATGATCATCGAGCTGTCGCCGAATACTTTGTTAAGCAGTTGGTTGTTGCTGAAGCGTGCGATGAGCTTTGCTAGCTCATACTGTAACCCGTAAAGCGGGTGTGCCACCTCCGGCTTAACAAACAAATTTAAGACACGGGGCACAGTAAGGACTACGATTATGAGCAGAAGCAAATTACCGAAGTAGATTACACCTGCGCTAATGGCCGCATTCTCAAGTAACATCCATCCACTCAAATGTATATTCAGGCCGACTGCCGCAATGATTGCATAAAACAACAGTGACACAACCATTACTGTAGCAGGCACTGCAACAAGGCAATGGGTAAGAAGTTGCAAGGTTGTATAAAAAATCTCACGCGACTTTGACACCGGACAAGACGCAACACGGTCAAAATTAGATTTTGACGGTTCTGCGGGTGCCCCCTGGTAAACACAACCTGCCGGAACAGCCTGTCCCTCAAGTAGCGCCGATGTAGTGCCAAGCTGGCTGCCGTCACCGATGGCGGTGAAGATATCAAGTAAGGTGGCTTCACAAATGAGGACATTGGAACCGATACTGATAGTGCCAGGATACAGGTAGCCATTACAGGCGGTATAACCTGGGAGCAAGGCATCTTGCCGGATAACACTGTGCGCGCCGATACTGACAAGGTCAGTACAAATAGGCGGTGTAGGGGTGAGAATAATAGCCCCCTTGCCAACCCGCACACCGAGCAAGCGTAAGTAATCTGAATAGATGGATGTACCGACAAAAAGGATTAACGGATTTCCCTGAATAGCCATCCGCGCAATCCAAAAGCGCAGGTATTTCAAGCTCCACAGCGGAATAGGTTCGGTAGTAAACCGGCCCATGACCAGCCACTTGGTGGCAATCAATATGGCGGCTGTGCCAAAAAAAATACTGCTTGTTGACAAAACCGTACGCAGGTAGATATCAACAAAGCCTACACCGGCGCTAACCCAATGGAAAGCCGCCACTATCGCCAACTCGCTTAAAAACAATGCGATGGCATAGACGGCAATCTGGGCAATAGCCGTTGCGAAACGTGCGGCATTCGAGGCTATGTGCGGCGCTACACCGTGACGTTCGGCGGCGCGCTTTACACCTGCTGGCCTGAAGGGTTCTGCGGATACGGCTTCCTCTGGCTTGACCGCATCTGGCTTGGTTACCTCTGCCTCAGGGGAGGGGCTAACCTTAGCCACTATCGATAGCTTATCCAAGGCGATGGCAAGATCAGCTATCGACGGGTGTTCATAAAGCTGCCGCATAGAAACCCGGCGCAAACCCAGTTGTTTGCGAATAACCGTGGCGTAAGCTGCCATGCTCAAGGAATCGGCACCCAGTTCATCAAAAAAATTGGCCGTCACAGAAACCTGCTCGCGTTTTAAAACATCGGCTAACAACAAGGCAAGTTCACCTTCCCGTGCCGTTCGCGGCTCGACTAATTCAGCGCTGGTTGCGGAAAATTTGCTACCTGACGGCGGTTGTAATGCGTTCCGGTCAGCCTTGCCACTGGCTAAAAGCGGAATCTCATCTAACTGGCTGTAGTAAGCCGGCACCATGTAAGTTGGCAGTGCCGCACGCAGCGCAGCATCAATATGAGCCATGTCGAGTTGTTCGTCAGCTCGCATTGCGGTGAGATAAGCGGCAAGTATTGTGCCAGTACCATCGGGATCGAACGGTTGTACGACCACTTGATCAACACCGTGTACACCCCGCGCTACTGATTCTATCTCGGACAGTTCGATACGGTAACCGCGAATTTTCACCTGGGTGTCTATCCGGCCAAGGTATTCAATTTCGTTGCTGGCATTAATGCGCCCCAAATCTCCGGTGCGGTACAGCCGCCCACAAGGGTTGTCTGGTAAACCTAAAAAGTCAGGGATGAAAGCCCGCGCCGTCTGATCTGGCCGGTTCACATAATCGTCACATAATGCAACACCCGCTATGCAAATCTCACCGGCTTCCCCAGCTTCAAGCGCCTGTCGTGTATCGGGATCAATAATGACCACGGAATAAGTGGGCAATGGCCCGCCGATGGTAATAGGTTTGTTCGGTTCAAGTAACGACCAAGTAGCGGTAACTGTGGTCTCGGTTGGCCCATAGGCATTCAACACACGTCGCCCAGGTATAAGCCACTTGGCGACAACATCGCTAGGGCACGCTTCGCCGGAAACCAGCAGGAAACGCAGTTGTGGTAGAACGGGTTCAAGGGTTGCCAACAAAGTAGGGACGCAGCACAGCGCTGTTACATTACGGGTGGTAAGAAAATCCGTCAAGTCGCTACCGATCAACTTGGCTTGTGACGGCGCGGGCACCAGCGTAGCCCCTGCGGCAAGGGGAACCCACAATTCCTCAAACGAGAAATCGAATGCAATCGTCATGCCCTGATAGACTCGATCCGATGGCACATAGCCATAAAGTGCCGATGCGATGTGGATGAAATTACAAATGCTTGAATGCCGGATAGGCACACCCTTAGGACGGCCAGTCGAACCCGACGTATAAATAATATAGGCCAGCGGATCAGTGGCTATTTGATTGATGACCGGTTTAAACGGCGCTGCTGAAAGTGCGTCTATGTCATCATAACACGCATCCAATGATAAAACTGTCGCATTGACTCCTGTGAATCGATTGGCGAAACCACGCAAGGTGATAACCACGCTGACGGTACTATCCTCCAGCATAAAGTGGATGCGGTCGGTCGGAAATGAGGTGTCTAGCGGCACATAGGCTGCGCCGATTTTTGATGCCGCCAGCACGGCCGCATAAGAATCAATAGATCTATCAAGCAACAGAGCAATGCGTGCGCCAGCGGTGACACCGTGCGCTTCGAAGAATCGCGCAAGACGATTGGCTCTATCAAGCACTTCGGAGTAAGTAACCGCGACCTCACCATAATCTATTGCAAGATGACGGTAAGCCGCCTCCCCAAATTGCAAACACCTACGCTCAAACACATCGTGGAAACGTTCGCCCACTGGATAGACGTTGTTCCAATGACGAGCACTGACTAATACGGCGGCTTCTTGGCAATTATCCGCTTCCACAGGGCCGCGAATAGGGACGTGCTTCAGTTGCCAAGAAGGTGAATAGTTTGCCGACTCACCCTCTATCTGGATGTTTGCACTGCGAGTTCTCTCATAGGCGCGGCTCATGACTTCGCTCCTAGCTTGGACATCTCCTTGGCGATGGCGACATTTACAATCGACAAGCCTTCGGCAAGTACTGCGTCAGGTGTTGTTAAAGGTGCCAAAATTTTGACGACTTGACCACGAGCGCCTGCTGTCTCAATAATAAGACCATCAGCAAAACAACGTTTTGAGATTTTTGCAGCCAGTGCGCCATCACCCACATCGAGACCCAGCATCATACCGCGTCCTTTAATACGTGAACCTGGAACATAGTTTGCCATTTCTTCAAGCGCATCGACGATCAAAGTGCCGCGTCTTTGTACATCAGACATCAGTGCATTGTTAGCCCAGAACTTTTCTAATGCGACAGTCGCTGTCACAAATGCGTGATTGTTGCCCCGGAAAGTGCCATTGTGTTCGCCGGGTAACCATTGGTCGTGTTCCGGACGAATCAACACCAGCGACAGCGGTAAGCCAAAGCCAGACAAAGACTTGGACAGCACGACAATATCGGGGTCTATGCCCAGTGGCTCGAAGCTGAAGAAGCTGCCGGTGCGACCACAGCCAGCCTGGATATCATCAATAATAAGCAAGGCACCGTGCCGTTTTGCAATATCGGCAATCTTCTTCATCCACGCGGCGGAAGCCGTATTCAGCCCACCTTCTCCTTGCACAGTTTCCAGCAAGATAGCCGCTGGGGCATCAAAGCCGCTTGATGGGTCGCTGAGGGCTTTATCCAACATGGCCGCCGTGTCTATTTCGGCACCAAAATAGCCATCGTAAAAAGCCCGCATGACTCCTGGAAGCTGGATAGAAGAGCCCATCCGGTGATGGCGGTTTCCGGTGGCGGCGAGCGCCCCCAGTGACATACCATGAAACCCCTGGGTGAAAGCAATGATTTCGGTGCGGCCTGTTACCTTTCGAGCCAGCTTGAGCGCGGCTTCAACAGCGTTCGTACCTGTAGGTCCTGTAAATTGAAGTCGGTACGATAACGAACGGGGGGCGAGTATAAGGTGATTAAAGGCATCAATAAAGCGTGCTTTAGCCCAAGTGTGCAAGTCTAGGCTATGCGCTACGCCCCCTGCAACAAGATAGTTAATAAGCCCTTGAACCATGTCGGGGTCATTGTGGCCGTAGTTGAGAGCGGAAGCTCCACCTAAGAAATCAATAAAGTGGCGGCCTGTTGCATCTGTCATGTAGCTGCCAGAGGCGCTAACAAATGTCGTGTCGAAGTGACGGCAATAGCTGCGTGCCTGAGACTCCAAATGGAATGCGCTTAACTCAGTTACTGCTGAGACAGGTTCTAATTTTGTTTTGTAGGGTATTATGATTTCATTGCTTACCAACTTGATAGAAACAGCCATGATCTTCTCCAAAATTTAGTTAACTATACGTTAGGTTTTTTAGTACTCATACATCTCCCTATTGTTTGGCTTAATTTTTATACAGCATTTTTATATCAAGTTGATTACACCTAAATGAGGATCAGGCAGAGACTGATCTTAAAACCTAGAGCGTATGTATTAATAGTGAAAACGCTGTATTTATGCACTAACTCCCCTATAAGGATCAGTGTTTTACTTAACATAAAACATGCTAATTACTACACTTAGTAAATAAATTTAACAAATAAATAATATTTTTATATAAACTACTCCCGATTATACGAGGCTATTACAGGAAACTAAAGAACGCTTAGTCGCTAATTTAAACTATGTACACAAAAAAACCCTGCTAACCATTAACAATTTGACATTAAATTAATATATTTTAATGATTAATACGACTGTTCAGCTAATTTGTGTAAATTCAGTTTACATTTTTTATACCTGTAAGTAAATAAGTACGTTATTTTAGATGTTAGAGCATACAAAAATAAAGTCAATGGTATTATTACCTCAAATAAAGTGCATTATTACTATTGACATTATTGTTATTTTTTGATATGAAATTTTGCGTGAAAAACCTCTGAGTTACCGTTAGTTACAGCGTAACCGTTCGCACTGAGCTTGTCGAAGTGTGCCGTTCATGCTTCGACAAACTCAGCACGAACGGTGGCTGTAACTGCCCTAAGGAACGTGCATGAAATAACTTGAACAACTTAAACGCCACCACCGTTCGTGCTGAGCCTGTCGAAGCATGAACTTGCTCAAGTTATTTCGTGCGCGTTCCTTAGTAGATTTTAAATATTGGGAGGGTGTTCAAAGTTTGGCGCGGGATTTTGTGATTTGCTACCAGCAGGTCATAAGCACAATGTCACGCCAGATCGGCATCAAGTGAGCAATGGCTATTCTTCAACGGCGTACGGCTGTTTACTAACTCGCTAAGGAAAAAATACAAACCTTTGGAGCGAAAACATACGCGAGGTAATCGCAGTAAAACAAGGCATAACGGCTATGTGAGCGTCACTGACTTAATGCCACTCCAGCAGTTTCCACATATTAATATTACTGTCTCTGTCTAATTCGCTGCGCCGCACATCCATCTTGCCATCCCCATTGGTATCCATAAAATAATACGGCGGACCAATGTCAGGTATCACCTTTATCATATACAGCTTACCGCCCCTACGATATTCCTGTATAGTTTTCTTGGCCTTACGTACGATAGTAATGTCTGGCTCCATTTCTTCGCCACTTTCTACCACTGCGGGCGACTCCGGTGCCTCCTCAGGCACGGCCTCAAGCACGGGGGGTTGTTCTTCATCTGCAAACACAGGGAATGCCAAAAGACTAAGGAGAATAAAGCGATACATAGTAAGCTCTGTTAAAATGAAACAGTTGCTATCTTATTATAGTTTTTGCTGACTTGCTGAATTAATCAACACACCACCATAAAACTATTTTTCTTGGCTGCATACTTTAGCTTTTAACCGTAGAAATTAACGATAAATACGCAATAACCCGCGATGACTTAAAGCTGAAAAAACAATACCCCTCACGCAGGCAGCTCAACCTACATTTTTTCGCGTATTAAATTGGTAGCCCAATAACCCAAGAGATTAACCATGAAATACCTACTGAATAGCTTATTGATTTTAGCAACACTGTGCATACCAACCACAAATGCCGCCGCCAAAAAACCATTTGATTATTACGTGTTAAGTCTGTCTTGGTCACCGGAATTTTGCTCTACACACCCTAAAGATAATCAATGTATGCGCAACTATGGCGCGGTACTGCATGGCTTATGGCCACAATATGATAAAGGCTATCCACAATCGTGCAGTAAAGAATTATTGCCTAAAAGCTTACTGGATAGTTTTGCAACACTTTACCCCAGCGCCAAATTAGCCGTACACGAATGGCTAAAACACGGCACATGTTCAGAATTGTCTCCACGCGATTATTTAGATCTATCCCAAAATTTGAAACAATCGGTGCTGATACCCCGTGTTTTGCAAAATTTGACCAAACCCCTACGCGTAACCAGCGCACAGCTCAATGAATTAATATTGGTCGACAACCCAAAGCTAACTAAAAATGCGATTGCCTTTTCTTGTGTAGACGGGGGGCGTTTTTTACAAGAAATCTATGTTTGTTTTGACAAAAAAGGCCAAACCGCCAAAACTTGCGGTATTGATATACAGCGTCGTAGCCGGTTAAGTTGTGGCCGTGCTAATTTTTTGATACGTAATGTGCGTTAAGTTAACGCGCTTTATCTTTGCCTTACAACACACAGACACAGTTCTGAAATGCTAAAGTTCGCAGTGCTGTCGATGTTTTTTGCTGGCTTTACCTCAGTCATTGCAAAAGTGGGCTTAACCGGCATCTCCGGCGAACTGGGCTTAAGCGTTCGTACTTTATTCGTCAGTGTGTTGGTATTGGGCTTTGCTGCGGTTGCCGTGCCATTGCACGAGTGGTCTACGCTCACCCGCAGTAATATAACGTGGTTGGGAGCATCTGGCTTAACCACAACATTGTCATGGATTTTTTATTACAAAGCACTAAAACTGGGTGATGTGGCTACTGTTGCTCTGATTGATAAAGGCAGTGTTGTCGTGGCGATTATCCTGGCTTGGCTGTTGCTAAAAGAAACCATTAGCGTCCGTGTCATTATGGGCGCTTTGTTAATTATTGCAGGGCTTTTGGTGATCGCCAAAAAACCTTAACGGTCAGATAGTTAATTACGCAACAAGCCAATAAACCCGCTATTGGTTTTGTGTCATCGTCCATTCTGTACCGGTATGTACCCCACTAGCGGATTGACAATGAAACTCAAGCGCATAGTTCTCTAGCCCTTTTGCGGTGGTGGCAGATTTATTGACTAAAACAGTGTAATCCCCTGCACCTTTTGTCAAACTGGCAGCCGGACTGTAACCGGCATCAGCATCAACTTTATCAATACTCGGTACACTGGCTAATCCACTTTTAATAATCTGCACACTTATTTCTGAAGCTAACTTAGGCGCATTGTCTTTAACATGAACAAAAATTTTGTTAGGTATCCCTGCACCACTTTCATCATCAAAACAATTAATGAGATAAACATCTGTTGCCGCTGCACCTGTGGTTTTTTTACCCAGGCTACCGGTTTGGCTATGCGCTAATACACAGTCGGCAACAGTCATCAGCCCCATAATTAACATTACGCTTTTAAAAAAGTTTTTCATACTAATCTCTTGGTTGAAACACTATTTCAATCGCCGTGAATAACGGCGATAGACCTGGCAAACTTTTAAAATCTGACAGGCCTGATTTAAATACCGTCTGTTACTAATTTGGTGTAAATCTCAAAAATATTAGAAATTTATACTGCCTTTGGTAAAGGGTTGTGTGTTGCGCGCGGTTAAGTAAGTATCAAAATCTACCCCCAAAGGCTCAACGCTTACATCCACCGGCGTACCTGTACACTTAGCAATATCAGCAGCACTATTATTAATCGTCATTGTTGTCCAAAAAGCAGGGCTGGCGGCGGCAGTGGCTGTTGCAGGAGTATCTTTTTGCAATAAATCTACATCGTTATACAATTTGCTGCCACCTTCTAGCACTGGGAACCACCAATCTGCACGGTTATTATCGCCATTACCCGCTGGCATTTTGGTATACACACTTGCACCCGGTACATTACGCTGTATTCCGCCGTTATCAAAGCCTGTCACTCTGGGTACTGTATCGCCAAAGGCATCTTTGGGTTGTAAATACGGCCCTTTTGCATCAGTAGCCGCATTTCTACCCAAATCACACCAATTGATAACCCCAATGCGCACTTTTAAGCTTTTTACACAGTTATCAGCAATCAGTGGCGCAGTTATTTTAAACGGTGTAACCGTGTTTAATTTAGGTTCCATTGCCCCTTTACTCCAATGCAAAGCATGAACATTGCCTAGTCTATCGACGATTTCTTGGCTAGTGCGAAAAGCCGAACTTAAGCCTGCAAAACCTGTTACACCTAATTTTAATGTTGTACCCGCCTCAATGACGTTGCCACCATCACCACCGATTGTTTTTGCACCATTTTTTCGCCACACCACGTTATCTAACAAAGGAAATACAGCAGATTGCCCAAGCACAGGGTATTGCTCCGCATAGGCCGCGCCTTCAGAGCCTGAGCAACCATGGCCAATAGTAAAGCCATTGAAACTGGGCTTACCTTCGTCAACTTGGTCTCTTACACCGGTGTGTGCGTAAGCTTGGCTTGCAAACAGGCTAACGAATGAACACAGCGCTAGTTTTTTAAAAGATGAATGAATCATTGAATATTCCTCAGGGTATTTTATTATTCGGATTTTTTTAAAATTCTTTTTATGCCAGTGATTTTAGCCACTAGTGCCTAAGTACAGCATTATCTATGCCATCATCGAGCTAACCACACTATACTAACTTTTACTCTTAAAAAGATAATTAATTGAATTTAAACAATATATTTTCTGGCGATTTTTGGAATTTGTCATGCCGATAACAATAAAAGCGAGCAAAAAAATTTCATTATTATATTCGATCTAAAAAAACAGGTGATATGACACAGTTTTATTTTAAAAAAGTTATTATTTATAAACAACTTATAACAACTAGGTGATATGACACAATTTTAGTGCGTTAAAAGACATAGTTTAATTAAAATAAAGCTACAAAAAAAATGACCGGTACGATCAAAAAAAATCCTAGCTTACTGAATCAGTAGGGTGTGTCATACGTATCATTTCAATTGAAATTAGGCCACCCAAAAGCGACCAAAAAAATTATCCACGAAAAACAGAAAATATAAATGCTTCTTCATATTTTTCGTGTCTTTCGTAAACATATACAGCGTTTTCACAGTTCAATAGTTACAGCGTAACCGTTCCGCACTGAGCTTGTCGAAGTGTGCCATTCATGCTTCGACAAGCTCAGCACGAGCGGTGGCTGTAACTGTCCTAAGGAACGTGCATGAAATAACTTGAACAACTTAAACGCCACCACCGTTCGTGCTGAGCCTGTCGAAGCATGAACTTGCTCAAGTTATTTCGTGCGCGTTCCTAAGTTGAAAACGCTGTAAAATTTTATCGGGGATATTCTTCCGTGCAAATCAACTTAGCTGAAGAGTTTTATAAGCTTTTGAATACACGCTCAGCACTGGCCAGTGTCTGAGCTAAGTCATCATCGCTATGCGCCATAGATACAAATCCCGCCTCAAAAGCAGACGGTGCTAAATAAACCCCAGCTTCCAGCATGGCATGAAAAAAGCGTTTAAACAGCACCTGATCCGATTGCATCACCTGTGCAAAGCACGTCATATTGTCTTGTGCATTAAAATACAAGCCAAACATACCGCCAACTTGCGTGGTGGTAAAGGCAACACCTGCTTGTTGGGCGCGGGCTTTTAAACCTTCAGTCAATAATTTGGCTTTTGCCGCCAGTGTTGGGTAAAAATCCGGCTGCATTAACAAGTCCAGGGTTTTTAGGCCAGCGGCCATCGCCACCGGATTACCAGACAACGTACCCGCCTGATAAACAGGGCCTAGCGGTGCTAAACATTCCATAATGTCACGTCGCCCACCAAACGCACCTACCGGCACACCGCCGCCAATGATTTTACCCAGTGTCGTTAAATCTGGGGTAATGTTGTATAAACCTTGTGCGCCGTTTAACGCCACCCTAAAGCCGGTCATCACTTCGTCAAAAATCAGTACACTGTGATATTGGTCACAGACTTGGCGCAGTGTTTCAAGAAAGCCTGCCACGGGCGGAATACAATTCATATTGCCTGCCACGGGTTCTACAATGATGCAAGCAATTTGCTCGCCAATTTCGGCAAACAGAGCTTTAACGGCAGCGCTGTCGTTGTAAGGCAGGGTGATGGTATTTTCGGCAACTGCCGCAGTAACCCCAGGCGAACTGGGTACGCCCAGCGTTAACGCACCTGAACCTGCTTTCACTAATAAAGAATCGGAATGACCGTGGTAACAGCCTTCAAATTTAACAATTTTATCGCGACCCGTATAGCCTCTGGCCAAACGGATGGCACTCATGGTAGCTTCTGTGCCAGAGCTGACCATTCTTACCAGATCAATTGATGGTAATAAGGCACAAATACGTTGTGCCATAAGGGTTTCAATCTCTGTGGGAGCGCCAAAACTTAAGCCTTTGTCAACAGCGGCTTTAACGGCAGCAATCACGTCGGGGTGCGCGTGCCCCAGTATCATCGGCCCCCAGGAACCGACATAATCAATATAACGTTTTCCGGTGCTGTCAAAAATATGCGCACCTAAGGCATGATCAATAAAAACCGGTGTGCCGCCTACACCGCTGAATGATCGGACGGGTGAATTTACACCGCCAGGAATAACGTGTTTAGCATCGGAAAATAATGTAGAAGAGTTGATCATAATCAAATTATAAGTAAGTAATAGTGTTATAACTTTACCATGAATACAGGTGCTGTATGCGGTAGAATGCTGGCTTTGGCTAATTCCAATAACAGGATAGGTAATGAAAACCAGAGAGCGGCGACAAGGGCTGGTAGTGGTTAATACCGGCGAAGGTAAGGGCAAATCATCCAGCGCTTTAGGCATGGTATTTCGTGCGGCAGGCTGGAATATGAAGGTATGTGTCATCCAATTTATTAAAGGCCAGTGGCAAACTGGCGAACAAAAAGCAGCGCAGCAATTTGATAATATTGAATGGCATGCCTTGGGCGATGGTTTTACGTGGGATACTAAAAATCCGGAACAGGATATCAAGACCAGTCGAGAAATATGGGAATTCAGCAAGCAAAAAATACTGTCCGGTGAGTTTGATGTGGTTTTGCTGGATGAAATTAATTACTGTTGCGGGTATAACTGGATTTCTGGGCAAGAAATTGCTGATTTTATTACCCATGATAAGCCCGCATGGCTACACTTGATTATGACGGGACGTAATGCAGCACCGGAAGTAATTGCCATCGCACATACGGTAACCGACATGACCAAAGTAAAACATGCGTATGAACAAGGCATTAAAGCAGAGCAGGGGATTGAGTTTTAATGTACTTGCCAGTACGCTAAAAACGTAAGATTTTGCCTCAAAAGAGGCGTGTTAATAGCAATGAGAGAGGATCGATATGTCTGAAGAAAATGAAAAAATGTCTGAAACCAGCAAAATGCTGTTCGGTATTGTGGGTGTTTTTGTTATAGGCTTTATAGTGGTAGGGCTTAGCAAAATGGATACTTCAACAAATGAGCAAAAACAAGGCGCGGCACAGGTTTCCGGCTATGCGGCGCTGCATACAATGGCTAGCCAAAAATGCCCTGCCGCCATTATGGAAGCCACTAAGGAGCAGGTGTATTTTACCTCAGAAACAGACAGTGATAAGGAGACCTATCTCACACTAAAATGGGTGGGCGAAAATGCTAAAACCGGTGGCTTTAAAAAAGCCAGTTGCACAGTGCGTACAATTGTTGGCGGTATTACTGAGTTAATTATTGACGATAAGGTTTTAATCAGTAAAAAACCTATGCCATAAATATTAAATTGGAGCGAATGGCTTGATAAAGAAGCAAGCCATTTTTACAGTTGCTGCCATTACATATTTAACAAGACATGCCTTTCTTTACTTAAGAAAGACAGTTTTTGATGGCAGTAACTTTTGAGGTGGACAACTGGCCAGTCCAGTTAGACCGATTAGCTATAATTATACATTGGGTGGCATATGTTGCTGATGACGTAATACAGTGCCCGTTTGCTCAGCTAGCCAATTTTGCCAATCTTGGTCAGTTAATGAGGACGATATATCAGCAACAGAGTCCTCGTGTCTATCATATTCCTCTAGCCAAGAGCTGGTTTCAAAGGGCTTAACGTCTTGCTCTAAACCGTAATCCAGTGTTTGTACAGCACGTAGTGTGGTTTTTGATACCCGTTTGATCTCTAACAATAATTCGCGCTGTCTGATTTGTAATTCTCGAATAGCCGTTTGCAAGCTGTTTAAAGCAAAACCAAGATAGATAAAAAGCCCGGAAAAAACAAACCAACTGATTTCGCTTAAAAACATACCAAACATCGGTTCAGTCAACCGTAAAATTAACAATCCAATGCCAATTAATATCCAGTGCATGCTTTCTCCAAAATTTGGCTACCAACGTAAAGCGGGGCAAAAAATAATGATACTGAAAGTTGGGCGATCTGCTGTTTGTCAACCACATTAACACCTATTAAATCATGTTAGGTTGAAAAAAGCACTCAACCCAAGCTACATTTTGTCCCAGCCTACGTTGGTAGCCAAGATTATGACTGCGCGGTAACGGCTCGATTTAACTTAGCTACACGTTTGGCTAGCAGGGCTTTAGCCGCATCAGAACCTATATGTGCCTCACCGCGTTGCTTGGCTAATGCCATTTGTTTTTCGCGCTCTGTAAAACGTGCTTTTTGGTCAGGGGTATTTTTGTCGTAACAATAAACACAGCTAACCCCTTGTTGATAGCGTGGATCTTGTTTTTCTGCTTCGGTAATCGGTATCCGGCACGCATTACATTGGTCATATTGACCTTGCTTAAGCTGATGATTAACCGTCACCCGTTCATCAAATACAAAACACTCACCTTCCCATAACGTGTCTTGTGTGGGTACGTCTTCCAGGTATTTTAAGATACCACCTTTTAAATGGTAAACATTATCAAAGCCTTGTTCTTTTAGAAACGCCGTGGATTTTTCACAGCGAATGCCGCCCGTACAAAACATGGCAATTTTGGTATGTTTTTTAGGATCAAGATGATCTTTCACATACTGCGGAAACTCGCGAAAAGACTCGGTGTGTGGGTTAACCGCATTTTTAAACGTGCCAATTTTTACTTCGTAATCGTTACGGGTATCAATAAGTAATACATCAGGTTGACTGATCAGGGCATTCCAATCATGCGGATTAACGTAAGTACCCACAACAAATTGCGGATCAATACCGGCAACCCCCATCGTAACAATTTCTTTTTTCAGCTTAACTTTAGCACGATTAAACGGAACGGTGTCGGTGTAAGATTCTTTGCCATTAAGGTCTGCCAAACGCGCATCGTTACGTAAACCTTGTAATAACGCATCTATAGCGTGCCGCGTTCCTGATACTGTGCCATTAATACCTTCACGCGCCAGCAGTAAAGTACCGCGAATAGCGTGTGCTTCCATTAGGTTTTGTAAGGGTTGACGTAAGTCTTGATAATCATCCAAGGTAACAAATTTATACAGCGCACACACAACGATTTGAGACATAACTAATTTTCCTGGTGCAGGTTGGATCGTAAATCCACCGCGTAAAAGCGGCTATTTTAATCAAAACCGGTGCTGTTGTCAGTAGGCATAAAAAACCCCCGCTCGGAAAACTCCGGCGAGGGTTATTATGGAACTAAGACTTTAGCTTATAACCTGCTCAGCGCACATAATACGCTGTTGTTATTGGTTATGGCAACGTGTTAATGTAATTAGTCATAGCAGGCAAACGTATTTTTAAGAACGCGGTTAAATACTTAGTTGTGCTCAATGTAGGGTTAGAAATACCTTTAGGTTGGCCACTGGTAAGTGTACCAGTACCTGGTTGCGGCCATAACGCAGCATTTCTTTTAGCTGCACCACCGCGTACTAAAATAGCTTGTTTTTGACTAAAACGTGCCAGTAAGGCTTTTTCAGATAAACTGGTTTTGCTGAGTACCGCCCAACGCTTTTTCAATAATTCACTAAAGCCGGTATCAGGATCAGCTAACAATCGGTTAATTAAATTATTATCTACCGTTGCAAAAAAAGTAGATGTCGGATCTGCCTTACCATCCCACGCTAAACCGAAGGTAGCGTTGTGATCCCAAGGCACAACAAAAAACTTACTACTGCCAGCATTTTGTGCAAGGAAAAAATTCTTGGAGGTTGTATCTGACGACTGGGTGGCTTTTGATAGCAAGTACCAGTCAGCAAGACTGTTAAAATCAATGCGTTTTTCTATACCAACAAGAAAATCAAGCTCACTCGAATTGGCAACAAAATCAATCAATTTTTTAAGCGGTGCAAAGTCTGCTTTGGTATTGGGGTATACCTGAGAAAAATTAAATTCAATATCGCCTTTTTTATAAGGGAAGAACAGCTCAGATGTCGCCACCGTTTTTCCGTGCCATACAGAAAAATCTGCCTTATATATGCTACTACCGGCTGCAAGCTTTAAACCCAGCAATGTTGGCCCTACATGCTGATTTAAAATATAAACACCTTGGTACTTGTTGTTTACAATGGCTTCTACTGGCTGTCCTTGTATGGCATTTTGCCCATTAGGGCGTGCCTTGTCTTTATTAGGATGGATTTCATTAAACACATCCATACTAATATTATTACGGGCAAAACTGGTGTCTGCGTAAGACGCATCCAAAATCCAGTCATCGCCCGCCTTCATGTCAAGTAATTTAACCTTGTTAGGTGTAGCGGCTGTACCCAATTTTAAGCCCAAAGATTTTTTATCAAAGTCTTGCGTTGTTTGGCCACGGGTTTCTATACCCATAGGTAATTTTCCGGTGTCTTGGTTAAATTCGCCACTCATTAAGCGAAAATCACCACGAACTTTAGGGGTATTAATAATGGGGCCTGTGGTTGTAATTTGTATAACCGGAAGATTAGTGAACACCACTGTATAGGTATCAACCAACGCACTGCCGTTAAAAACTTTAATAACTTCTGAGCTATCACCGTATTTTACCGCTTTAAAATGGCAAGGTTGGCCACTTTTCATTTTTTCACCACCACATTCAAACGAAAAACTACCGGCGGTATCAAATTTAAATATGGGATCAAAGGCTTTTGCGGCAGTAAAACCTTTACCTAAAGACACAAATGCACGTTTATTAGCAAGGTTTGCCGTCTCAGAACCGACAGCAATGTCGTTTAGTCGCACGTTAAATCGTGCTAAAGAGATGGCGTGACTTGAGCCGGAAAAAATTAACATATTGATAGCCAGACCTTGTATCAAATACGATCCAAATTTATTGCGCATGGAAAAAACCTATATAAAATTAATGAAAAAACGCTTATTTTCCTTTTCACAAATAAGAATTTAAGCAATCTAAAAGCTATCAAACAACGTATTACTAACCAATATTGATTACGTGTTAACCAATATTTTCGACTAAAAACTTAACATAAGTACGCTAAGATTAATCCTTAAGGGCTTACCTTGAATACTTACTCCTTTCTTCTTTCTTTTTAAAAAACAAATACAATCAAAGATGACAATTTTTGTATACGACACGAGACACTGGCTATAATGTTTTAGGAATCAACAGGTGAGGCGCATAAAAATTATTTTAAATTTTCAAAAGCGCTGTATTACGTTTTTAACAAAGATGAGTGCGCCTGTCATTTGTTACCTAAACGTGTTGTGCAGGCATATGGCTAAATTTAACCCGATTCATAGAACAATAAAATGCAATAGTTGTGCCATAAAAAACTATACTCACAAAATCAGTCTATTATTAGTATCACTCGGTATTTTAGTTGAAAAATATTCGCTAAGTTGTAAATTAATACGACATAGTTAGTGATAAATAAAAACCTGTGCTATTCCACCATAGCTTGAATATTTCCACATCACTGTAAAGCATACAGTCAACAAGCTCTCTGGCTTTGCCGATAGCGTATTTAGGCTAACTTAGTGTTTATATTTTTTGTTTTTAAGAATATATTTGTAAATTAAACCGACACTATCGAGCTGCGATTGCTATTGTTTTTACCACACCTTTAAGCTCGTTTAGCATACATTAGTTATACCGAAAATAACGTGAATCGCGTCACAAATAAAGCCATTAAATTTTTCAATAACTGCTAAAACAGTACCGTTTTAAAAAATCTAGCGTAAGCTTTTATGCGACACATATAATTTTTTGCACTATACAACATCCGCTACATTTACAACTACTTACCCAGCAGGCATTATGTATTCCCAAGGCGTTAAAAAAACCATTGTTACTCGACAAGTTGCTAAAAAATCCAATAGCTTGGGTGATATACATCCCGTTTTGGAACGGGTGTTTTTAAGTCGTGATTTAACATCAGCTGCTGATCTGGACAGATCATTCGCTAAGCTACCTTCGCCCTGGTTATTGTCAAACATGCAGACTATGGTGAATCATCTTATCACCGCATTTTTGCAGCAACAACGCATCACCGTGGTAGCAGATTTTGATGCCGATGGCGCAACCAGTTGTGCGTTAGCCATTAAAGGCTTGCAGTTACTCGGCTTGCAGCAAGTGCGCTTTGTTGTGCCAAATCGCTTTGAATATGCCTACGGTTTAACACCGGAACTCGTTGAGCTGGTTAAGTTACAACAGCCGGATATTATTCTGACCGTTGATAATGGCATTTCCAGTATTGAAGGCGTTGATGCAGCCAATGCACTGGGCATTAAAGTTTTAATTACCGATCACCATTTACCTGGTAAGCAATTACCGGCTGCGGCAGCTATTGTTAATCCGGCTTTGGTTGGTGATGAATTTCCAAGCAAGGCAATTGCCGGTGTGGGTACGATGTTTTATGTATTACTGGCCTTACGCAGCCGTTTACGAGAAATCGCTTGGTTTACAGAACAACGCCCTGAACCCAATTTGGCCAGCTTACTGGATTACGTCGCCTTGGGCACAGTGGCCGATGTTGTAGCGTTAGATGCGGTGAATCGTATTTTGGTGCATCATGGCTTATTGCGTATTCGCGCAGGCGCAGCGCAGCCTGGCATTAATGCATTAATTGCGGTGGCCGGTAAAAGTCCACACACCATTCAAGCATCCGATTTAGGCTTTGCATTGGGGCCACGTTTAAATGCCGCAGGCCGTATGGACGATATGTCGCTAGGCATACAATGCTTGTTAGCGACCGATTTGATCACTGCTAAAAAAATGGCTGATCAATTAGATGCGTTAAATAATGACCGCAAAGAAGTTGAAGGCCAAATGAAACAAGAAGCCCAGCATTTGATAAGCGAAATGAAAATGCTGGATGGCAAACAAGCGCTCGCAGGCGTTTGCTTGTATGAAGCTAACTGGCATCAAGGTGTTATTGGTATTTTGGCATCACGTATTAAAGATCAACTGCATCGTCCCGTGATTGCCTTTGCTTCTGCCGGTAAAGATCTAATTAAAGGCTCGGCACGATCAATTCCAGGTGTACACATTCGTGATGTATTAGCCGATATCGCCATCGCACAGCCTAAATTATTGTATATGTTTGGTGGCCATGCAATGGCAGCAGGATTAACGATTGCCATGCACGATTACCCAGCCTTTGCCCTGCTATTTGATGCAATGGTTAAAAAACGCCTAGCACAGGTCGATCTAGCGCAAAAATTACTGGTTGATGGTGAACTTAGCGAACACGATATGAACATTGAATTTGCTGATATGTTACAAAACGCTTGCGTCTGGGGGCAAGGCTGTCCTGAGCCTGTGTTCAGTGGCCAGTTTGAGGTGGTACAAGTAAAAATTGTGGGGCAACGGCATTTAAAGCTGTTACTTAGAAAACTCAACGGCGATCTATTAATCGATGCGATTGCATTTTTTATTGATAAACCCGAACACTGGCAAGGAATGCGTGCGTGTACTGCTGTTTACACCCTTAATATCAATGAATTTAGAGGTAATCGTTCGCTGCAATTAATGGTGCAGTATATGGAAAAAACCCTGTAAAAAAGGGCGGCATAACCGCCCTTTAGTCGTGCCAATAAAACCTTATTTTTTTGCAGGCTCAGGCTTTGGTGCGGGCGCTGCGGGCGCAGGTACAGCAGCAGGCGCTGCTGTCGGAACCGGTGCAGCATCTGGCGCAGGCTCAATAGTTGCTGGCTGTTCGACAGGTGCAACTTCTGCACCTAGTGCTGATCCTGCGGCAGGTGTGGGTGCTGTGGCAGCAGGGTTAGCGCCAGGAACGGTGGCAGGCGCAACGACTTTGGCTTTGTCATCGGTAACCGGTATCAAAATCTCAACTTTTGCTTGGGTACGTAAACCTTCAAGCATTTTTTGAATCTTTTGACGTTGCAAAGACGGTGTTATTTGATCTTTAACCGAGTCAAACGGGGGGGGTGTTTGAGCGCGAGAATCTTCTCTTAAAATAATATGAAAACCAAATTGGGTTTTAACCGGTACTTTGGAGTATTTGCCTTTTTCAAGTTTAGCAACTGCTTCCGAGAACGGTGCTACCATTTGGCCAGGATTAAACCAGCCTAAATCGCCGCCGTTTTTCGACTCTTTAGCATCCAATGAATTTTGGTTAGCCAACTTCGCAAAGTCACCCCCTTTATCCAGAGCTGCGATCAATTTTTTCGCTTCGTCTTCAGTTTTTACCAGAATGTGGCGCGCTTTGTATTCGGTAGCATTTGTTCCACCTACTTTGGCATCGTATTCCGCTTTAATTTCTGCGTCCGTAACAGGATTTTTCTTAACGAAATCTTGCAGATCCGCCTGTGTTAACAACGATTTTCTCGCCAAATCCAGTTGTTTTTGCATGTCAGGTGATTTATCCAACTGCTTTTTAACCGCATCTTGAATTAACAATTCGCGCTGTACCAATTCTTCAATTAACTTTTCTTTAGGAAAAGCTTGGCCATGGGCTTTTTCAGCAATTTCTTTTTCTAACTCAGCCAAGGTGGCTTTGCTGATAAATTGACCATTAACGCTGGCAATGGCATCTTCTTTTTTAATGACCGCTGCGGGCGCGGCAGTATTGCTGCCAGTGGTACTATTCATTTGTTGATCACAACCTGCGAGCAGCGCAGTACCAGCAACTAATAAGGGGATAAGTTTCTTATTCATTTATAAACTTCCTTTGGTTTCTTCTGAGGGTGAAATGGCATTAATACCTAACGCGTGAATTTCTTGCTTCATGAGATCGCCCAGCGCCTTGTAAACAAGTTGATGGCGTTCGACGAGCGATTTTCCTTCAAATACATCTGCCACAATAGTGACATGATAATGACCGCCGCCACTTCTTGCACCCGCATGGCCGGCATGTGCAGCACTGTTATCCAGTACCTCTAACAGTTGTGGTTTAAGCGCATCGGTTAATGATTTTTTAATTAAGTTTGAGGTCATTATGGTAAAACTTTTTTAAAGGGTTTAACAGAGACTCTGGCATAAACACCAGCGTCGATATAGGGATCAGCTACTGTCCATTGCTGTGCGGCTTGCAGGTTATCAAATTCGGCCACAATAAGACTGCCGGTAAAACCTGCATCACCTGGATTTTCAGTGTCAATAGCGGGATGTGACCCTGCCAGTATTAAGCGTCCGTCATCTTGCAGTGCTTGTAAACGGGCAAGGTGAGCGGGTCGTGCAGCTAATCTTTTTTCCAGGCTGTGTGGAACATCTTCGCTAATAATGGCGTATAACACGGTTATTCCTCGGTATCAGATACGTATTTATATAAAAAAACCATTTGTAACGCAATAAAAACCAACATTAACACCGGCACACCAAACGTTTTAAAGTTGACCCAGTCGTCAGTGCTGTAATGGAACATAACATATAAGTTAATAAAACCCACACTGGTAAAAAAACCTGCCCACAGTAGGTTTAAACGCTTCCAGATGTTAGCTGGCAAGGTCAGGCTGCCCGACATCATGCGCTGAACAAAAGGTTTTTCGCCAATAAACTGGCTGCCTAAAAAGGCCAAACCAAACAGCCATTCAATAATCGACAGCTTCCATTTTAAATATTGCTCATCATGTAAATAAATAGTGGCACCGCCCATAACCACCACCAGCGCCAAGGTAATCCAGCGCATGGCTGCAACTTTACGGTGTAATACCAAATCAATCGCAACCTGTATTATGGTGGCCGCAATCATAACCATTGTGCCAACGTAAATATCGTAAAACTTATAGGCTGCAAAAAACAACAGTACGGGAAAAAACTCGAAAATTTGTTTCATAATCGTTAGCGTGGAGGAATAAGATGCACGATTGTAATCCACTGAAAAGTCGATTTTAAGAGCGCGTGTTGATTATTTAAGCGTTGCCAGGGTGTTTGATTTACATCGGTTGTTGCGTTATTTTTTGTATCGCTGGCAAAACGCCGCATTATCGGCAGTTAAGCAAAAGTTCTACCGAATAAAGAATAGTTCATTTTTTACTACTTAACAGCCTATTTTTGCACAGAGTTCGATTATTGCATTAAAACTATGAGCTTAATGTGGTCATTGTAAAATCTTTGTGTCTAAATGTACATGATGATATGACAGTTCCTGCTAAAATGTGCTATCAATTACAAACCTTATTATTATGGATAAAACTACCCAATTAGAATTAGAAGCCGCTGCATTCCGGCGCTTAATAGCACATTTACAGCAACACAGCGACGTGCAAAATATTGATTTAATGATCTTAGCGGATTTTTGCAGAAACTGTTTGGCAAAATGGTATACCGCCGCTGCACAAGACAAAGCTATCGATGTGGATTACGAACAAGCCAGAGAAATTGTCTATGGTATGCCATACAGTGAATGGCGCGATAAATTTCAGCACGAGGCTACGCCAGAGCAATTAGCAGCATACGCCCTTAAAAGTAAATCATAACGCGAGCGATTTTGTTGCATACTGAGATCTGGTTGCCTTTTATCGACCACAGGCAACTCAGCTTAATTTTTGGGCAATAACGACACTGCTAATCCCATGGCATGACGTGTTAACAACGATTTGGCAAAAGGAATGTGATCCAATAGCGTTAGACTCACATTTCTGGCGGCGGCCACTGGTAACCAATCATTGGAAAAAATGCGGATTAAGTTGTCAGTGAAAGCCACCGTGCGATCATGGTCACGCTGTCTGCTTGTGGCGTAATTTTGCAAAAAGTCGCTTGCGCCAATATCTTCACCCCGGCTAGACTGCGCTTTAATACTGTCTGCCAATTGAATCACATCTCTGATACCTAAATTAAAACCTTGCCCAGCCACCGGATGCAATTGATGCACGGCGTTACCAATAATCACCGCACGATCACTGATCATGGCCTTTGCGCGGATCAATGATAATGGGAAGGCGTGGCGTGGTGCGGCCAGCGTCAGTTCGCCCAGCTTAAAGCCAAAACACAATTGCAATTCTGCCAGAAAATCAGCTTCGCTACCGGACATTAAAGCTTCGGCGTTTTCAGGAGAATGCGTCCAAATAACCGCGCTGTGGTGGTTGCCAATGGGCAATAGCGCCAAAGGCCCTGTACTGGTAAAACGTTCGTAAGCGGTATTCAGGTTAGGGCGCGATGTTTTTACCGTGGTGATAAGTGCGGTTTGATCATAAGCACGGACGTGTTGATCAATTTCCAGCAGCTTGCGTACCGAAGACTGACCGCCATCCGCCCCCACCACCAATTTAGCCGCCGCACTAAAGCTGTCATTGTGGCGTTTTAAGCTGATATTCATCTCACTGATGCCGGACATTAAGCCAACAACACGCGCCGGATTAATACACTCAATTGCACTTTCAGCAACCCGCTTGGCAACGTAGCTTTCAATGTCGCGGGCAGCAATAACATAACCCAAAGCATCGACGTTTTCTTTGTGTGCCGACAAGCGTGTTTTACCAAAATGACCGCGATCAGACACATGGATGGTTTTAATCGCAGTCGCATGATGCTGTATGTCTTGCCAAACCCCAAGGTCTTCCAGGCGCTGTATCGTGCCAGCGGCTAAAGCCAAAGCGCGACTGCCTGCGGGATGATTGTGCAATTGTTCGGGAGTATTGGCCTCAACGACAGCAATATGCAGACCGCTATCATGCAGCGCTAAAGCCAAGCAATTACCGGCTAAGCCGCCACCAACAATTAACACATCATATTCAGCTGACATTGATAGCCTGCATTAAAGTTTCAATTTCCAGTATGGTTTTAGGCACGCCGCTACTTAAGACTTCATGACCTTGTGTGGTAACCAAGACATCGTCTTCAATGCGGATACCAATGCCGCGCCATTTTTCATCCACTTGTTTACAGTTAACGGGAATATACAAACCAGGTTCTACAGTTAATACCATGCCAGGTTCTAACAACCGCCATTCCTGATTGATTTTATAATCGCCGACATCGTGTACATCCATACCCAGCCAGTGGCCGGTTTTGTGCATATAAAAGGCTTTGTATTTTTCGTCTTTAATCAATTTTTTGATTTTACCTTTCAAAAGTCCTAGTGCTACCAAGCCACGCGTTAGCACTTCAACAGCGGCATCATGTGGCGCAAGCCACGGCTGCCCAGGCTTAACTTGCTCTAAAGCAGCGTATTGCGCATCTAACACCAGTTGATAAAGCAGCTTTTGCGGCTCACTAAAACGACCAGAAACAGGAAAGGTGCGGGTAATATCCGCCGCGTAATGATCGCATTCTGCTCCAGCATCAATCAGTAATAAATCACCGCTTTTTAATTTATCGGTGTTGTTAACATAATGCAGTACGCAAGCGTTTTTACCGCCAGCGACAATAGAAGGATACGCCGTGTAACGCAAACCATTTTGCATAAAATGATGCACTAATCCGGCTTCTATTTGGTATTCGTACAGGCCGGGTTTGCAGGTTTGCATGGCTCTAATATGCGCACTGGCTGATACTTCGGCAGCACGGCGCATTAGCTTGATTTCTTCAGCGCTTTTATAAAGCCGCATGTCATGGACAAGGTGATCTAAAGAAATTAACTCACCTGGCGCTACTGCACCGGATCGCGAGTGGCTTTTAATGTGGTTAATCCAATCAAGTAAACTGTGATCAAGATCGGAATTGCGTCCCATGGGGTAAAACACACGGGTTTTATTTTCCAGCATGCCGGGTAAAATATCGTCTAAATCGTCAATAGGAAAAGCATCGTCAGCACCGTAGTTGCCGGTAGCACCTTCTAGCCCTGCATGAGCGCCCTCCCAAATAGCTTTTTTCTCATCGTATTCCTGGCAGAATAATATGTATTCACCTTGCTCACGCCCTGGAATGAAAACCGCCATTGCGTTGGGCTCATTAAAACCGGTGAGGTAGTAAAAATCGCTGTCTTGTCGAAACGCATAATTGACATCCCGATTACGCGAACGTATTGAAGCGCTGCTGATTAAAGCAATATTACCTTGGCCCAGTCGCTGCATGAGTTGTTTGCGACGTTTTTTAAATTCGCTGTGTTTCATAGTTGTATTTATTTTTATAGTGATATTTTCGTAAATACTGACTTGCAATAACGTATGTCACAGTGGCTAGTTAATGGACAGTATCGGTATGACTGACAGCAAGCTCATCACGCAGTAATAAAACAGCAGCGCGTAAATATTCGGTAATTTCCATAAAAGCCTGCTCATCCTCTTCACCTTCGACATCGGTATCGAGTTTGGTAAATTCGGCAATATCTTTGAGTATTTCGCGGCCATTTTTTACGCTACTAATAACCGATGTGCCCGTTAGACTGATGCCAAATAAAAAACCGCGACACCAACTTTGTAACGCTTCCGCTTGCTTAATCAAGGCTTGGCTATCGTCAGGTAAAAACAGATTAAAAGTATAATCATCACTGGTCAACGTTGTGCGAGTGATATTGAAAAATTTTACCAGTACATCGCTGTGTGAGTGCGACAAAGATTGCTCAGCAGATAATAGCTCTTTTAACCAGTGTGCGCTGTTAGCGTGTTGATTAGCGCACAGCAATCCGGTAGCTAAGCCGTGTGCTTCGGCAGCACAGTACTCAATTTCACTTTGTAGCAGCAGGCTATTGATCTCGGCGTAGGCCATGATTGTGTCCAATTGGTTACGATAGCTAAAAAAAAATCAGCGCCTATGCTACCATTGAAGTTCTAAGCAGACTGAAATTTGTTAAACGTTGTGGCTTCCCAGTTAGGATGGGGCAAAATAATAATGCTGTGGGTTAGCGTGGCATTGCAACCAATGTTTTAATACCTACGGAAAGGTAGTTGACTACGATTACTAGCGGACTCTACAGCCTTGTTTTTGGCATTAAAGTCAAATCGCTAACAATAACTGTATCACGCCATAATGTAACAAAAATAAATCCTAATTAGGCATCACACTGTAAAATTTACTAAAAATTGGCTGCGCTTACTTGCAATGTTAGTTAACGACATGACACAGACAGAATACATCCTAGAATTGAAAAACCTTGAAAATAAGCTTGATCAGCTCATTGAGCAGTATACAGCCGTTAAAAACGAAAATAACTCTCTCAAATCCAAACAAGAAATGTTGGTCAAAGAAAAAGACAGTCTCCTGGAAAAAACCAATCTTGCCAAATTACGGGTTGAGGCCATGATTAATCGATTAAAAGCAATGGAGTATGGCTCATGACACAGAAATTTCAACCCATATCACTGACTATTATGAGCAAGGAGTATAAAATTGCCTGTGACCCTGACGAGCGAGATACATTGGTTCGCTCTGCGCAATTGTTGGATCAGCAAATGCGTAAAATGCGTGATACCGGAAAAATTAATGGCTCCGATAGAATTGCGGTAATGGCCGCTTTAAACCTGTCTCATGAGTTAGAAATAGTTAAAAATCAAAATGCCTTGCTAAGCCAGCAACTTGGTGAGTGCTTAGATCATATCCGCAATAAAATAGAAAACGTTTTGGATAATCCACAAACAGAGTAAACTATTAACCGGTATCTCCTACAGTGTTCGACAGTGCGCTGGGTGTTTCCTGAACCTATATTACCCCCGGGGGTGAATTCCGATAATGTGAGCATGCCCGTCTCGACGGGAAGCCTGATTTATCGCCCGCATCCCCACTTGAACCATCGGTTCAAGGACGAAAGTGTATAACGGCATCGGTGGGAGATACACTTTTTATTTTGTTGACGGTTTTTAGCACCGTTAAGATTACACCATGAACATCTCCGCCCCAATACGCTTCAATTAAATATTTTAGCTAACCAGTTTTAGTCAGATTATTTAAATCCCCTCTACATTGCCGAAAAATGCCTGATTTTTATAAAAATTGTGCTTTTTTATCTTAACAATACATATCGCCGTTACAATTTCAACCAAAATCCAGTAAAATGTCCGGTTAGGTAATAGCATTAACTTTATTTTGCTGTCGTGTATTCACTTGTTTTTAGCCGTGCGTAAGCACAGAGCGACCCAAAAACACTTATAATTTAATGACATCGCAAAAATCATCTTACGTTTACGAGGTATTAGCGTGGAGCTAAGCGGCGCGGAAATTCTGATTCAAAGTCTGAAAGACGAAGGTGTAGAATTCATTTTTGGCTATCCTGGCGGGGCAGTGTTGCATATTTATGATGCACTGTATCAACAGGAAGATATCAAACACATATTGGTTCGGCACGAGCAAGGTGCAACCCATGCGGCAGATGGCTATGCCCGCGCGACGGGAAAACCCGGTGTGGTACTGGTCACCTCAGGCCCTGGTGCGACCAATGCCGTCACTGGTATTGCCACAGCCTATATGGATTCTATTCCGATGGTAATTATTTCTGGTCAGGTATCATTGCCGGTTATCGGCAGCGATGCGTTCCAGGAAGTCGATATGATCGGCATTACCCGCCCGTGTGTTAAACACAACTACTTGGTAAAAGACGTTACCAAGTTAGCTGAAACCATTAAAAAAGCCTTTTATGTGGCCACTACCGGTCGTCCTGGGCCTGTAGTGGTTGATGTGCCGAAAGACATTACCGCACCGCACATTAAAGTGCCGTATAAATACCCTAAAAAAGTCAGTATCCGTTCTTACGAGCCGACAGTAACTGCGGATAAAGGCCAATACAAAAAAGCCCTGGAATTAATATTGGCAGCACAGCGGCCTATTATTTATTCCGGTGGTGGCGTGGTATTGGGCAATGGCAGCAAGCAATTAACCGAGCTGACACGTTTACTGGGTTTTCCTATTACCAATACTTTAATGGGCTTGGGCTCATTTCCTGCGACCGACAAGCAGTTTATTGGTATGTTGGGTATGCACGGAACTTATGAAGCCAATATGGCCATGCACGAGAGTGATTTGATTATCGCGATTGGTGCGCGTTTTGACGACCGCGTTACGGGCAAGCTGGATTTATTTTGCCCGTATGCCAAAATCATTCATTTCGATGTCGATCCTGCGTCTATTTCCAAAACCGTGAAAGTAGATGTCGCTATTGTCAGCGATGTTGTGCCAGCGCTGGAGCAGATGATTGACTTGATTAAAGACAGCGAGAAAAAGCCCAGCAAGAAAGCCTTGGAAATTTGGTGGAAACAAGTTGAAGACTGGCGCTCTATTGATTGCTTGGCTTATGACCGTAACAGCCCGTTGATTAAGCCGCAGTACGTGGTGGAGCAATTATACGAAGTGACCAAAGGCAATGCCTATGTTACGTCTGATGTCGGCCAGCACCAAATGTGGGCGGCACAGTATTATCACTTTAATAAGCCACGCCGTTGGATTAATTCCGGTGGTTTGGGCACGATGGGTTTTGGTTTACCTGCGGCTATTGGCGTTAAGCTGGCGTTTCCTGATTCCGATGTGGCCTGTATTACCGGCGAAGCCAGTATACAAATGTGTATCCAAGAATTATCGACCGCTTTGCAGTACAAAACACCGGTTAAGATTATTAACCTGAACAACCGTTACATGGGTATGGTCAGGCAATGGCAAGAGTTTACCTATGAATGCCGTTATTCACACTCGTATATGGATACCATCCCTGAGTTTGTGAAACTGGCCGAAGCCTATGGTCATGTCGGGATGCGTATTGAAAAACCGGAAGATGTGCGCCCTGCCTTGGAAGAGGCTTTTGCGTTAAAAGATCGCACGGTATTTTTAGACTTTATCACCGACCGCACTGAAAATGTCTACCCGATGATAGAAGCGGGCAAAGGCCATCACGATATGAAATTAAGAGTTGCCCTAGGCACAACAACGGATAGGGAATTGGCGTAATGAAACACATTATTTCTATTCTGATTGAAAATGAATCGGGCGCGTTATCGCGGGTGGCGGGCTTATTTTCGGCGCGAGGCTACAATATTGAATCATTAACCGTTGCCGCCACCGAAGATACCAGCTTGTCACGGATGACCTTGGTCACCAGCGGCAGCGAAGAAGTGGTTGATCAGATTGTTAAGCAATTGAATAAGTTGATTGATGTGGTCAAATTGATCGATCTGATGGATTGCCCGCATATAGAGCGCGAACTGATGTTGGTTAAAGTCCATACCAATGAAAAAACCCGTGAAGAAATCAAAAATGTGGCGGATATTTTTCGCGGCAAAATCATTGATGTCACGCCAGTTTCTTATGTTGTTGAAATTACGGGGCCATCGGATAAGCTGGATTCATTTTTGGCCGCTATTGATGCGAAAAGCATTGTTGAAGTAGTGCGCTCTGGCGCAACCGGTATTTCACGCGGCGAAAAAGGTTTGCACATTTAATTATTAGTACGACAAGCAAGGCTCAAAATTTAAACCCAGTCTACTCTACTCATTATTTTACTTTTATTGATACCTAGGAAAACACATGCACGTTTATTATGACAAAGATGCCGATCTTGCAATCATCAAAGGCAAAAAAGTAGCCATTATTGGTTACGGTTCGCAAGGCCATGCTCATGCAAACAACTTAAAAGACAGCGGGGTTGAGGTTGTTGTCGGTTTACGTGCCGGTTCGCCTTCGGTTGCTAAAGCGCAAGCTTGTGGCTTAGTGGTTAAAGATGTGGCTGATGCCGTTGCCGATGCCGATATTGTCATGATTCTGACCCCAGATGAATTTCAATCGCAATTGTATAAAGCCGAAATTGAGCCAAATATCAAACAGGGTGCAGCGTTAGCATTTGCACACGGCTTCTCTATTTTATTCAACCAAGTTGTGCCCCGTGCCGATTTGGATGTCATCATGATTGCACCGAAAGCACCTGGCCATACCGTGCGTTCTGAATTTGTTCGTGGCGGCGGCGTACCGGATTTAATCGCGATTCATAAAGACATGTCTGGTACAGCCAAGGCTATCTGCTTGTCTTACGCATCGGCTATTGGCGGCGGCCGCTCTGGTATTATTGAAACCACCTTCCGTGATGAAGCTGAAACCGATTTGTTCGGTGAACAAGCGGTATTATGCGGTGGTGCAGTTGAGTTGATTAAAGCCGGTTTTGAAACTTTGGTAGAAGCCGGTTACGCACCGGAAATGGCGTATTTTGAATGTCTGCATGAATTGAAACTGATTGTGGATTTAATGTACGAAGGCGGTATCGCCAACATGAATTATTCAATCTCTAATAATGCTGAGTATGGCGAGTATGTTACCGGCCCTAAAGTAATTAACGCTGAAAGCCGTTTAGCCATGCGTGAAGCGTTGCAAAATATCAGAAATGGTGAATACGCTAAACGCTTTATCGTAGAAGGTTTAACTAACTACCCTGAAATGACTGCTAAGCGCCGCTTAAATGCCGAGCATCCTATTGAAGTGGTGGGCGCAGAGCTGCGCAGTATGATGCCGTGGATTAAAGCCAATCAGATTGTGGATAAAGCGAAAAACTAAATCTTAGCAGTTACTGCGCAGCGTGTTTTAACGCGGCTAACCGATTGTCAAAAAAGCCCATCTCTACGATGGGCTTTTTTTGTTAAAAAGTGACATTTTTTGCTGATGCCCTAGTGAGTAATTTAGCAATTTAATTATATATAATACTACAATCAATACCTTATAAATTGGCATACGATTTGCTTTATTTAAAATATACGCTTTCGTAATTTTGAATACATAAGGATATTGCTCATGACTGCCAGTATAAAATCTACCGCCGCTAAAATTATGGTTTTTAATTCACTTGGCTTTGCAGGTGAAAACAAAATCTCACGCTTATTAATTGATGACTTCACCCTCGATCAACATGTTGGTGACAACGGTGTTGACTATAGCGCCACCAATTCTTTAGAAAAACTAACCTCAGCGACTGCGCTTAAGCAAGTAACGCGCAATGTCTCTGCATTAGCCACTGGCGGTATTTACGAATTTGAAACAGTGATTATTGGTGGTTCATTCTTAAAAATTAATAATTCTGGTGGCTCGAACGGGACTTGTTTTATAGAGTACAGCTTTGAGGCTGCCGATTTTAATGCTTTAGGTCATGGCATTTTGTTACAGGCACTCGATGTTGATTTTGATTTTTCTGTAAATATCTCAATTAATGACGGTCTTGCCAGTACCGGATTTCAGCTGTGTACGGGGACGCAATTTTTTCAGTCTTATTCGGCTTTTAGCGGTGATAAAACCCAGTTTAATTGTGTTACCCGCTTGCGTTTAGATTTTAAGGTGGAGCAATCCCAATCGATAAGCGCACAAATTACCCATCTTGATGAGCACAGAAAAGCACCTAATCCCGCTATTTTAAATTTATTAGGCTTAGGTAATGTTGAGTTAAGCGCGTTTTATCAAAAAAGACACGCGTAATTGGCGTTTTTAAAATTAGTGCTGTAACAACACCAAGCAATACGTACTTTTTAAGTGTAGCTTGCTTATGTTGTTACGCACCAATCAATATTAAAACAGAGAGGAATCAGTATGATACGGATTATGGGATTGTTAGTTGTGGTTAGCGTATTTATAGCAATGGCGCAACCGTTTGATACCATAAAGCTTTTGGAGCTGTCAGCGCCGCAAATAAATACTGCACAATCAACATAACATCTTCTTTGTACACAAGCATACCGCGTACTTCATTTATCAGCCACCCAGCTAAGCCAAAAACATAAAATCACTGTCCGCTACGCACTAACCGCAATTGATTGGAGTTGTTCTGGCTGTGGCCAGCGATGCCGTAGTCGAACTCGACGATCAATGCGAAGCCGTCATCGCCAGCAAGAGAAGACGACCAAAACCCATTACCCAGCGTCGTTGGAAACACACTCAGATTAATGGCTGGATGGACGCATTGCTCTTCTACCAACGTACCCAGCTCTTTTATATTGGGTACGCGCCAGTCTTTATAACCAGCAAAGCCAGCGCTGCTATTTACCGTTTGCGCTTGTTGCAAGGCTTCTTGCCAGTTGTAGGCAGTGGCAAAAAAATGGCAAGTGTGGCTGGAGGCATTCCATTGCTGGCCTTCACTGCATTTTTTCCACATCAGGCCGGTATACTTGTCTGACACCGTACCGTTGTTATAACTGGTAAAGCGAGCCGTTGGCGTGGTGGCGGTTATCTGGGTTTGGCAGGTTTGGGCGTTGCCTAGCAGCGGTAACACTACCAACAGGCAGCTTAGTATGGTTTGGCAGGTTTTAGGCATTAACTCTACTCCGGTTTTAAAAATTTAACGGTAAACAAAGCGGCATTTCAAGCCTGTTCGGCAACACGCACAACCGAGCGGCCTTGCTATAATCGACAATATTTTGGCTCGTCAGCCAGTAACAGGCGTTTGATATTCCGCCAGAGGGCTATTGATTCTTGGCATCAGCAAAAGGCAGAATCATTGTCCGCTACGCACTAACCGTACTTGATGCCCGTAGTTGTTCTCGTTGTACCACCAGTAAACGAAGCCGTAGTGGAAGCGGAAGTCGACGACCCATACGCGGTTGCCGCCAAAGAAAGCATCGTAGGCACTAGGAGACGACGACCAAAACATCGTAATATCGGATTCAGGGAAATACTTCCGATCCAGTGCCGGCTCGATACTATGCAATGAGGCTAACCCCATTAATTCCATTCGAGTGGGCATGCGCCAGTCTTTATAGCCACACCAGCCGGCCTTGTTAACCGCTTTTACATAGGCATAGGTATCGCAGCTTGTAGTATTCACGCACTCACCACCGTTTTTATAGCCCGCACTACCGCCATTGGTTTTGCTATCGGGGTTATACCAACTGTAGGTCCAATTCATGTCGTGCAAACCGTTGTCATTGGTTTTACCTTCCCACATTAAGTGGGTTACGTTGTCTTTTACACAATTCCAAATCTCAGCGCTGGCAGGTAACGCTTTGCCAGTGTTACTGATTTTGGTAAAACTAAAACCAGCACGGCCGTCGGTATTTTTGTTGTACTTTTTATCGCGGCCATATTGAGCATCTTGGCCAGGAAAACCCGCTAACGGGCAAGGTAAATTTCTTTTAGAGCCATTTGAGCAAGTAGTAATGCCGGTGTCGTTAAGCGGCATTTTATAAACAGGTTTTGGGGCAGGTTTAACAGCTGTGGCACTTAAGGCTATATTGCTAACGGGCAAGGCAAACAGTAATCCGGCAATTATTGGTACATACTTAATGCTTTGTCTGATGCTTGGATTAGAAATCATCGTAAATTCCTTGTTTCTGCTAGGTATAAATGGCGCATCTATTTTGTTTGTGCAATCACAACATGGGTATTTTTACAAAACACCGTAGCATAACGTTGCCTTAACCGGCTGGCTGACAGTGCTGTTGTTTTCTGTCTCCAAAGCCAACAACACACAAAATCATTGTCCGCCGCGCACTAACCGCACCTGAGTGTAGTAGTTGTCCTTAGGGTTCTGCCCGCTGGGGTAACCGTAGTAGAAGTCGACGCCCCATGCGTTGGTGCCACTGCCGGCATGAGGAGACGACGACCAGAACACCTTCCCCGGAGTCGTTGGAAACACAGTCAAATTAATGGCTGGATCTTCGCATTGCTCTTCTAATAACGTATTCAGCTCTTTTATATTGGGTACGCGCCAGTCTTTATAACCCGCAAAGCCAGTGCTGCTATTTACCGTTTGCGCTTGCTGCAAGGCTTCTTGCCAGTTGTAGGCAGTGGCAAAAAAATGGCAAGTGTGGCTGGCAGCATTCCACTGCTGGCCTTCGCTGCACTTTTTCCATATCAGGCCGGTATATTTGTCTAACACCGTACCGTTGTTAAAACTGGTGAAGCGAGCCGTTGGCGTGGTGGCGGTTATAGTTTTGATCCAGCAGGTTTGGGCGTTGCCTGACAGTGGCAGCAACACCAGCAGACAGCATACTGTGGTTTGGCAGGTTCTGGACATTAACTCTACTCCGGTTTTAAAGATTTAACAGTAAACAAGGCGGTATTTCAAGCCTGTTCGGCAACAGCCAGATGCCTTGCTATAATCGACAACATTTGCCAGCAACAGGCGATTGATATTCCGCCAGAAGGTTATTGATTCTTGGCATCAGCAAAAGGCAGAATCACTGTCCACTACGCACTAACCGCACATGAAAGGCATAGTCTGGGTTGGACCAGAAAACGTAACCATCGCTCAAGTCGACGTACCATAAGTAGATGCCGCCATTGTAAACACTAGGAGACGACGACCAAAACACCCCAATATTGGTTTCAGGGAAATACTTTTTATCCAATGTCGGCTCAACGCGATCCAATGAGGCCAAGCCCATTAATTCCGTTCGAGTGGCCATGCGCCAGTCTTTATAGCCACACCAGCTGGTCTTGTTAACCGCTTTGATGTAGGCAGTGATATTGCAATTTGTAGTTGTCATGCACTTGGCAGGATCGGGGCCACCGTTTCTGGGTTGGATATTGGCGTTAGACCAAGTATAAGTCCAGTCCATGTCGTGCAAACCGTTGTCATTGGTTTTAACTTCCCACATCAGGCGCGTTACGTTGTCTTTTACACAATTCCAACTCTTGGCGCTGACCGGTAACGCTTTACCCGTGTTACTGATTTTGGTAAAACTAAAACCGGCATGGCCGTCGGCATTTTTGTTGTACTTTTTATCGCGGCCATATTGGGCATCTTGGCCAGAAAAACCTGCTACTGGGCAAGGTAAACTATTTTTAGAATTATTTGAGCAAGTAGCAATGCCGGTATCGTTAAGCGGCATTTTATAAACAGGTTTTGGGGCGGGTTTAACAACGTCGGCACTTAAGGCCATATGGCTAAAGGGCAAGGCGAATAGTAATCCGGTAATTAGCGGGACATGCTTAAAGCGTTGCCTGATGCTGAGATTAGAAATCATTGTAAGTTCCTTGTTTCTGCTAGGTATAAATGGCATATCTGTTTTGTTATTGCCGACATTCCGCACCCCTAAATAAAAATTCAGCATTTAAGCAACATATTGATATTTAATGAATTTTAGTATTTTAGACTTTCGAGTTAAAACAAGAAAAATTCATCTCTCGTTTGTTTTTTGTTAAATATAAGCTGATATAAATGACTTTGAAAATACGCCAAAAATTCGAAAAATTTATAACATACTGAAACTATTAAATTAAATTTAATCATAAAATTATGAATAGGGGTGCGGAATGTCGGTTATTGCAGTCACAACAGAGGTATTTTTAAAAAACCGCAGTCTAACGATGCACTTATCGGCTGGCTGACCGTGCTGTTGTTTTCTTTCTGGCTAGCCAACAACACACAAAATCACTGTTCGCTACGTACTAACCGCACCTGCGCCTCACCGTTGGTCTTGGAACTCTTGGAAGTGCCGCCGGAGGCGAAGTCGACTAACCACGCGACGTCGCGATCGCTAGCAAGAGAAGACGATGACCAAAACGCACTACCCGAAGTTGTTGGAAACACACTTAAATTAATGGCTGGATGGTGGCATTGCCCTTCTACCAAGGTAATCAGCTCCTTTATATTAGGTACGCGCCAGTCTTTATAACCAGCAAAGCCAGTGCTACTATTTATTGTTTGCGCTTGCTGCAAGGCTTGTTGCCAGTTGTCGTAGGTCGTGGCCAATAAATTGCAGGTATGGTTGGCGGCATTCCATTGCTGGCCTTCGCTGCATTTTTTCCACATCAGGCCGGTATACTTGTCAAACACTGTACCGTTGTTAAAACGGGTAAAGCGAGCCGTTGGCGTGGTGGCGGTTATGGTTTGGGTCTTGCAGGTTTGAGTATTGCCTAGCAGTGGCAGCAACACCAATAAACAGCTGAGTGTGGTTTGGCAGATTTTGGTCATTAACTCTACTCCGGCTTTAAAGATTTAATGGTAAAACAAAGCGGCATTTCAAGCCTGTTCGGCAACACGCACAGTCGAGTGTTTTGCTATATAGTCGCCAATATTTTGGTTAACCAGCCAGCAACAGGCGGTCGATCCCGCAAAATAGGTAGATTGATTCTGGGCATCAGCAAAAAGCAGTATCACTGTCCGCTACGCACTAACCGCACCTGACGACCTTCATCGTCAACGCCGTACTCTCCCCAGGCAACGAAGCCCTCGCTGAAGTCGATGTCCCATGCCCATCCAGGGGGGGTACTGTTGTTGGCATAAGGAGCCGACGACCAAAATACCCCGATATTGTATTCAGGGAAATACTTTTGATCCAGTGCCGGCTTGAAACGATCCAGTGAAAGTAACCCCATTAATTCCATGAGAGTGGGCATACGCCAGTCTTTATAGCCACACCAGCCGGCCTTGTTAACCGCTTTGACATAGGCATCGGTATCGCAGCTTGTAGTATTCACACATTCACCACCGTTTTGATAGCCTGCATAACCGCCATTGGTTTTCTTATTGGGGTTATACCAACTGTAGGTCCAGTCCATATCGTGCAAACCGTTATCATTGGTTTTAACTTCCCACATCAGGTGCGTTACGTTGTCTTTTACACAATTCCACGTTTGGGAGCTAGCCGGTAACGCTTTGCCCGTGTTGCTGATTTTGGTAAAACTAAAACCGGCATGGCCGTCGGTATTGTTGTTGTACTTTTTATCGCGGCCGTATTGGGCATCTTGGCCAGGAAAGCCAGCTACTGGGCAAGGAAAATTATTTATAGAGTTATTTGAGCAAGTAGCAATGCCGGTGTCGTTAAGCGGCATTTTATAAGCAGGTTTTGGAGCGGGATTAACAACGGTGGCACTTAAGGCCATATGGCTAAAGGGCAAGGCAAACAATATTCCGACAATGATGGGTACAGGCTTAAAGCGTTGCCTGGTGCTGAGACTAGAAGTCATCGTAAGCTCCTTATGCTAGGTATAAATGGCGTATCTGTATTGTTTTCTGTCTCCAAGCCAACAAAACACAAAATCACTGTCTGCGGCGCACTAACCGCACCTGACCTTCGTCGATATCGCCGTTGCCCCCGGAACTGCCGTTGTTGAAGTTGACATTCCATGCGACATCGTAGTTATCGTAGTCAGTAGGAGACGACGACCAAAAACCTTGAATTGAAGTTGTTGGAAACACCCTCAGATTAATGGCTGGATGGGCGCATTGCTCTTCTACCAACGTATTCAACTCCTTTATATTGGGTACGCGCCAGTCTTTATAACCAGCAAAGCCCGCTTTGCTATTTAACGCTTGCGCTCGTCGCAAGGCTTGTTGCCAGGTATAGGTGGCGGCAAATAAATTGCATGTGTGGCGGGCGACATTCCACTTCTGGCCTTCGCTGCATTTTTTCCACATCAGGCCGGTATACTTATCTAACACCGTACCGTTATTAAAACTGGTAAAGCGAGCCGTTGGCGTGGTGGCGGTTACTTGGGTGTTGCAGACTTGGTCGTTGCCTAGCAATGGTAGTGGCAATACCAACAAGCAGCTTAGTGTGGTTTGGCAGGTTTTCGTCATTAACGTTACTCCGATTTTAAAGATTTAACGGTAAACAAAGTGGTATTTTAAGCCTGTTTAGCAGCATACAAAGCCGGTTACCTTACTATAGTCGACAATATTTTGGCTCAACAGTCATGATATCCCGCCCAACAGATAGAGCTATTGATTCTTGGCATCAGCAAAAGACAGAATCACTGTCCGCTACGCACTAACCGCACCTGATGGCCGTAACCCTTGAAGTCGTTATCACTGTAGCCGCCGTTGTTGAAGACGAAGAGCCATGCTCGGATGACAGTGTCGACAGAAGGAGACGACGACCAAAACATCAAAATATTGGACTCAGGGAAGTACTTTTTATCCAGTGCTGGATCCATCCCATTTAATGAGGCCAAAACTATTAATTCCATTCGAGTGGGCATGCGCCAGTCTTTATAGCCACACCAACCGGCCTTGTTAACCGCTTTTACATAGGCATCGGTATCGCAGCTTATAGTATTTACACACTTACCCGCGTTTTGATAACCTTCAGCACCACCATTAGTTTTGTTATCGGGGTTATACCAACTGTAGGTCCAGTTCATATCGTGCAAACTTTTGTCATTGGCCTTAACTTCCCACATCAGGCGCGTTACGTTGTCTTTTACACAATTCCAGTTCTTGGCACTGGCCGCTAACGCCTTGCCCGTGTTGCTGATTTTGGTAAAACTAAAACCGGCGTGGCCGTCAGCATTGTTGTTGTGCGTTTTATCGCGGCCGTATTGGGCATCTTGGCCAGGAAAACCCACGACTGGGCAAGGCAAGCCACTTTTAGATTCATTTGAACAAGTAGCAATACCGGTGTCGTTAAGCGGTATTTTGTAAACGGGTTTTGGAGCGAGTTTAACAACGGCGGCACTTAAGGCCATATGGCTAAAGGGCAAGGCCAACAGTAATCCGGCAACGATGAGTACAGGCTTAAAGCCTTGATGGGGACTTGGATTAAAAATCATCGTAAGCTTCTTATTTTCTGTTATTTACATAGGGTGTATCTGTTTTATCACTGTAAACTTGACATTGCGTTTATTTATACTATTCGATTCGATAATACACCTAACTGAGCAATGCAGCAATAAACTTTATCTATAGTTTTTCAGATAAATAACTTCCATTTTGTGAAAATAAAATTATTTTTAATCAGCATGTTACAGAGTAATCAGTGGCGTTATTTATTTGAAAGTCTATAAAGAAAAATAAGCAACTGACTCCCGAAACTCTAAACACGTAGCAAGCAAGACAAACTGCCTTTTATCAGTCCATCTAACCCTTGTTGGCAATACTGTCAACTACACTTACTTACGTTGATAAGTTATAAAACTGTAACTAAATGACACATCAGGGTCATCATTTACATCTTCGCGTGCTGTTTCTAACCACTGCTCTTTATCCAAGACGGGAAAAAAGCTATCTCCTAAAAAATCTTGTTGTATATCTGTCACATACAAAGTATCTGCATATGCCAATGTAGTTTGATACAACGTGGAACCACCAATAATAAAAACACGCGATACCGTCGTGCAACAGTGCTTTAACGCCGCGTCAATACTGTCAAACACCGTGCAACCGTCTTGTTGATAATCAGGATTTCTACTGATAATAATATTGCTACGACCGGGTAGCGGCCTGCCGATGGACTCAAAGGTTTTTCGCCCCATAATAATCGGCGAGCCCAAAGTTATTTTTTTAAAATGCTTAAGATCTGCCGACAAATGCCACGGCATTTGGCCGTCAAGACCAATAACGCCATTGCGTGCCATCGCAACAATGAGTGATATTTTCATAAGAAAGTGCTTACTGAAGTTTTTAAATGAAGAAAAAGCATCACAGGGTTGCAAATTTTTTGCTTAGAAACATCTGAGCGCCATTGAACAATTTTTTTTAGTGTAGGTGCAGATTTATCCGCACAACGCGAGTTAAACTCAGCCGTGACGTACGCGTTCCTAAGCGGTAAAACCACGGTCTATTTTAATCGATCTCGCCAAAAATCCGCCGCCAACGCCTGCGCTTCCTGCTGCGTAGTCGCCTTACCCAACAACTTTAACGCGACCGCCGCCGTGCCTATCACCGCCGCTTGGGCATATTCATCCACAAGCTCACCGTGCCAAACCAAGGCTAATTGTTTAGGATCAAGCTGCTCAGGCTTTACATGTCGGCGTGCAAATAACGCGGGCCAGATTTCATCTGATAATACGCCGTTATGGACGCTTTGCACTAAACATTCCACATCCGGATTACACTCAGTTTCACCGCCATCGCCTTTTAACACCGCCGCATGGGGTTGGTTTAACAACTGTGCAGCCAATTGATGCACTGGCCGGTAACCCGGATGAAAAATTCCCTGAATACTGCACGGTGCATTAAACGGATTTAACAAACGCACCAAGGTATGTACGGGCGAACGTAAACCCAGTACCGGACGCAGCTCAATAATCTCATGCAGCTTAGAGCAAAAATGCTCTAAAGAAAGATAGCTAAAATGCTGTGCTAACAGTTGCTGCTTAGCCTCTGCCACCGAGGTAGCCGCCCGCAAACCCAAAAACGACAACATGTCTTCGGTATACACACGATCCGCCGACGGACCTTTAGCACCGTGCATAAACACATTAATGCCATTATGAGCCAGTAATAAGGCTGACAATAAAAACCACGGTAAATGCCGACGCTTACCGGCATAAGATGACCAGTCCAGATCAATGTGTACCTCGTCAGCTACCATGCCACAAGCGGCTCTGGCCGCCAGGACAAAACCAGCTAATTCTTCCGGCGTTTCTTCTTTTACACGCATTAACATTAAGAATGCGCCCAGTTGCACAGGCAATACTTTATCAGCCATAATTAGGCGCATGGCGCGGTAGGCTTCATCTTGCGTTAAAGGCCGCGAGCCTTTTTTGCCTTTGCCCAGTATGCGGATAAACTCTGCAAACACATGCTCAGGCTGATTGGTTTGTTCGTGGTGAGTAAAGGTCATAAGGTGATACGAAAATAATGATCGATTAACAGTGCGGCAAACAACACGGTAATATACACAATTGAATACCAAAACGTGGTCATAGCGGTTTTTGCGTCTTTGTTACGCATCATTAACAACGCATAATAAATAAACCCTAAGCCCATCGGCACAGCAATGGCCAGATAAATCAAACCACTCATGTGGGTAAGATAAGGCAACACGGTGACGATCAGCAGCAATATACTGTATAAAAGAATGTGTAAACGGGTGTGATTAACCCCGTGAGTAACCGGTAACATGGGGATTTTATGGTCGAGAAAAATTTGCTGGTATTTTTCCAGCCGAGCAATGGATAACGGCCAAAAATGCGGCGGCGTCCACACAAAAATAATCAATACCAATAAGATAGCATGCGGATGTATGCTACCGGTTACCGCACACCAGCCCAATAACGGCGGTGTTGCACCAAACGCACCGCCAATAACGATGTTTTGCGAGGTCATACGCTTTAAATATTGGGTATAGATAATGGCGTACCCAAACATGGACAATAATGTGAGTACCGCAGTTAAGGTATTAACCAATATTAACAGTATTAACATAGCCAAAACGCCGACCACCGCTGCAAACTGTATCACTTGTTGCGGCGTTAAATACCCCATAGGAATCGGGCGATGCGGATTGAGTTTTTTATCAATGTCTCTGTCCACATAATGGTTAATAGCCGCCGCCGATGCAGCGGCTAATGCAATCCCCAAATTACCGTAAATAAGTGCAGACCACGGCGGAAATAGCGGAACAGCCAATAACATGCCGACCGTTGAGGTGAAAATCATTTCGATAACAACGTTAGATTTACACAAATTCAGGTAACATTGCCAGGTAGCGGGTCTGTGGGTAGATGGCTTTTGCATTAATTTATAACTTCCAACTTTTTAATTATCCAATAGAATACAGTGAACCATTGATTATTGAAATAGTCCGAAGGACTAGCTTTTTACTAAAGGGAGAGTTATGTACAAACAATTAATAGGACTCGTGTTATTAGCTGTGCCGGTATTGGCCAGCGCAACCGTTAGCAAAGTATCTGAACACACCTTGCGTAACGGCTTTAAAGTTTTAGTAAAAGAAGACCACCGCTCACCGGTAATGGTATCGCAAGTGTGGTACAAAGTCGGCTCCAGTTATGAGCCTGGTGGCATTACCGGCGCGTCGCACATGTTAGAACACATGATGTTTAAAGGCACAGACAAACACCCCGCCGGTGAATTCTCCAAAATTATTGCCGCCAACGGCGGTGATGAAAATGCCTTTACCGGCCAAGATTACACCGCTTTTTTTCAAACCATGTCGGCTGACAAATTATCGGTGAGCTTGGAGCTTGAAGCCGACCGAATGCGCTATTTGCATTTATTGCCCGAAGAGCTGAAAAAAGAATTACAAGTGGTCACCGAAGAGCGCCGTATGCGCACCGATGACAACCCACAAGCCAAAATGCAGGAGCATTTTATGGCCATGGCGTTTAGCAACAGCCCGTACAAAAATCCAGTCATCGGCTGGCCTGCTGATATTGCCGCGTATACCGTGAAAGATTTGCAAGCGTGGTATCAACGCTGGTACGCGCCCAATAATGCCACCTTGGTGGTAGTGGGCGATGTTAAGCCGCAAGAAGTATTTGATCTGGCGCAAAAATATTTTGGTGCATTAAAAACCAGTGACATTGAAACCTTAAAACCCCAAACCGAAGTCGAGCAACTCGGTGTGCGCAAAATAACGGTAAAATTACCCGCCAAACTGCCGTACCTGATCATGGGTTATAAAGTGCCGGTATTAAAAACCGCCGATCCCGAATGGGAAGCCTATGCGCTAGAAGTATTAGCCGGTGTGTTAGATGGTGGCAGCAGTGCGAGGTTAACCTCAGGTTTAGTGCGCGGCAAGCAGCTTGCTGTATCGGCAGGTGCAGGCTATAACATGACGGATCGACTACCAACCTTGTTTGAACTGCAAGCCACGCCCAACGAAGGCAAAACTGTACACGATTTAGAAACCGCCTTAAAAGCCGAGATCACCAAGTTGCAAAAAGACTTGGTCAGTAGCGACGAATTGCAGCGCATAAAAGCGCAAGTTTTGGCCAGCAATGTCTACGAAAAAGATTCCAATTTTTATCAGGCTATGCAGCTAGGCATGTTGGAAACCGTGGGTTTGGGCTGGAAAAAAGCCGATGACTACGTTGAAAAAGTCAATCAGGTCACCGCTGAGCAAATTCGTGCTGTGGCCAAAAAATACCTGATTGAAGATCATTTGAACATTGCCTATCTGGAACCGCAAGCCATCAATAATTCTGAAAAGACCGAAAAAACCGAAAAACCTGCTGCTAAAAAGGGAGCAAAATAATGCCAAAACGTTTAGTGTGTTTATTGTTATTGCTGGCCTGTAACAGCGCGTGGGCGGCTGCAAAAATTGAAAATTGGCGCACCGCACAAGGCAGTCGTGTGTACTACGTACAAGCCGATGGTTTGCCGATGGCGGACATTCAGGTGGTGTTTGATGCGGGTAGCGCCCGTGATGGCAAGCAATTTGGCGTGGCCTCGTTTACCGCAGATTTGCTGGACAGCGGCGCAGCTGATTTAAACGCTGACGATATCGCCAAGCGTTTTGAAAGCGTCGGTGCTATTTTTAGTGCCGGTGCCAGTACCGATTTGGCTACCGTGTCTTTGCGCAGCTTAACTGATCCCGCCTTGTTTAATAAAGCCCTGGACACCCTACAGCTTATTTTAACCAAGCCTGCTTTTAGTAAAAACGATTTTAGCCGCGAACAAAAACGCACGCTGGCTATGCTCAAGCAAACCGAAGAATCGCCGGGGGATTTGGCTGGCATCGCGTTTTCCAATGCCATCTACGGCGAACACCCGTATGCTCACCCCACCGCTGGTGTTATCAAAACTGTTGCGGCGCTGACAGCGAAAGATCTGAAAGAGTTTTATAAACAACACTATGTCGCCGCCAATGCAATGGTGGTGATCGTTGGTAATTTAAGCAAACAACAAGCGGAACAAACTGCTGAAAAATTGCTGGCTGGCTTGCCAACCGGCCAGAAGCCAGACGCGTTGCCTGATGTTACTATGCCCAGTAAAGCCAGTGTGCAACATATCGAATTCCCTTCCTCACAAACCCATGTTTTGGTGGGTTTGCCCGGCAGTTACCGGAAAGATCCGGATTATTTCCCGCTCTACGTCGGCAATCATGTATTAGGTGGCAGTGGTTTGGTGTCTAAATTATTTGATGAAGTACGTGAAAAACGTGGCTTGGCCTATAGCGCGTCCAGTTCATTTTCGCCGTTGTTAAAACAAGGTCCGTTTACCATTGGTTTACAAACCCGTAATGACCAAACCCAGCAAGCCTTGGAAGTGCTCAATAAAACCTTAAGCGACTATATTACCAAAGGCCCAACCCCAGAGGAATTAACCGCTGCCAAGCAAAATATCGTCGGTGGTTTTGCCATGCGCTTTGATACCAATAAGGAACTGGCCAATTATGTGGCGATGATCGGCTTTTACGACTTGCCACTGGATTATCTGGATACCTTTCAGCAAAGTATAGAAAAAGTGACTGTAGCAGAGATTGTCAGTGCGTTTCAGCGCCGTGTTAATCCACAATTATTGCAAACCGTGACCGCAGGTCAGCTGAAGCAGGCGACAACCGACAGTGCAAAATAAGCTACGTATTATTGGTGGGGCATGGCGTAGCCGTAATATTACGTTTAGCGATGCACCTGGCCTTAGGCCGACACCGGCACGGGTACGGGAGACGCTGTTTAATTGGCTGCACTATGATATTGCTGGCAAGACGTGTTTGGATTTGTACGCAGGCAGCGGCGCACTGGGATTTGAAGCGGCCTCCAGAGGCGCTAAATCTGTTGTACTGGTAGAAAGCAACGCGCAGGTTTGCCTGTCGTTAAAAAACAATGTGGCGATGTTGTCGGCTCAGCAGATTAGCATTGCGCAAACGGAAGTGTCGCGTTTTTTAGCGGCGACTGCGCAAGGCTTTGATGTGGTATTTATTGACCCCCCGTTTACTAAAGATCTCGTGCCAACGACCTGCTTGACACTGGAAAATAACGGTTGGCTAAATCCGCACGCCAAGATTTATATAGAAACTGAACGGTCACTCACGCTATCCGGTTTACCGGCTAATTGGCAGGTATTAAAGCATAAAACAGCCGGAGAAGTGGCGTATCAGTTATTTGAGCGTGGCTAATGTTAGGTAAAACCACGCAAGAACTCCACAATTAGGCTACCCACTTAAGGCGGGACAGTTTTAGGTTAAGCCGTTCGTGGTGAGCTTGTCGAACCATGAATAACAGCCTTCGACAAGCTCAGGCCGAACGGTAGTTGTAGTTTATTGTCCCGTCTTAAGTGGATAGCCCACAATTACAATTTAGTTGTCCACGAAAAACACAAAAGGCACAAAAGGCACAAAAAACCATATATTCCGTATTTTGGGCTATCCGCTTAACATGAGACAAAATAAGAATGTCCGCTGTAGGTTGGGGTGACGCTAGGAACCCCCAACATAATGATGGATCGTATCGTTGGGGTTCGTTACCTCACCCCAACCTACAAGTGTGTCTCAACTTAAACGGGTAGCCGATATTTCTACACTAAACTCACCGAACATAAGAACACAATGGATAAATTAACCAGTATGAATGTGTTTGTCCGTGTCGCCAAAGCCGGAAGTTTTGCAGCGGGCGCACGCGAACTGGATATTTCCAGAGCGATGGCCACCAAGCATATTATGTCGCTGGAAAGCGATTTGGGCACACGGTTATTTAATCGCACCACCCGTAGCTTGAGTTTAACCGATGTCGGCGTTTCTTACCTAGAACGCTGCCAGCACGTACTCACCGAAGTTGAAGAAATGGAAGCGGCCGTCACCCACTTACAAACCGAGCCGCGTGGCTTGTTACGTATCAGTGCGCCCTACGGCATTGGCTCAACCCATATTGCCCGTGCCGTCGCCGAATTTTTAAAAATCCACCCCGATTTAACCGTGGAAATGATTTTGCAAAACGGCCCAATGGATTTGGTGGATGAAGGCGTTGATGTCGCCATTTGTTTAGGGGCGTTAGATGACAGCAGCTTAGTCGCGCGAAAAGTCGCCACGTCTTTACTGGTAGCTTGTGGCTCACCTGAATATTTTGCACAACACGGCGTACCGCAAACACCGCAAGATTTATTGAATCACAGTTGCTTAGTAAACTGGGCAGTTGCCCCCAAAGACAAATGGCGCTTTAAAACTGAAACCGGTTATACCACCATCAATGTCTCAGGTCGGGTATGGGCCAATGTCGGTGAGCCGGTGCGCATTGCCGCCATTAATGGCTTAGGTTTAGTGATGCTGCCATTTTATGTGGTCGGCAGAGATATTGAAAAAGGCAAATTAAAAGTCGTACTAGAAGATTATTTATTGCCGCCGCTGGATGTCTACGCAGTATATCCGCATCGAAAATATTTATCTGCCAAAGTAAAAAGCTTTATGGATTTTTTGCAAGATTGGCTAGAGCATCGCGTTAGTATGCCGCCGCCTGAATAATCTAACAAAAACAGCAGTATCACATCTGTTGTGATTACTTGACCAGTGCTTGATAACTGCGATAATAGCCGACCAAACAGTGCAATACACTTGCGCCGCATATCCTTGACAAAACAACCCATAGGCTTCTGTTTATGATAGAAAATTTAACACCACAACAATGCTGGGCTTTATTACAACGTGACCCTACGGCAGTGATTGTCGACGTGCGTACCAAAATGGAACATCTGTTTGTCGGTCATCCGCTCGGCGCTGTACATATTGCCTGGAAAGAAGCTCCCGACTGGCAACTCAATAATAATTTTATCAACGAAGTTAGCAACACCGTGCCCGATTACACCACCCCTATTTTATTACTGTGCCGCAGTGGCCAACGCTCATTAGATGCAGCTTTGGCGCTAGATGCTATAGGTTATAAACACCTCATCAACATCGCTGATGGTTTTGAAGGTCCGTTAGACGCACACAAGCGCCGTGGCAACCAAGCGGGCTGGCGATTTTCTGGCTTACCTTGGCAACAAAGTTAATCACACGCATTATTTGCTATAATAGCTGTGTCTCAATAATGCAACATCGGGCTTAGTCCAAAATGTTGAAATATATCCACTAATACATCGATAACCCGCGTCATTGCAGGCCAGATAATGCTGTATTGCACTGACAACACGCTAGGTTCAACACTCGCCTCGCATTTAACATCGATAGACACTTGTGCGTTTTTAGTACACAAAGCCCTGTATTAGATAGATCTAACCGTTTCAAATGTTAAATAACAACCGTGCTGACAAACACACCACCCCTCCTTTAAAAACAGTAGAGTACAACAAGTGATTGAAAAACTAAGAAACATTGCAATTATTGCACACGTTGACCACGGTAAAACCACCTTGGTTGATAAATTATTGCAACAATCGGGTACGTTTGCCGCGCACACCAAAGTAACTGAACGCATCATGGATTCCAATGATATTGAAAAAGAACGCGGTATCACTATTCTGGCTAAAAATACTGCGCTGGATTGGAACGGCTACCATATCAATATTGTTGACACCCCTGGCCATGCTGATTTTGGTGGCGAAGTGGAGCGTGTGTTATCAATGGTTGACTCGGTGTTATTATTGGTTGACGCGGTGGATGGCCCTATGCCACAAACCCGTTTTGTCACCCAAAAAGCCTTTGCTTTAGGGCTTAAACCGATTGTCGTCATCAATAAAATTGACCGCCCTGGCGCACGTCCTGAATGGGTGGTTGACCAAACTTTCGATTTGTTTGATCGTCTAGGCGCTACCGATGAACAATTGGATTTCCCTATCGTATACGCCTCTGCTATCAACGGTTACGCCGGTTTAGAACACACGGTAACCGGTGGCGATATGACCCCCTTATTTGAAACCATTATTGAAAAAGTCAGTCCACCGCCAGTGGATATGGATGGCCCGTTTCAAATGCAGGTTTCAAGCTTGGATTACAACACCTATGTGGGCGTTATCGGTATTGGCCGTATTCAACGTGGCAGCATTAAACCCAATCAACAACTGACTATCGTTAACCGCGAAGGCGTTGAACGTAAAGGCCGCATGTTACAAATCTATGGTTTTCATGGTCTGGAGCGTGTTGAAGTGGCCGAAGCCCGTGCCGGGGACATCATTGCGTTTGCCGGTATTGAAAAACTGGAAATATCTGACACTATCTGTCATCCCGATAAAGTAGAAATCATGCCGCCATTAATGGTGGATGAACCCACGGTCACCATGACTTTCCAGGTGAATAACTCACCGTTTGCTGGCAGAGAAGGCAAATATGTCACCACCCGCCAAATCCGCGATCGTTTAGATAAAGAATTGCAACACAACGTGGCACTGCGCGTTGAAGATACTGGCGATCCAGACAAGTTTAAAGTCTCTGGCCGTGGTGAATTGCATTTGTCGGTTTTAATTGAAAACATGCGCCGCGAAGGCTTTGAAATGGGCGTATCGCGTCCTGAAGTTATTCTAAAAGAAATTGACGGTAAAAAATGCGAACCGTTCGAAATGGTGACCATCGAAGTGGAAGAAATCCACCAAGGCACCATTATGGAAAAACTGGGCGACCGTAAAGGCGATTTGACTAATATGGTACCCGACGGCAAAGGTCGTATCCGTTTGGAATATATGATGCCGTCACGCGGCTTGATTGGCTTCCAAACCGAATTTATGACCGCCACGTCAGGCTCAGGCTTGCTATACCATGTTTTCGACCATTACGGCCCCATGAAAGCCGGTGAAGTCGGTAATCGACTGCGTGGTGTCATGATTTCTATGGTCGCTGGCAAAGCCGTTACTTATTCATTGCATCCTTTGCAAGAACGCGGTGAATTGCTGTTAGTCAATGCCGATGAAGTTTATGAAGGCATGTTGGTCGGCTTGCATTCACGCAGCAATGATTTGTGCGTTAACCCGTGTAAACCCAAACAATTAACCAACGTGCGTGCTTCAGGTACTGATGAAAGTTTGGTATTGGCGCGAATTCAAAAAATGACGCTAGAACAAGCTTTAGAATTTATTGCTGAAGATGAGCTAGTCGAAGTTACACCAAAATCAATACGCTTGCGTAAAAAATTATTAACTGAAAACGAACGTAAAAGAGCCGCTAAAAGCTAATTTGTCATCGGTAGATTGGGCTATGCACAGGCTAGCCCACTTTGCTATTGATAAACACACACGCATAAAAAAGCCTCAGAACAACAGAGGGGGTTCTGAGGCTAAAGCCGTCTTAATTAAAACTGCATCCTTTCTTTAGCATCCTGCTAAAAAGCATCCTTATCCTTTTGTTGACGACGACTTAATTATGGCAAAGAAATCAAAAAAGGGAAGCCCGCTAATGCCTAATTATTAGTAATCTTTAGATTACGTAAAAATAAACCCGAAGTTGATAGCGTAGTTAAGCACTGTAAACCACTGATAATACACTATACCTTGATTTTCATTAAGCCACCATAAAAAACCCAAACCTCAAATAATTATTTTACAAAACCGCACTTGTTGCGCTTTATTGTTATTAATAGGCAGAAATAGCATGATTAATGTAAATCATTTAACGTCGATTAGCTACACAGCGCTCAGCGCCAGCATTATTATTTTACTGAGCGCCTGCTCCATCTCCAACGGCGCAGGTTCATCCTCCGATAGTGCAGGCTCAATGGCAAAAAGCTCAGACAGCATTTCAGGATCGTCGACTTCCTCCAGTAAAAGCAGCGAAAACGACAGCAAAACCAGTCGTTATGAAAACGAAACGCAAGAGTTCATCGCCACTTATTTACGCTCAACTGCTAATACGCCCGACCAACACACATTTATGGCAGGTATCAGCGATGTCGCCGCCCAAAATGGCATTGTCGACTGGGAAGCTAACCCACACACGTATCACGCCATTGGCATGGCGTTAAAAAAGATAAATCTACCTCAAAACCAATACGAGGCTTACAAAAGACAATTCACCCGCAGCGATAACATCAAGATGGCGCTGATTCAGCAAGGCTATCAACACTAAATCAAGCTCAGTGTGAAAATAGCCTTACTCGGACTACTGGTATTTGCAGGTAGCGCTCAGGCGAAGAATTTTGAGTTTTTATACATCAACGCCAGCGAAGGCAATTCCAGTGGTGGTCATGTGGCTATTCAGCTGGGTGATGCGGTTTACGATTATCAGTATAAAAACGCACACATCCGATTATTTAAACACGATGCTAATGCGTTTCGCGTCAACTACCAGTTACGGCAAAACCGCAGCATTCGCTCAGCCGACATTAAAATATCTGATGTAACTTACGAACAAGTCAGCCACTATTTTAAAAACCAATATTTTCAACAATCGCAACAACTTAAACAATTACAAGCGGCATATTCTAATCACGCTTTATTAGCTGCGTTACTGCAATGGAAAGCCCAAAAACCAATCACACCAGCACTATCTGAACTATTGCCACGCTTACTGGGTGCAGGGCTGTTTTATCCTGATAAAAATAGTCCCACATTGCCAAAAAGCACATCAAACTGTAAGACTGAGCAATCAAGCACCAACATCAGTGCTGAACTTAAGCGGCAACTGGCAAATCAATACGGCAAAGATTTTTTAGTACAAAAAATTAACGCGCTTAAAAGTACACTGAGCCAACTCAAGCCGACAGTTATCAGCGAGCTATCGTCTTACCCTTATGCTTATTCCGAACATTACAGCGATCTATCGAACGCTTTATTAGCCTTACAAACCCTGCAAACTTCTCAACCACTGACCACCAACAGCTGTTTTCAAATCAAGCGTGCCGATATGCCGATTAATCACGCACAGATAATACAAATACGAGCATTTCGGCAAAGTTTGTTGCGTTCGGCACACACACTCATTGTGTCAAAACGCCCTGATTGGGGTTATGCCTTATTTATCACATTGGCGAGACTGATCGTCATTGAACACAGCTTACAATCACGCCACTGGACATTTTTAGATGACAATGACGAAACCGTCCATCCTGTTTCCAATCAAAAACTAAAGCTGTACCCACAACACTTGCAACAGCAACGCCATGAGGATGAAAAGCACTTACAACACACGATGTTTGCGTTACAGTCTGAGCCAGACCTGCAAGAATCGCATTACGTAGAGATGGAAATAGCCGCAAACCGTTATCAGCAATGGCTAAACAGTGACAAAACCGGTGTGTTAGCTTATAAAAACCAGCAGGCTGTACCGAGAAAAAGCCTGTCTTTAAACGATTTTTTACTGACCGAGTTAAGCACAATACAATTAAACACGGCACTGCATCAACAACACATCGCTAACAATGACCTAACGCAACACGATCGTAAACATAGCGCGTATCATTTGATCACTAAAAACTGCGTCACAGTGCTGTTTGAACAGATCAATAGGGCGGTGTCTGGACAATCGGTGCGCTTATTAGGTGGATTTATTGATCCTCAAACAACGTTTATCCCATTTCAAGCCTTTGCTGCGGTGCAAAATACTTACAATGTTATCAAAATAGCAGAACTGCCTGCCTACAGACAACAGGCATTAACCAAAATGTATGCACGGGAAGTAGATAGTTGGGCGTACACGCGAGAGGCCAATATATTTAGCTCACGACTTTATAAGCACAATCCAGATGATGCCTGGTTTGTATTTTTTACCGACGACACCGTTTTATTAAGACCATTATTTGGTGCGGTAAATATGCTGGCCGCAACCAGCCAAAGTGTATACGGCTTGACACGCTGGCCATTCGATAACGGTAAAACACTAAAAATAGGCGCTAGAGGTATGTTAGCGAGCTTACCAGAGCTGCTATTTTTTAATATTCGCAAAGGTAGCTATCCTTATCCTATTGAATATTAAAGCGTTTTCACAGTTCAATAGTTACAGCGTAACCGTTCGCACTGAGCTTGTCGAAGTGTGCCGTTCATGCTTCGACAAGCTCAGCACGAACGGTGGCTGTAACTGTCCTAAGTTGAAAACGCTGTACCTTATCAAATAATTAACCGATGCAACTGCCAAACTTATAAATAATTTAATTGATTCATTATCTGTTCAGGTTCATAGGCGTAAGCTACACCCATGAACAATATAACTGCTCTATACTTAGCAATTAATTAGCCACTGTATTGTTTTAAACGATTATTGGCTAAATAAGCGGTGTCACGCATTACACTTTATTATTTTGTTTTAATGAGGTATTTTAAGGAGGCCATCCCAGATAACCGTCACTTTTTAAAGCTAACGATTATATTATTGCGGTTACACCACCGTTACCGCTTACACACTACCGAGGGTTTATTATGCAAAACAAAACATTATTATTAGTTTCATTGTTATTAGTGTCTGGCGCAACATTCGCCGAATCAACTGTTTTGGGCGCGGCTACTGACATGGCAACTAACGTGGCTAAAGACAAAGTCACTGAAGCTGTTAAAAATCAAGTGACCGAAGCAGCCACCAGCGTGCTTCCCACAACAGAAGCTCCCAAACCAAGCGCCGTTGCAGCACCTGCGACAAGCACAGTAACAGCCCCTGGTGCAACAACAGGCGCAGTAACAGCCGCCCCTGCATCAACCACAGAAGCGGTGAAAACCAAAGCCCCTGAAGTAGCCGCTGTTAAAAGCAAAAAACATAATAAAAAACGCAAGCATTAATTCCAAGAATTAAGTATAAATTGCAGAATACGAGATCTTAGCGCCTTGTGTTCTGCGTTTTACTTTAATACCCGCCAAATCGTTAGATAAATAACTTGTATTTTTATCGGTACAAAATAATTTAAAATCAATATGTTATATAATCAAGCCTAAGGTTGTTTGCCTGAAAACCTATAACCTCGGCACCCATACCCATTTATTCAAAGAAAAAATAAAGTTTCATTACCAATCAATTAGATGGTTAGCGCTTACGCTCATTTAAATAGCTCATCATTGTCTGCACAACCACCCTGCCCTACAAACCTAAAATAATACCTCAGCCAAACGGTGTATTCGTCAGCACAAATACCTTTAATATACTATACTTATGCCCCTTCCTATTACACTAGACAGGCGTTTTTATGGGCATAAAACACTATTGTATCTGCTTTACTCTGGCCGCATTTAGCACATGGTCATTAACGACATCTGCCGCTATCACCACTAAAATTGTCGGCGGCAAAGCGTCTTCTGCAAACCAATGGCCCTGGATAGTGGCTTTATCAAGAAAAGGCAATGATAATTATCAAGGCCAATTTTGTGGGGGCAGCGTTATAAGTCCAGCCTGGATAGTGACGGCAGCACACTGTCTTGAAAAAGAAAAATCAGCAAATATTAACGTTATTTATAAAGTCCTTAATTTAAAATATGATGTCGGCCAAGTATTTACCGTTAAGCGCATTATTTTGCACCCAAAATATAATATTAAAAACCACAGTAATGATATTGCGCTAATACAATTACAAAAACCTATTACCGGTGTAACTGCCTTACCTTTGGTCACCGGAAGTTCACCACTAGTAGGTATAAACGCTGCTATTATTGGCTGGGGGGCATTATCTGAGTTTGATTCCATACACTCGATATACCCAGAGAATTTATACGATGCAGTATTACCGATTATCTCCAATGCCGTATGTAAACAATCGCCTGATGGCGCACAAATAGTCGACACCATGTTGTGTGCAGGCACTAGCAATGCAAATATAGACAGCTGTACCGGCGATAGCGGTGGACCTTTAGTTATTCAACAAAATAAACAATGGCGTTTGGCGGGTATTACTAGCTGGGGCAATGGTTGTGCTAATCCTGGTTATTACGGGGTTTATACACGGGTATCTAAGTATGTCAGTTATATTAATGGCATTATGAAAACAAATTTCATCGCTTTAGCGGATGTTAACAAAGATAAAGTGATTAATTCACTTGATAAAACTAAAAAAAATAATGATTTAAAAGCAGAATTTCAAACGTGGGTTAAACAATGTTGGACAACAAAAAAACCTTGTGCCAATATTAATACCGATGCGGTCATCAATCAAAATGATTACCTGCAAAGAAGCAGGCGCGTCACCACTGATTTCAACACCTGGCGCGATCTCTATTGGCAGCCTGAAATACGTTAGGCCTGCCCTGCATCGATTAAGGTTGACGCATTATGAGCCGATAAATCAGACGCTAGACAATCTTCGTCCGAACACAGATTGACTTCAACCGTTATATGCGCCAAATGATTTTTACTACCGTGCAAATTAAATTGTGTTAACAAGGCTTTATAGTAATCGGGTTGTTTAGGATGGTGCGTCACTACGGACATCATAACGGCAAAATACCCAGGACTAACTCGCCAAATATGTAAGTCAGAGATGCGATTATCCGCATCGGCTTCAATCGTCTCTTGTATGGCAGCCTTGTAACGCACCGAAATATTTTCATCTAATAAAATAGGGCTGGTTTCTTTAATTAACCCATACGCCCAGCGGCTAATAACCAATGCACCTATAATACCCATAATAGGATCTAAGCCGCTTAAGCCATAATACTTGCCAGCAACCAACGCGATGATAGCTAATATTGACGTTAAAGCATCGGCAAGTATATGCAAATACACCGCTCTCAGATTATGATCTTCTTCATGCTCAGCATCAAACGCATGTTCAAAATCTGATTCACTGTGATCAGTGTCGTCAGTATCAACAGGAATATGGACATGATTTTTAACTAAAAAAGCACACACCACATTAATCAACAAGCCAAATAGTGCCACATAAATAGCTTCGTTATACTGAATAACATGCGGTGTAAATAACCGTGCCACCGACTCAACCAACATAACTAACGCAACAACACCCAGCGCAATAGAGCTTGCAAACCCGCCTAAAACACCTACTTTACCGGCACTAAAAGCAAAGGTATTGTCGTGAGTATGCAAACGCGAATAACGATACGCAAATAAAGTAATCATAAAGGCTGCAATATGCGTTGCCATATGCCAACCATCAGCCAGCAATGCAAGCGAGCCAAATACAATACCCGCGCCAATTTCCACTAACATCGTAAAAACTGTCAACACTAAAATCAGCTTGGTACGGCGCTCGCCTTGTTTGTTACTGACGACAAAATCATGCCTGTGCTGTAAACGATTTAATGCGTTATCGTGCATATAAAAACCCGTATTTTTAAGATAAAATCCATTTAAAATAAAATGCGCTAATTACGGTGCATAAACACTGCACACGCCACCTATTGGCTCTAAATTTCCAGGCGGATCACAAGCGTCAACACAGCTTCTCGAAATATTACTGCCTGTTTCACCCGTAACAGGATCAGTGAAAGCTGCGCCACCGTAAGTTATCTTTTCTAATTTGGGCGCAACACAGCCAAAATCCGTTTCGCAACGACCATTTTTGGCCTGATAACCGCTAGCACAACTTAAAATAGGCAGATAAAACTGTCTGGCTACAAACACAATCTCCGACACCTCGCCACCAACAGCTAGCGTATAGGTTTCGGTACGATGATTTCCCTCAGCCAATAATAAACCACCTTGGCTTAAAATATCATCGGCCATACTGCGTTTTATTTTTGCTGTTTTAACGCGATCTAAATTAACACCTACAGACGTTGCAGCCTTAGAACTGTTTAACACATATTCTTTTATAGAAGGGCAAGGTGCCATAATACAGCGAATTCCAGTATCTTTAAAACCTGCAAAAAACTTACCTACCCTATGCGATGCGTCGCCCGCCGCCTCATAAGCGGCACTGACGGTAAACTGATCGCGCAAACCGAAATCCTTAAAGTTTTCTGGCGATAACCAGCCGTAAGTCAAAAGAGCATCTAACGCGACAGCAGGCTCATGTATGTTTCCCCAATCTACGCTAGGCACATAGCATTCATTACGCGTAACTTTATCAGCGCATTGGGTTTTCGTTTTATTCACCTGCTTAACAAAATAACCACCGCACATTGGCGACGCGCATTTGCGCATATCACGTCTGATTTTAAAATAGCCTTTCTGTTCTGTCACAACAGTAGACTTGATAAGTTTCGCTATCAGGCTATATTCCGTCATACTGCCATCAAACGGACGCTGATCAACTGCTCCATTTAAGCTGATTTTTTTACCATCAAAATAGCCTTGATAGCCATTATCAAAATTTGCCGCATCTAGTTTGGCGATAAATTTTCCATTTTTATAATCCGCTAACAATGCCGATATTCCAGGCTGTCCATTACCTTGATTTAAAAATCTTATTTTTCCATCGTATAATTTTGCACTAAAATTACCCGTAAGCTTTGTTTTAGTCGGTAGTAAATTCGCCGGATTACGGGCGGGCGTTGTTGTGGCTACACCACGGGTTATCTGAAATTTATAAAGCGTTTCTGCGATACCCACCCCTGTACGTGTTAGCACGGCAAAAAACAAAACACACTTAAATAACAAATTTATTTTAACCATGACTTAAACCCCTTAATCAATATAACTGCCATACACGGTAAATCAGTATATACCAAACAAGTTTATTGCATAAGCGCCAATATCGGCCCTAAATCCATCCGTTCATCATCACAATTAAGACCTGCCGACTAAACAACCACCGGCTAGGCCGGTGGGTTTAAGGTATCGACTGAAAGTCGGGATACACGTC
>NZ_FUKI01000103.1 GCF_900163755.1 Crenothrix polyspora | reverse complement strand
ATAGTTCTAATTTTATTTTTTCCATACGGAAATGATACGCTTAATTTAATGGGGCTGCGTAACATCAGATTTTAATAAACAGCAGAATAAATTCCCCATTGCTCGCCAGTACAGAATTTTGCGTGCTAAACCCGCTCCCACTCAAAAAATTCAATATTGCGCTGGGTTTTATCAAATTCAATGCCGATTAAATACACGCTATTGTCAGAACTGGCATATTTTTGGCTGTAATTTTTGGCTTTGATCTGAGCCAACGCCAAGCCTGGTTTTTTAGCCTCGTCCAATACTTTAAACTCAATGATAAAAACGTTGTTTTCCAGCATCACCGTCAAATCAATACGCCCCTGGTTGGTCACATCTTCGGCTATCACGGTTAAACCTAAGGCTGCAAAAGCACTGTAGATAATCGATGCGTAATAACCTTCATAATGCGCCAGCTGATTTTTACGGTACCAATCGTTCGGTATGGCGGCAAACAGCCTTAAAAGTGATTGTTCCAACTGGGTAAAATCAGGCTGGCTTAATGCTTTATACAGCTGGATTTGGTTACTGGATATCGTACTGGGTGAGGTTTGTGTTAAATCCCACAGCAGAAAACCGTTCAGGCTGGCCTTCACTTCGCGGTTAGGATAGGTCAGATGATAAAAGCGATCACCGCCTAACTCTTCCACACGGTCTATCGTTAAGTATCCGGTTTGATAGAGCAGATTTTCCAGGGTGATTTCGTTGACATCAAAACTGGCCAGCATGGCTTCATCCAGCACCACGTTTTCAAAATCAGGGATGAGGTATTGCCTTTCCCGTATGCGCTTAATTAAGAATGAAGGGCTGCCGGTTTCAAACCAGTAGTTTTTAAATACCCGCTGATCCAGGTATAACAAGACATCGAACGGGTTATAGACTTTCTCGCCCAGAAAATTATAGCCGTTATACCATTCAGCCAATCGCGCAAAATCGACCCCGTCCAAATGGCCATTAAAGACCGCTTTAATTTCCGCCAAGGTATATCCGCACAACGTGGCATAACGGCTATCCAAACTGATGTCTTTTAAGTTATTCAAACCGCTAAATAAACTGACCTTGCTGAATTTACTCACCCCAGTCAGCAAGGCAAACTTTATGTGGGCATCACTGTCTTTAATCACCGAATAAATATTTCTTAACCCTTCGCGTATCTCAATGGCCAGGTCATTTTTTTCAATATTATCCAAAATCGGTTTGTCGTATTCATCAACCAGCACAACAACGCGCTGTCCTAGCTTGGACCTTAGTTTTTGAATAAGCTCAGAAAAACGGTTGGCCACATGTTGCTGTTCTAACACGGTGCCGTAATAGTGGGCGGTTTCGTCCAGTATTGCCCTAAAAATCTGCTCCAAGGTATCTACACTACCCACCACCCCCCGCCCAAAACTGATATGGATGACAGGGTATTGCACCGACCAATCCCAATGGTCTTGCAGATACAGGCCATTAAATAAGGCCTGTTCGCCACTAAAGGCTGATTTTAAGGTGCTGACCAATAATGATTTACCAAACCGGCGCGGACGGGCGAGGAAATAATACTTGCCGCTTGCCACCAACTCGGCGATCAGTGGGGTTTTATCAACGTAGTAATGCTGGTCTTCGATAAGCTCTGAAAAAGTTTGGATGCCGATGGGGAGTTTTTTCATGGCTGGATCAGACCCAATTTAATAGCCCAGGCACGGGGAATACGCACTTCGACATTGCCAGGGGATGAGGCGATAAATTCCACACCATTGAGTTGAAGGTAAACAGGCGGTTCGTTATCGGTATCAAACTCATCAAGGCCGTCTGTATATAAATGAAAGCCATTGTGGTCTTCTTCATCGAAGTATTTAATGGTGCATTTTGTGCTCATTTTATAACCGCCCTACCCTTACTTATTTTCAAAGTATTAAAAAACATAGCTAACAATCAAACAATATTATCAATCTAACATTTTGATAAATAACTATTTGTTTATAAATAAAACAATCAATCGCTGTTCCCGTCAAACAACAGTCAAACAAATTTAACTTGGCCATCAAGCCCACCAAGGCAAATATTTTCTGGCTTTGTTGCCTACAGTTTCGTCGTGGCAGCGGATCAAACCAGCGGAAAGCGTTTCTTTGATAATTCTTGAGGCCATTGCGCTATTTTTAGTGTCTATACCGAAGCGTTCCCGCAGCGTGGTGTTAGTCATAAAATTACGTTGCACATACCGAAGACAGGCGTGTAGATAACTGGCGCGAATCCGGTCATTAATATCCATGTCTTTCAGTTCACGGTGGGCAAATAAAATAACCCGGGTATGTTCATCAGTACTTTCGAATAAGGGCGCGGGCAGCTGATAAAGCTCTGTTTCAGCAACCACCTTGTCTACGCCACTACCGCGTTCCTCGCACACACCTATTCGGCGCATAAAAGAAGCCAATGCTTCGTTGCGTGATTTAGGCGGGCTATCAAGAAAGCGGTCTGTTTTAACCAACGGCAACCCTGGGTTGGTGATTTCCATTCGGTTGGAAAATAGTTCTATCATCGGTGCCGTTCCTGTCGCATAAAAATCCTGGTGGATTACGGCGTTTGCAACCAGTTCGCGTATTGCAAGCTCAGGAAACATAGGCACTTCTTTGCGGAATGCTTGACCGATAACTTCATTACTGGGCAAAAGGTTGGTGACGAAGCCAATCAATCCTTCAAAGCCGGTAGCATAACCTTTCGTGCCTTCTTGTTCGCGGATAGTTTGTACCCTGCTTTCGCCTTTATATAAAATCACACGTACGGCTTTACGTTTTAGTGTCCGAAAATCGGTAAGTTTTTTGGCAAATAAGATCGCCCCCAAATTAGAGATATTCCATTTGCCAGCTTCTTCGGCAATGATTAATTCATCCGCTGCCAAGGCGGCCAATATGTTAGCGCGACCTTCTGGCAGGGGCAGATTCAGTAAATCGAAATATCCCGGATAATCCAATAACCGTAATACGTCATCAGCGCTTACATTTTCTGCGGCAATTTCCCGTTCAAATGGCGTTTGGTCGAATACACGCCATAGTTCGCGCTCTTTTTCAGGAAAATCTTTAAGCCGCTTTTTATAAGAGCCGATGCGCATAAATTCCGTTCCTTTGAATTGAACCGGATGCCGAAATGCTGCGCTGATTTCAAGTAATACGACCGGCATCTCATCCATTATCATAGTATGAAAACGAAAGTTGATTTTGGGTGCCAGTGAACGCAATAACCAACTTTCCAGCTCTTCGTTGCCGATTTTTGCGTGTGTAGGATCAAATGTCGTCCCGATAACAGCATGGGAATTATTGTCTACACCCCACACCAACCACGCAGTTACTTTGCCCAGTAGGGTCGCCGAATTAGCCAGCGCCGATAGGTACTCGCCGATTTCCTCCGGCTCTGCATTGTTATGCTTAAATTCTACCCATTCGGTTTCTTGCGGTAAGTTACGCAGTTCGTTTAACAGACTTAGCAAATAGTCGTTGGTGCGTTCCACGGTCATTCACTACTCCCTGATAATGCTTGATTGAGTGGGATGTGCGATAAATCCAGCTCGCCTTTAAAGGCTTTTTGGCTAAGTGCGCCGTACAAGTTTTCCAGTTCGGTGAGGTTTTGTTGGTAGTAGTTTTTTAGGGATTCAGTTTTTTCGACGATGGCGGCGAATTGGTTTTGAAGTTCGATTGGCGGAAGAGGAATTACAATTGTAGAAATCTGTTTTGAATTGATATTAAATTGTACAGACGTACGTCCAGAAGCATTTAAAAAACATCGTCTTCCACCATCACTTTTAAGCCAATTGTATAAAAATATTGGATCAACTAAATTCCGATGAAATCTTATTCTCATCACATGTGAATCGAAAACAATTTCACTTGTATAAGAAGTAAAAAGAGAAGCTTTACCCAAGTGGCTTTGACTTCCAATTGCACGAGCTAACAATATATCACCTGGAATTAATTTGTATTTTTCAATTTCATTCGGTGTCAAACTGACATATCTACATTGACAAAAATTTACTTCCTTGCTGCCCAACTCACCAACTCGGACTACAGGTATATTGCCATCACTAGATACAGGTTCAATGGTACCAATACGAGGTGGAGTAGAAAATAAGGCTGAAAAATCGCTTATTACCCACCCCTTCTCATTCCGCACCGGATCACCAAACATTTCCAAAAACGTGCTTTTCAGAAATTCATCCAGCAGGCGCAGGTTGTCTTTGCGGGTGGCAATCAGTGCCTCAACGCGGCTGAGTAGGGTGGCGATGCGGATTTGGTCGTCGAAATTATGTAAACGTATGTTTAAATTGTAAAGATTTTCCTGAGTTATCCCTTTTACTGTTGCCCCAGAACCAAGTTTTTCGATTTCATTAGCCAAACTAAGAACTGCATATAAGAGATATTCAGTATGAATTTCAATCTTAGGAATAAGTGCACGTAAATCTTGGTTTATGGCTAAATCAATCGTATTGATGGCTGCTTTTCCCAATGCCATGCGCGTTGGAATAATTACATGACCTTTAGCGATTAGATTGCTCGAACTGTTATTCAAACCCAATAAGGATATGTGGTCTTGAGTTTTAGAAAGTTTTTGATTTTTAAAATCTTTAACTGAAGCCCAAGGAATATTACCGTCCCAAAACTCAGGATTTTTTTTCGACGGAGTACCTCCCCCTTTAAAAGTAACAATGTCTTTAAGTGGAATCAAAGGGGTAATCATCCAACCATTCCTTTTAATTCCAACAACTCCTTAACAATCCCGCTCTGAATTTTGCCCAATTCCTGCACATCAAAATCCTCACCCACTTCACTCACCAGCAATTTTTGCAATATCACTTCTGGTTTGTCGTAGCGGATTTCTTCAAATACATCTTCCTTGTAGCGGCTTAAGCTCAGGTCGTAGTTTTCATCGACAATTTCCAGTCGTGGCACGGTAAAATGGCGTTGGGTACGGTCAGTAGCTTGCTCGGCTTGACGGCTGTGATATTTCGCGACAATATCCTGCAAATCGCCATAACCTTCCTGCTTGTTGCGCTTGTCATCCAGCGTATAGCCATCACTTTGCATGTCATAAAACCACACTTGCTGCGTGGCCGGTTCAGTCACCTTATCCGTAGCCGCATACACCTTGGTAAACAACAAAATCGCCGTACTCACCCCCGCATAAGGCTTAAACACGCCGCTGGGCAAAGTAATCACCGCCTTTAAATCACAGCGATCCACCAGAATTTTCCGCGCCGCCACAAACGCATTGCCCGAACCAAACAACACCCCTTGCGGCACAATCACCGCCGCCGAGCCGCCTTTTTTCAGTAAGCGATAAATGTTTTCCACAAACAGCAACTCGGTTTTGGTGGTGCCCAATTGCAGGCTTTCGTTGATGTCGCCCTTATCAATACTGCCGGTAAATGGCGGATTGGCCATGATGATGTCGTAATGTCCCGCTTCGTCAAAGCTTTTGCTCAGCGTGTCCTTGTAATCAATATGCGGCTCGTCGATGCCGTGCATCATCAGGTTCATTAACCCTAAACGCACCATCGTGCCGTCAATGTCGTAACCGTACAGGCTTTCGTTAAGAATGGCCTTGGCTTTTTCGGTCAAACTGGCACTGACCGAGGTGCGCTGAAAGCCGTCCTCATCGGTTTGCAACTGCGCCGCACTGCTGTTGTTTCGGGCCGCGCGTATCGCCAACTGGGTGACAATGTATTGGTAAGCGCCCAACAAAAAACCGCCGGAACCACAGGCCGGATCAGCAATACGATGGCCAAGCTGCGGCTTTACCAATTCAGCCATCAATTTAATAATATGGCGCGGTGTGCGGAACTGGCCATTTTTACCGGCACTGGCAATTTCCGACAGCAAATATTCATACACATCACCCTGAATATCCTGAAACGCCTGGCCTTTGTCCTGTGAATCTTTTTCCATCTCGTCATACATGTCGTCAATGGTCTTGACCGCCTCCACCAACAACGACGGCTTGGGGATCATAAACACCGCGTTTTTCATGTGGCGGGTAAAGCTGGATTCTGTACCGCTCAAATCTTTTAAAAACGGGAAGACTTTGCTTTGTACATGGCTCAGCATGGGTTCTGCGGACATGCGTTTAAATTCACTCCAGCGCAAACTGTGTTTATCAACGGCAAAGGGGATTTGATCTTCCGGTGTTTTGTCACGGTATTCCGGCGGAACCCAGCTACCCGCAAAACGCGAAGTGAAAGCATCGCCGGTAAATTCAGCATCAGCCTGCTGTTTTAAGTCCAGGTCGTCCAGGCGCTTCATAAACAGCAAATAAGTAATTTGCTCAATGGCGGTTAAAGGATTGGAAATGCCGCCGCTCCAGAATTTATTCCACAGTTGGTCGATCTTGCTTTTTAGGGCGGGGTTGTTTTGGAGCATTTTATTTCCTGTATTTTTTGAACAATGTGTTTTCTCGTTCCCACGCGCCGCGTGGGAATGCAGTGCAAACGCGCCGCGTTACAACCAATCCTTATAAACCGCACACACCCCCGTCAACCCCGCATAATTCCTGGCACTGGAATATCGCCAATGCTCAGGCTCATCAACATAACCCCTCTTTACGGGATTAAAATGAATATAATCCAGCTTTTGCCGTAATATCTGTTCGTTTTGAATAAGCTGTGGGTGTGATCCTTCTTCCCAGCATTGATAATCTCTATCCTGTTTATGGGCTTTACGAAAAAACGCCATTTGCTTTAACAAACGCTGTGCATCGCATGCTTTTAAATAGTCGATTAACTGTCTGGCTGTGTAGGATTTAAAGTGTGCTAATTCGCTGGTTAAATTTTCTGCCTGTACGATCAAATGCAGATGATTTTCCAGGATGACATAACCGTATAGTTTCCAACCGTTGTTTTCTTGTCGATAGCGCAAGGCGTTTAAAATGATCTCTACTGTTTGCGGGCGAGTAAAAAGCGGCATCCAGTTAATGACGGTGCAGGTTAAAAAGTGCGGTGCTTGTTCTTCGTGAATACTATAGCGGCTACGTCCCATAATCGTTGGTTCTTATTGCTTTATACCGCAGGCGCGGAGCATCTGCATTCCCACGCGGCGCATGGGAACGAGTAAATCTTGCATTTTAGGGCGGGGTTGTTTTGGAGCATTGTGTTCTCTTATTTTTTATGTGTTTGGCTTAGATTTTCAGTTTAAGCCGCTAAACGTTCGGTCAATGCCACAATTTCATTAATTTCAGCAGGACTGAACACGCCCCGTATACCTTGCGGATGGATCACGGTGAAGGGTGATTGTATCAGGTCGCGTTTTTCAATCTTCTCGCGCTCAATGATGAAGTCCTTGAGCAGCCGTAAAAAATCCAGCTGGCGACTGTTGAGGTTACTGTGTTGGCTAATAAATTGATCGAAGGCCTTGCTGACGGTATCGGGGAAACTGGCCAGGTTTTCTATGCCAAGAATATGGCGGATAAACTGGATGAAACGTGCCTGACGGTTTTTATACACGTTACGCAAAAGGGCTTCGGTAATATGCGGGTGCTGTTCGTTGAGCAGCTTGGCCAAAACTGCAACCTCCAGATCAGATATGCCCTCCCCTGCCCTGATTTTTTGCAGAATGGGATTGTCATGGGTAAGTTCTACGATGAAGGCCTCAACCATTTCACGGTAACGGGAAACACTGACCGATTCATGCTGTGGGCCGAACGCCACTTTTTCCTTGTTGTGCAGCACATCCGTCAAATCCAGCTTGACTTGGCCTAATCCCAGATTTTGCACTTCCCGAAAAGTCATCAGCGATGCCAATTTTTCAGCCAGTTCGTCCAGATCGGCATCGGTACACTGTGCCCAGTAATGGTGTTGCTGGGCGTTGTTAATCAGCTTTTCTTCCCTCGCCACCATCGGTACAGATAACGGCAGCTCGCTGATTTGTTCAACCAGACCGTCTTTTAACGTCTCAAACCGAGCTTCATCTTCTTTTGACCATGTTGCCTTGTCCAACAAGGCGACGGAAATTTCCAGCACATCTTTGCTAAAGCGCATGGCCTTAAAATCAGCTTGGGCTACCGTCCTAAACAACGGTTTGATGTCCTGGCGCAGGAAGGCTATTTTCTGGGCATTGAGTTGCAGCCAATAATTGTCGTCAGCTATTGGGCTGAGTAGCGTAGCGGCTTCCATAATAACTACGGAGTTTTTCGGCAGTGCCTGGATTTGCTGGCGCAAGATGCTGGTTTCTTTGGTGGCTATCTCGTCATAACCAAGTTCCAGGGCTTTTTCGATTTTATCCAGCCGGATGCCAACCCAGCGCACCGGCAAAGGCAGTTGCTGCTTAAGCTCTTTGCCTTTCGGCTGCAACTTGAAGTAGTCAAAATTATCCCAGCAGTCGAGGATCAGGAATACGTCTTTTTCGGTACACCAGGGTTTGATCTTTTTAGCTTCCAGCAAACGCGTGCCACGCCCTATCATCTGCCAAAACTTGGTATAGGAAAATACCGGCTTGGCAAACACCAGGTTGACAATTTCACGCACGTCAATGCCCGTATCCAGCATATCGACACTGATGGCGATACGCGGCATGTCATTGTGGGTAAACTGATCCAGCAACCCGCCTTTGCCATAAACCCTTGGGTCATCGGATACCAAGACCTTGGCCAACTCACCGTAATGTTGCGGGTACAGTGTGTCGAAAATCGTTTCAATCCGCCGTGCATGGCCGATGGTGGCACAAAAGAAAATGGTTTTCCCTGGCAACACGCCACTGCTGTCCTTGATGGATTCCTCCATAAATTCTTTGACGATCAGTGTGTTGGTTCCCTTGTTGATGACCTGCTTTTCCAGCTGCGTACCTTCGAAGTTGATTTCTTCAACTGCTTTGCCTTCAAGGATCAGCTGTTTCTGGTCTTCCAGACTGATAGTGCGCTTGCTGATGCCGTCCATTTGAAATTTGGTCTGAATTTTCATCACCTGAAAATCACACAAATACGCGGGTTCGTTAGTAACTGCCTCCTGATAGGTATAGGCGAATGTTGGCAAGCCATTTTCGCAGTTAAACAATTTAAACGTGTTATGGTCCAGCACATCAGTCGGTGTTGCCGTCAATCCTAGATTAATAGCCTTGAAATAATTAAGGATTTCACCATAGGTGTTATAGATGGAACGGTGGCTTTCATCAATCACCACCAAATCAAAAAAATGTGGCGAGAAATAGCTGGCTTCATCCTTGATAATATTCAGCATGGTCGGATACGTTGCCATGTAAATACGCCGGTCTTTGGCAAACAGTTTTTCACCCCTGTTCGGCCAGCGCGGTTCATTCGGCAAATACTCCTTAAAAGCATTCAAGCCCTGCTCCCGCAAGGCTATCCGATCCACCAGAAACAACACCCGCTCCACATGGTTGGCACGCATCAAGCTATCAACCAGGGCAATACAGGTGCGCGTCTTACCGGTACCGGTCGCCATCACCAATAAAAAATCCCGTTGTTTGCGTTCAATACCTTCCAGTACGGCGCGTATCGCCCTAAGCTGGTAATCCCGTCCGGCAATATCAGTATTGATCAATTCTTCGGACAATACTTTTTTATTGCGCCGAAGATAACGGAACCTTTCCAGGTCATCAAGCGTTGGATAGCCGACAATTTTACGCGGCGGGGTATTTCCCAAATCCCAAAAATAAATTTCCAGGCCATTGGTGTAAAAGCAGAAAGGCAGTTCACCGCCCTTGTCTTTTTGAAGGTTGTAACAGTATTGCTTCGCTTGTTCCCTGCCCAATGCGGCATCTTTACCGGTTTTTTTGGCTTCTATTATTGCCAGTGGCTTGGCATCACGGCCTAGCAAAACATAATCACAGAACTGGTGGCCTTGGTAATACATTTGTGGCTCGGTAATGCCTTCTGGTAGATTGACAATAATATCCAACTCAGCAATAACTTGGGTAGGATCAGTTACATTCCATCCCGACAATACCAGTGCCTTATCAATGAGGTTTTTGCGGGTTTGCTGTTCTGTGCTCATAATTTAAATAGATAACGATGAATCGGGCTTGTTGTTTGTTTTATACCGACTTAAATCGTCATCCTGCATGAATAGCCACTTGTCGATGGGCACTATGCACTTAGGCTGGCCTAAGCATAACTATCACGCCATAAATTTGTAACATTGCTAACCCACTTTTTTGTAAAGTTCCATTTGCTTGCGGTACATCGCATCGTCGTATTCCTTTTGATTCACAAAGCCCTGGCGCTCCCACAGTTCAAGCGGCTTTTTCTTTACCGGCTGTTGCTGATCCAGTTCCCAGTCATGCCCCCAATCATTTTTTAATGCATTGCATAAAGATCCCGCATAAGACTTAGCGGCTTTGGCATTGCAATACAATATATTGCGCTTAACATAGGTGTTGGTGCATAAATTAATCGATACCGACATTTCCCCTTACCCCATTTTTTTAGGACAGAGCTATCCCTACCCGAACCGAAACCGGCATACCCAGGTAGGTCATAATGTTCATCGCCGCGACACGGACATGGACTTCAGTTTTCTGTGTTTCAAAAATACGGGAAGCCAAGCTGTCGCCAAACAGTTGTTTGAGGCGGTACATCGCACTACAGCAATGCTTCGTTTATGATAATCGTTGGATCGCTTCCATTCTGCTAAGCCATCCTTCTCTATGCTCTCCAGCACATCATTGCGTGGATGCCCGTCCTCCCAAGGAACAGCGTTTTTACGGGGCGGCACCACCAGTTTGGCATCTCGTTCTGAGGCCACATCGTAAGCAGAGCGGGTGTCATAGGCTCCATCAGCATCGATTTGCTCAATATTCCCCTCGACCTGCCCAATCAGGCTTTCGAACATTTCGCTGTCACTCCACTCCACTGTGGTCACTTCTACACCCAGCACATCTTTTGCATCTGCATCCACTGCCATGTGTACCTTACGCCAGGTACGGCGCTTGCCTACACCATGTTGACGAACTTTCCATTCCCCTTCGCCATAGATTTTTAAGCCAGTCGAATCAACCACTACATGGATAGGCCCTTTGCGTGCCTTGCATGGAATTTTGACTTGCAATGTCCTTGCCCGACGTGACATCAAGGTGTGATCGGGCACTGAATAAGACAGTCCCATCAGCTTCATTAGCGAACGCGAGAAACCTTCAAGGGCACGATAAGGCAAACCAAACACCGCTTTTAATACCAACAGGGTTTGGATGGCCGCATCCGAATATTTGAACGGCTTCCCACGCTTGCCGGTGGCCACCCCTGACCAATTTTCACGCAAAAATTCCTCTTCAAACCAGATTGTTATATCACCACGCTGCACCAAAGCGCGGTCATATTCCGGCCAGTTGGTGTGTTGTACTTTGCTTTGGCAGGTTGCGTTTCAGATGATGTTAACTTTGACATGAGTACACCGATTCTTGGAGTGGGAATTCAATATAATGCCATATTTCTCAATTTATGCACCAACGCCACTTGTTTACCGTTGCGGGGGCAGCGCGGGCTTGGTTGGCTGTTAAAGCGAACTGACCTGCTTCCCGTTTCAATTCTACAGACAGAGTGTCTTCGAATACCTAATGCAATTTTAGCTTGGGTAGTATATGCACATAGCATTGACGTCCTCCCCGCGCTAAAACACGAGGATTCCTTATTACTAAGGAGCAGACGTATATCACTATTACCTACTGGTTTCTGCTGCTGACCGCATTACAGCGCGATTCACTTCACAGACTAGCCCCGCCCATCCGACGGTTATTTTTTTACATATTCAGTGGTTCGTTATCATCGCTTGGTTATCGCGGTTGATAATTTGAATCACTTATGGTGATATTAACGCAAAAGTACAAAATACACCACACTAACTCACACAGGTATGGCCGCTTATATCCCTACCTGAAGGTATTATGGCCTAATAATATTGGACACAGTACCAACGCCTTTAGCCAACTGATTAAAGGCATCTAAAAATTACAATCCTTCACATAATCGCAGCAAGTGCATTGGCCAACAGGCCATCAAGCCTAATACGAGCCGTTGAATGTTCTATGCTGTCTGAAGTCCAAATAGCTTTGACACCGGCTTGCAGGATATGCGTTTCTGCATCGCCGCAAAACAGCGCATGGGTGACTACGGCGTATATTTCTTCGCAGCCGGCCGCCTGTAATAGCTTGGCTGCGTTGCCTAATGTTCTGCCTGTGCTGGCCATGTCGTCGATGATAACGACGGCGTGATTACGGTAGTTACGTTCCGGTAAAGTTATTTCAACCTGTTTATCGCCTAATCTTTCCTTATGGGCAATGCCATAGTCGAAACCTATTTGGCTGGCAATTTTAGCGACCCATTGCTCGGATTCACTGTCAGGCCCCAATAGTAAGGCATGATTTAGTTTTTGTTTTAAGAAGCGCCCGATTTCACCTGCCGCCGTCAGGCTAATGACATGTTTTGTTGGTATGGCCTGATCCAGTGATGAAATTCGGTGCAAATGCGGGTCTACGGTAATGATATCATCAAACAAACCGGCCAGCAGTTTGCCGATAATACGCTGACTGACCGCTTCACCAGGCTGATTGGCGATGTCTTGGCGCATATAGCATAAGTAGGGCGCAACCAACGTAAGCCGCTTAGCGCCCAATTCTCTGGCGGTTGTGGCGCATAATAATAACTCGATTAATTTGTCATTGGGTTGAGTGAGGCTACGACACAAAATGACGTGTTCGGGTAAAGACGGCGGTAAACGCACTAAGCTTTCACCGTCTGGAAAATGATGCACACTGATCTCAGCCAGTTCCACATTTAATCGGGTGGCAATGCGCTGGCTTTGGCTTAAGTAATCGGGGAAAGCAAGTATCATCATGATTTAGAATTTATCCTGTTTAAAAAGTAATCGGCGATGTAAGCATCTGTTCTTCATTACCAATACCATAGCCGTTATTGTGTGCAGCCAGTTGCTGGGCAAATTTAAAATCCGCCGGGAATTCAGCATAAATGCGATATAGCACATCGCCTTTTTTGACAGAATTACCCAGTTTTTTAAGTAAATCGACACCGGCTTTTTTCATCATCGGCGCACCGGCCAAACGGGCTATCTTGGCCATCTGAAAGTTGTCGATAGCAATCACTACCCCCTCGCTGTCGGCGGTAATTTCCTGGCATAACGCACTGGGATGAAAGTCTATTGATCTTGCCCCCTGCGCCTGAATCAAGGCATTCATTTTTGCAAGAGCACGTCCTGATTCGAGGATGTCCCTGGCAATCGCATAACCCTGACCACCACGCACATCTGGGTCAAACTCAATTATCCTTCCTGCCAAGTGCAAAGATTTTTGCCGTAAATCGGCAGGGGCATCTGGGTCATTTTGCAACACCTGCATCACATCCCGCGCTTCCAGCATGGGGCCTATGCCACGACCAACAGGCTGCCGACCATCAGTGATCATCACTTCAAGATGGATATTGAGCCGATCGGCAACAAATTCGAATAACTTGCGCAGTGCCAGTGCCTGACGCATTTGCCGGACTTTTGCGGTCGGCCCCACGGGAATATCAATAATCAAATGCGTGGAACCAGCGGCCAGTTTTTTGGAGAGTATTGAGGCGACCATTTGCCCCTGTGAATCAATCCCCAATGGCCGCTCTACGGAAATTAGCATGTCATCGACCGGTGCCAACTTGGCTGTGCCGCCCCAGGCCAGACAGCCGCGTTCCTGACGCACAATGTTATGCAGCTGCGCCGGTGTCAGGTTGACTTCAGCCAGCATCTCCATGGTATCAGCAGTTCCCGCTGGCGAGGTAATAGCACGGCTGGAGGTTTTCGGTATCAACATACCGTGCGCGGCCACGATAGGCACCACCAGCATGGACGTGCGGTTACCAGGGATACCGCCAATACAATGCTTATCGGCCACCAGTGCTTCGTGCCAGTCCATGCGGTCGCCAGATTGCAGCATGGCACGGGTCAGGTACAGCATCTCATCACGGTCGAGGTTGTTTTGCCCAGTCGCTACCAGAAAAGCCGCCATCTCCATTTTTGAATACCGCGCAGCGACAATATCATTGGTGATACTGGTAAAGTCCTCCTGATCCAGGCGTTCACCGTTAATTTTACGGCGCACAGCATCCATAGACGTAGACGGCTCAGCATGATCAACGGTCACCAGACTGCCTTCGGTGGCATTAAGCTGCGCAAAAGCCTGTTCAGACAAGCCTAATTCATTGGGCTGCACGATAGCCGTATCATCAACCACGTTAAGCACGGCCAATACTTTGCTACCATTCACATTCACCTGAATCTTGGACAAGGCTTGAAAACCTTCGGCACGGTATAGGCCACATTCGCGGTGCAAATAGGCAACGTTCTCATGATAAGTATCAATGGCGATACGGCGTAATTGCAGGGTGTCATTGCTCATGGTTTATCCTAAAAATAACTTCACCGCAGACTATACAAAGAATGCGAAGAAAAAGCAGAAACGCATAACCATATGAAAATATTATAAAATATGTGTTATTCGTGATAAAAAACCAAGGACTATCAGAAATTCAATTCGCCACCTACCCCTGCATGATCCGAAGGCCACAATCTTGCCCCAGGTGGTAAAGTCTTGTCTGCTTGCCTGTTGCCGACAAGATGGATATTTTCGACCCATGTATCCTGCTTGGAAAAGATATGGTCGATCCGCTCGTACAATTTAGAGGACTTATTTAATAAATCTTCCGCCTGACAGCAGGTATAGCCTGGCGTAGAGTGGGGAGTTAATGTCCACGTATCGATATATCCCGCTTCTACAAATTGCCAATAAGGCGCAATAATGCCTGGAATTTCTCTGTCATCTGGGGACGAATTCATATCACCCAACACCAGCAAGGTTTTGCCCAATGGCGTTGTATTTTTTAATGTTGTAATCAGCTCTTCTGCCTGTTTGGCCTGAAAAATTCGGGTGGCTGGATCAGGTGTAGGATCACGCACTTCAAGATGAGTATTAACTATGCGGTAAGATCGACTACCCACTTTCACATCGGCAATAACAAAGCCTCGTTCTATGGGTAAAAGTCCTGAGGGTGCGCCTGGAAAAAGGGCGTTGACGACCCATTGGTAATGACAGCCCTCGAATGAAATTTTTGTTGGACAGACCGGTTTTAAATTGACTGCTTGTGCTTGAAGATCGCTTCTGACCAGAATGACATCCCGATCAATGGTATTTAGCAGTGCTGGAAATGTATTAACGGTGAAAGGAATTCCCGCTGGGAGATTACCTATCTTCACTAAGGAAACATCCAGGTTCTTTACCCGTGCAACGACCTTGTATTTAATACCTTTAGTTTTAAGCGCTGATAATGTCTCCTGTAATTGGTCGATAAAAGCACCCGCAATCAACGGATCTTTACAGCCCTTTCCCGCTTTTGGCGTAGCCAAATCTTTGCAATCTAAACGCCAGACTTCCTGCAGGGCGACCACATCGGGGCGTTCTTTTGCAATTTGGGTGGCCAGACGCTGGGCACGGTCATGAAACCGGTTAGCATTGGCTTTTTTAAGTACCGAAACCAAGACATCATTGAATTGATTTTGGGGAGCCGCCAATAGCAGCGCAAGATCGGCACCAATATACTGGTTCTGGGTCATGACCTTGATCTCGCGGCCACCATATCCTGCCAGTGCTGTTGTGCTGACTAACAGCAGACTGGAAATACTGAAGCATGTAAGTTTTCGTAGTGGGTTCATGGTTTTTCCTTTCAATAGGGATCAGTATAAAAAACGGCTTGCAACGCTCTCACTCATGATACCGGCCATAAGAAATTTATGATTGCATATGAATAACTTAGAGTCTGATTTCTAAATATAAAGCACGTACAGCGTTTTCACAGTTCAATAGTTACAGCGTAACCATTCGCACTGAGCTTGTCGAAGTGTGCCGTTCATGCTTCGACAAGCTCAGCACGAACGGTGGCTGTAACTGTCCTAAGTTGAAAACGCTGTATATTCATCGGATACTCAATGCAGATTGGAAACATTGTAGAAAGAATTTTCCTTTTAAACTTGGAAATAATTTTTTTGATGGATTCAATTTTCGTCATCAATAGGTTTATCAACTGCCAATACCGTCCACCCCACATAAACCCTGTAAGTCATAACCACCAGTGTAGGAATCAATATATACAACCCAATGCCGATGCTGAATGTAAGAGCAGACAAGGCAGCCCCTGCTAATGCCATCCACGCGGTTTTAATCTGCCAATCAAAATGTGATTGTAGCCATGTTCCTTCAGCATCATTGCGGTTAAGTAAATTAAGGATGACACCGGCTATTAAAGGAATGCCGGCCAAAGCAAAAGCCGCCGCTTGACAGATATAAACGATGGTCGCAATTTTTTTCAGCTCTTCCAAGTTATGGGTAGTATCTTTACCCATTGCTATGTTTTTCATAATTTATCTCCGATTGAATACATCCTAATGTCAGTTAAGTTCCCTGGACGTTTGTTATACGTAATCACTGACCAATAAAATGGATGCGTGACAGCTTTACTATTACACTTTCGAACTATTCCAATTTGATTTAAATCAAAAAATAGACACATAGAAATATGTTGGCGATAAAGGGGTGCTATGATAAAGCTGGTAGAAAAATGCCGTTGGTGTAGACGTACAGCGTTTTTAAGAAAACTTATGAGTAGCTGTGCTTTTTAAAATTTTAAGTGAGGTATCTGCAATGAAAAATCGTTATCAAACCCTAAGTGTTTTTATTTTTTTAGCAGTGATGAGTACAGCAACTCGTGCGGAGAATGTACAAAAAACCGCGCCGCCTATGCAAGGAATGGGCATGCACCATGGAATGGGCGGGATGGGTATGGGCGGCATGATGGCTGGTATGACCGAAGAGCAAAAAGACAAGCACATGCGTTCCATGCAAGACCATATGCTGAAAATGCATGATTTATCCAACCAAATATTGGCGGAAAAAGACACCACAAAAAAAGAACAACTGAAAACACAGCAACTAAAATTAATGCAAGAACACCATGCTCAAATGATGGAGCACCATCAGCAAATGATGCCCGCGATGAAAAAATAACCAGGCGGCATTATTCAATGAGCTTGTCGAGTCATGATTTTCTTACTTCGGCAGGCTCAATCAGGTATCTTTTAAACAACATAGCTTAGAACGAACGCTTTTGGGGAGCTTCCACAAAATCCCATATATGACAAGATTTGTCAACTTAGGACAAAAAGTGTCAGATATATATAAATATGACAGGAGAATATATTTAATTTGCTGTATTTTAAGAAAAAAATTATGGCGTGAATAATGCTTAATTATTTTGTGTTGGCTAATTATTACTGACAAAAATGATATTTATGATTAACTTCTGACAGTTGTACATAAATTTATCGCTTGCTATCAAATATCTATAAATTTTCTTACTTTAATTAGCACCTGAAATTTATTATTGTATTTAGGGTATGAAAATTAATGACTAATTTATTGGAGTTTATGCATATTCTTGTTGTAGAAGATACCCTACTTGCTCGTACAATGCTGGAACGCAGCATCAATAAATGGGGTTATCAAGTAAGCTCAGTTAGTAATAGCTCTGATGCCTTAGAACTTTTACAACGTGAACCCATACAATTTGTTATTACAGATTGGGTTATGCCTGGAGGGGACGGTGTCTCATTGTGCCGTAATATTCGCGCTATGAATTTCCCATACTATACCTACATTATCTTGATAACGGCTATGGACAGTAACGAGTCGGCAATAGAAGGTTTAGATGCGGGTGCTGACGATTTTATTCGTAAACCTATTCAATTAGATGAATTGCGTGCCCGTATTCGTGCCGGAGAAAGAGTATTAGCCCTGGAAAAATCACTACAAGATCGAAATATTCAGTTAGTTGATCTTAGTAATAATTTGTTGGCTGCTCAAGATGTCATTAACCGTGATTTACATACTGCCGCTAAAATGCAGCAAGAGCTATTACCTGCATCATCTTTAAATTATTTTAATGTGGAAATTGATTGGCTTTTTTGCCCTTCTACGGTAGTTTCCGGAGACATATTTAATTTTTTTCGCCTTGATGAAACTCATATAGGTTTTTATTCCCTTGATGTTGCAGGGCATGGTGTTACCGCAGCCATGATGTCTTTTACATTGTTCCGGCTGTTGACAACTGAAATGCAACGAGGCAGCCCACTCAAGAAATCTATAGATGAGCACCCTTACTACCAAATTGTGGCTCCGGCAACGGTCATGGAAGTGCTTAATTCACAATTTCAAACAAATGCGGAAAGTTGGCTATACTTTACCATGGTGTATGGCGTAGTAGATATTACTGCTCAAACTATCGAATTGAGCCAAGCAGGCCACCCCAATCCAATCTATATTGCTAAGAACGAACCAGTTCGATTCATTGGGGACGGGGGGTTCCCAATAGGGTTAATTGATAATGCAGAATATGAGTCGATTATTTTAAATTACCGTCCTGGTGACCGATTGATTTTATATTCAGATGGCATTACGGAATGTGTAGGTACTAATGGTGAAATGTTTGGTTGTGAACAATTACTGGAATTTTTGGAAAAAAATCGGTGTCTTTCCATTCAGCAAGTTTCAAAAGCATTGAATGAACGAATACGCTCATGGAGGGGCAATGACGAGGTTTTTGAAGATGACATCTCAATGCTAATACTTGAAATTGGACAGTAAGTAAGCGACTGGCCAAACATTTTGGTTTATAAAAATGGCTAATTAATACAAAAATACAATATGAAAATACAAATTAAAACCATTAATGGCATATTGTTCCTGGTATTGGAAGAAAATCGTCTTGACTGTAGATTAGCAATAGATTTTAAAGATAAGGTAAGTGAATTGGTGGCAGAGGGCTCACGGTTAATTATACTTGATCTGAGCGCAGTCGATTTTATAGACAGTAGTGGTATTGGATGCCTTGTAACTTCACTCAAATTACTTGGTCCACAGGGACGCATTGTTATCTGGGGGTTAAAAGCACCTGTTGAATCAATGTTCAAACTTACGCGTATGGACAGAGTTTTCAAGCTATGCTCCAGCGAGGAGCAGGCTTTACAAGCAGTACTTAATTAGAGAAGAACGGGATGTTGACAGTAGATAGTAACCTAGAAAACATTCAATTAATCAGTAATTATGTTAAGGAAATTGCTAAAGATTGTTTTAACATAGCGCAATTAATGGAAATTGAACAGGCTGTTATTGAAGCAGTTAATAACTGCGTTAAACATGCGTATGGCTATTCAGATCAACATCCCATTACAATCCAGTGTAATTTATTAGATAACAACTTACTGATAGAGATTATTGATGAAGGCAAACCATTTGATGTTAGATGTTTAGACGAGCTTAATGCAGATTTTGATTTTGATCCTCTTGATATAGCAAACCTACCCGAAAGTGGATTAGGACTCAAAATTATAAAAATATACATGGATAAAGTGAGCTATCACCGTGAAGATAATAAGAATCGTTGGTTATTTAAAAAAAAATTTCTCTCCCATTAAATTGAACTCTAAAGAAAAAATAATATTAAACCGCTTGATCTCTAATTAATATAAAATACGATTACAATAAAATATACAGCGTTTTCAACTTAGGACAGTTACAGCCACCGTTCGTGCTGAGCTTGTTGAAGCACGAACGGCACACTTCGACAAGCTCAGTGCGAACGGTTACGCTGTAACTATTGAACTGTGAAAACGCTGTATCATAAAAATAAATAAGATAAATTTACGAAACTGGAAAAAATGACAGCGGCTTGCCAAATGCCACAGCATTTGAGATGCCCCCTCCATTTCATCAATTTCTGGCTATAGAGACTAATAATAAAGTTAGTGACAAAGATTGCGTTATTTACAATAAGGCGCTCCTGATATTTTCCAGAGGATATTTACATTATCTTGGAACCCAGCGAAACAAAAATTGGGTTTTTACCATTATCCAAATCAAAGTAAGTATCACAAAATGAATCCCTGTATTAATCCATGCATTATGATAGCCTGGGAAAGGGGTATTACTGACCAGTAACAGTAAAAAAATGTGAATAAAAAATACGTATAAAGAAGCTTGTCCTAAAGGAATTAAAAACCAGCCTAAGGCTTTGTTGCACGGTTTCCAATAAATCGTCAACAGTGCATAGATGCTGATAAATAATACGACCATATTTAATAATCTGCCTGGGCCGATTTTATATTTTTGGAAGTAGTTGGCATACAAATTCTCAAAGGTTTGTGGAGGTACAAAAGACAGTTTGCTCCACTCTGCAAATTCCTTGATAGGATGATTTAAAGTGAATATAAAAAAACAGACGCTTATAAAAAAAGAAGCGTAAATCAAATTTTTACCCGAAACACTGTTAAAAAATAGCAGCAATTCTTTTTTGTAATATCCTGCAACAATACCGTGTATATAAACCAGTTGCCAGGCAATAAGTGGAAAGGCATATTCAAATTGAGCACCCGTCCAGCGTATTTCTGCGGTAGCCACTTGAGATTCTGGTACGCCAAAATTTATACCGTACAATACCCAACTCATCCCTAACAGTAATTTAACTTGTTTTTTTTCCAACAGCCAAAAAACTAACGGTGTCACCAAGGCAAATAAAACAACATATAAGCCAATCACTTGAAATTGATGCGGTCCACAGCGTAGCATTAATGCAGAACTCAACAGCCGAAAAAAACCATCATTCAGCGCAGGGTACAAAGGATAATCAATGTTCCGGTAAGGATCATGAAAGCTGGTAACGGCAGTGGCTGTTATAAAGGGCAGATAGCGCAATAAGCCGATAGCTAAAATGATAAACACATTGACCCGATACAATTGAGCAGCACGACTCAATAAAGCGGTTAAACAGTTGTCAAAGCCGTCTTTTTTAAGTTTTTTGCCATACACCATACCCACAACAATACCGGATAGCGTCACGAATATTTCGGCGGTAGACACCACGCCAATGCGTTCCCAGCCGATATACATAAACAGCGAAAAATAGTCAAAATGACTCACAATCAGTAATGGAATAACAAAACCACGCATGAAATCCAGGCGTAAATCACGGGTTGCATCGGTTTCAGGATACGCCCAATCCACTGTTCGACTACTCATATGACTTGCCCTCTCGTCGCTGGTTATTATTTTAAGTGTGTAGGCATAATGGGGGTATGCTCTGTCGGATAAGGTGTTGACAATAGCAAACCCATTAAACCAATCAAAGATGCGTTGTAATCAATGGCATATTCATTGGTAGCATAAGAGCGGGCATCGTCTATATAACTTAACGGCCCCAGATTTTTGGGGCCGATATTGGATTGTTCGAGTTCATTCGGCCCGCCGACAAATAAACCGGGCAATTTGCTTTTAATGGCCGACAAATAAATATGACTGACGTTAGCTACCGAATTTGTACCCACACCCGACACAAAAGACAGATTGAAATGATTACGACCCAAGATATAATTTAATTGCGCCACGGCCGCATCTAAATACGCTGCCTTTTTAGTAAGACGGTAGGCGTAAACAAGAATAACGCCTTCTTCGGCGGTAATTTTATTAGAACTCCACACAAAGCGGTTATTGGCAATCCGATAACCGCTGGCGGCCACATTGGCCAGCAATTTATTGGCACGTTCTGTAAACTTTTTTTCCGTTAAAATGCGCCACGATTTATAGTCTTGCAATGCAGGGTGAAACAGAATATCGGTCATCGCCAGCGCCGAAGGATCTTTCCATTCGTAGGGATTGAGTGGCGCTGAGGGCAAAGTCGCTTCAATATACTTTTTATAGCGCGACTCCTTGGTGACAATAAATAATTCAACCGCTGCCCAAAGCCGGTCATCCCAATCGTAAGTTAAGGTAATATCGTTATCGGTTTTGTTGTACATATAAGGGCCGGAGCCTTTATTATCGCCGTCCTTATAATCGAAAACCTGTTCATGAATGGTTTCAAGAAAGCGCCAGCTCAGTTTGGCAGCTTCCAGATATTTGGCAGCCATCTCTGGTTGTGTTGCCTGATAAACTCTGGAAGCCATCGCCCAAGCCGCCGCCGCTTTGGCGGTTTCAGCCGTAGTGAGTGGGTAAACATAACGTTTTTGTTTATCCTGATCGGGGGTTAAACCTTTTGGCCAAGCGTCGCCGCCAATTTTACGGTACAACGCACCGTCGGAACGCTGCATAGTGAGCATCCAGTCCAGGCCAATGCGCATTTCGTCCAGAATATCAGGTTGGGCATTACCCGTTTCAGGTATATCAAAGCGAAACGTATTAAAAAATTGCGGATTATCTTCATATAAAGCCAGATTGCGACCAATAGCCACCGCTGTAGAAGCGATATATTTGCCATAGTCACCCGCATCGTGCCAGCCGCCAACACTAGGGATAGCATCACCGGCTTTATGCGCCTTGTCTGTACGGGCTATCACAGCATCATGCAGATGGCATGCCTCATGTTTAAGGCCGGTTGACGCATCGTCAATGGCTATTCCGCAGCGTTGCAGATAATAAGAACGAAGCAACAGCTTTAAGGGCTCCTGATAAATATCCTGGCCAATGGAAAAAGGCAGTGATTCCACCTCGCCAGCTTTAATTATGTAACGTCCAGACGCGCTAAATCCTGAAAAATTTAAAATTTGCAGAGAATCTTGTGTTTGAGGGTCTTTTTTTACAGATTCAACGTTTAATTTAAAAACGCTGTGTCGATTGCTGGCATCCAGTATTTCGGCATTCTTAATTTGCTTATCCGCATTAACCAAAAATGCTGTTTTTGGCCAAACCGATAGGTAGCCGACTTGATTAACAACAAGGCTGCTTGCATTAACCACGCCTGGCAATAAAAAAGTGAGTAATAAAGGGGGAAAAAAGCTTTTCTGCACAATCTGTCTCTTAGCGAATGTAGAAGTAAGCTAAGTATAGTAAATTTTTAGAAGAGCACTTCGCGGGCGTTACTGAGAGCTAATAGGTGTAATAACCACATCTTCTTCGGTCTTATCATTACTGGATTTATCGTTATCAAAAAAGCGCATTTCAAACTGCTCTTTATCGATACCTTTGCCAATTAGATAGTTGTGAAGAGAAATAGCACGGCGTGCGGAAAGTAATTCTTTGGCATCATGATTACCGCCTTTATCAGGACGGGTTTCGATACGGTAGCGGTAATTTTGGCAGGCTAACATGTGTGTTGCCAGTTTATCCAATAGAGCGTTTTTAGTGCTGCTAATGGTAGTTGAGCCGGTTTTAAAAATTTGTGCATACACCATAAAAGCGGTATCACACGCCATCCCTTTAGTGTCGTCAATTTCTTTGACTTGCACAACTTGTGCTTTAGGTAAACGGGTTAGCTCGGTTGCAGAAACAACGGTTTTTTGTTCGATCTGATTTTTAGCTTGTGGTTGTATTTTAATGTCTTGGGCTTTTTTATAATCCGCAACAAAATTATCTATAATCTTAAGCGTTGCCTCACTCATCCAATCGCCGAGTTTTTCACAGCTATCGGTATTGCTGCCATTTCCCCAAGTACCCAAGCGATACTTGGTATCCGCTTTACGCTCTAAAATTGCGCCCTGTAAAAACGATCCCCAGATACTGGTATAGCAACATTGATTTGTGGGGGTTAGATTAGCCACAACGGGATCAGCACCCGCTCCGGGAGAACCCGCTGAAAGATGTGCCGGATAATTAGGATAAATATCCAGTTCTGGATTACCCGGCGTCTTCAACATCTCTTCTTTGCTTAACAGCTTAAGACCCACACTTTCCAGGCGTTTTTTAACTTCTTGTTGTAGATTAGGGTTAACAGAAAGATGGCTCTTTTCGCTGGACTTAGTGACAAACTCCAACACCACATACACGCCTGTCAAGTCTTTTAGTGAAACCAGATTAGTTTCATATTCGGATTTTGGTTCAGGCGCTTTTGCCGCTGGTTCGGTAGCACTGACGTTTTGTATGGAAAAAACAGCGGCTAACAATACCTTATTGACATAATTCATAGTAAGCTAAATATTTATGGATTTAATTAATAAAAAATCTAGCAGAAAATCAAAATGCCAACTGGTTATTTTTAGTTCAATACGTCGCATTCATTGAAAAAATAATGATTGAAAATCAAAAAACTATAAATTACATTACAATTTAATGAAACATGTTGTTTAAGATCAATTGGATACTAAAATCTGCAAAATATCAAAACATTAACAAATTTGAAAAATGTTTTAAGTGTCTCGCAGTTGTTAGCCAAAACAGGTTTTTATTGACTCGTGTACTTAACCCAATCCACAAACCCCGTTGTATTTAGCGTTGTCGGTGTCACGCCACACCAACGGGCTTGCAGGCATTTCCAGTGGTTCATCATAATCTTCATGCCGCCTTCTTCAAAGCCTGGAATATCCTGCGTTTGGTTAACTTTAACTACTCCATCGACTAAAAATTGAATACTTCCTGATTTCCAGGAAAAACCATAAATATGAAAGCCATTGCGTGGATCGAAGCCCAGTTTTTTTACATCTAAAACATATTCGTGGCCTCCGATATTATTATGAAAATAATTAAACTGTACCTTACCATTAACGAATTCGATAACAATCTCGTTATGCGCTGGATTACCGTTATTATTATCATAAGCCCCGCGATAGAGAAAGGCTCCCATAACCACGCCCGATATTTGTGCGGGAGCTTTCATGCTGAAACTATAAGTACCATAGCCATAATAACCATTGGTGCGGTATTCAGCACCCAGTGTACTTTGGTTACAACTGGTCGATATTACCAAGCCAAATGTAGCAATGCCGTTATTGCGGGCAAATTGGGTCTTTTTCCAGCAAGTGTCAAAAGGAAAACCATTGCTCCAACCATCAGCAGCCCACCATCGTGAGACATTTGGGTCGTTAGTGCTCATTTCGTCATAAAAATCAGCATTCGCCGATGTAGACACCATCATGATGCTAGCGCCAATAAGTAATGAGAATAGTGTTGTTTTCATAAGTTATTTCATCTATTAAAGTTAAGGCAAAAAACACTGAAGAAATTTTCAACGTTCCTGAACATTATAGCAAGAGGGCAGTTGGGTGACTGGCTGTATCCTACCTTGATCATTTTCAAGCCTCCGGCTTTACCGGAGACTTCAACTGGGTAACCATATTTTCCATTAAACCCTTAGTAGCACGCACTAATGTATCGGTCATAAATTGATAATCAGTGGATTCATTATGACGAGCCGCCTGCTCTAGTCGGTTTGCATAATCACTTACTGCATCTGCGCAAAAATGCCCTACCGATCCTTTAATAGCATGAGCAGCGCTGGCAAGTTGAAAAAGATCATTTTGATTATAAGCTTCATAAAGCCTAGTAAATAACTGGGGCATTTCTTCAAGAAATAAAATAATCATGTCCTCTAGAAGCTCCTTGTCCCCATCTAAATGTTTAAGCGCTAATGTTTCATCCCAAACTTTATCGGGCATTGATTTTACAATTTCACCCGCTGGATTTGATTGAAGCATAGGTTGATTACAATCAACGGGCTTATGCTTATTTAACCACTGAGACAATATTTTAAAAAGCTGATCACGCCTGATAGGCTTACTTAAATAATCATCCATGCCCACTGCAAGACACTTTTCACGCTCCTCTACCACTGCATTTGCAGTTAATGCAACGATAATTTGGCGAGAAGAGTCACTTTGTTGTTCGCGCTTACGAATTTCTGCCGTTGTCTCGTAGCCATCCAGAACCGGCATCTGACAATCCATAAAAATCAGATCAAATGAAAAATTAGCCAATATATCAAGCGCGATCTGACCATTTTCAGCAATAATAGGATCAACTTTAAACTTGGCAAGCAAACCCATAATAACTTTTTGATTTACTTTGTTATCTTCAACAACCAGAATTTTTTTGTCATGATAATCAGGTAGCACGGTTTCTGATTTGACATTGAATACTTCCGCTACTTTATTTGTACTTAACGAATCGACGATAGCATCAAAAAGCTGGGATTGACGTACCGGTTTTAACAAACTATGCGTTAATCCTAAAGTACCGCGTTGATTTTCGCTAATAAGCGCACCTGAAGACAATAAAATACGCGGTATTTTTGCAAAAAACTGATTTTCGAGTATTTTCATGGCTAGCGTTAAGCCATCCATGCCAGGCATGTGCATATCCTGTATTATCAAATCGTAAGATTGCTTAGCGTTGTGCGTCAACTCCAATTCATTTAGGGCTGCTTGCCCGGATTCCACTAAATCGACACTTAATCCCCAATGACTTAGGTAATGGTTCAGGATCATTCGGTTGGTAGCGTTATCGTCTACGACAAGAACACGTTTTCCGGAAAAATCAATTATCGGGACGGCTTTTTCGTTGTCATCGATAGTCAGCGGTAGGGTGAACCAAAAGCAGGAGCCTTTTCCAACATCACTTTCTAAACCAATGGAACCGCCCATCAAAGTAACCAAGTTTTTACAAATAGAAAGACCAAGTCCAGTACCTCCAAAACGCCGCGCAGTTGCAGTTTCGGCTTGTGAAAAGGGTTGGAACAAGCGTATTTGTACATTTAGCGGAATGCCGATACCGGTATCACGTATTTCGAAACGAAATACGTGTTGATTTTCATTTCTAGTGATGGGTTTCAAGCTGACTGAAACCTCACCTTGATCAGTGAATTTGATAGCATTGCCGATCAAATTGGTAAGTACCTGCCGGATACGCATCGGATCACCAATCCATTTCGAGTCCAGATCAGCCGGTAAAAAACAATTCAATTCCATACCTTTTGTAAATGCGCGTCCAGAAAGTAGAGTAGAGACTTCCTCAACTAATGCCCCAAGATTGAAACTGACTTTTTCTGTTTCTATTTTTCCAGCCTCTAATTTTGAAAAGTCGAGAATGTCGTTGATGATTTCCAGTAACGATTCTGCCGAGTTATGCGCAGTATCCACCAATTCCCATTGGGTGCGGGACATATCCGTATCGCGTAGCAATTCCAGCATTCCCAATACACCGTTCATAGGAGTACGAATTTCATGACTCATATTAGCCAGAAACTCGCTCTTCGTCACAGACGCTTGCATGGCCATGGCACTAGTTTTTTGCAATGAGGTTTGCGCTTGTTCTCGCAGTACAGCAAGAGCCATTAGTTCGCCAACCTGTTTAAGCATGGTCAAACGGCTTTCATGCTGGATTGGGTATGGATCGGTGTAGAGAAACATAATGCCCAACACATCATCCCCTGCCGATAACGGTACAATAAAATGACCGTGAGCTTGCATACCGGAAAATGTATGCTCATGTCGTGGATCACAAAAACAGTCATCAGAAATTAAAAGCTCATTGGATACTGCCGCGCGGCCACATAAACAATCGCCATACAAAACTCGTTTCTCTTTCTCAATAAATTCTGCACTGAAATTGCCTTGTAACACAAACATTTCCAGAACAATTTCACTTTGTGATTTTAAAAATACCCCACCTTTACGTTGTAAATTTAAGGTGTTAAGCCTAAAAAGAAGATTTAACGTGGTTTTGAAGCGTTCCGCTAAGGGAATATTACGCTGCAATATATCGGCTATTTCAAGGCGTACCGCTGTATCCTCTTTCTCCAATTGTTGTTGATGTTCATTAACAACCAAATCACTGATGTCACGTAGAACGTGTACATAACCAAATAGCGAGCCATCATTATTTAGCACAGGCGTAATACTGGTTTCCGACCAAAATTCGTAAGGATCAGGCGGCAAGCTCTGTCCTGCTATGCGAATCGGCTTCATACCTTTACGGCGCCTTAAAATTCTGCCAGTCCAATTGTCACCTTGTGCTAAAGTTTGATTCATTACTTTAAAAACTTCAGGTGGCGTATTAGGACTGTCGAATACCTTGGCCTGCTTACCTATTAAGCTCGTTTCTGTCCAAAAACAAGATTGGTACAAAGCCGGATTTGCATGTTGAATAATACCTTCAGCATCTGTGATCAGTATCATCTCACTACAAGAATCGAGCGCTCTCTTAAATATTTTCAAACTATCTTCAGTAGCTTTTTGTACGGTAATATCACGGCGCATTGAAATGTATTGCCCAGGTAAGCCTTGTTCATCTAATAAGGGAACAATTGTACTGTCTACCCAATACAGTTCTCCGCTTTTACTGCGGTTACAAATTATCCCTTGCCACTTTTTTCCTTGTGTAATTGTGCCCCATAAATCCCGAAAATAGCTTTTATCATGGACACCTGAGTTAATAATCCGGTGATCTTGACCTAATAATTCATCTTGAGAATAACCTGATATTTGTTGAAATTTTTCATTTGCATAAATGATTCGCCCTTTTATATCGGCAATACTAACCAAGGCATGTGCATCAAGAGCTGTACGAAATTCTTTATTTTGTCTGGCTTGCTCAAGAACTTTTTCTTGTTCAAATGCAATAGTTACAACTAAACGACGCAGAACTACAAACCATAACAAAGGAGCCGATATTAAAGTCAGTAAAAGCGTATCGAGAATTGTTTCCTCAAGAGAAGTAAAGATTCGACCGGCTTGTTGATACAAATCCAATCCAATCATTATCAATAATTCAGTAAGCCCAATAATTAAACCTATAATCAATAATGACCATAAAAATCGCTGATTTAATTGTTTTATTGCATTGGTTTTTTTCTTCATAACTCTCTGTCTTACCTAACTTAATGCCTTTTTAGAGTGTATACTCTTTGGCTACGCAATTTATTAATTAGAAGCATAGTACAGGTGTGAATACTTACAAATTACTGTAACTCTCCAAGATCAAACATTAATAACTTCAACGCAGCCCCAGCAAATAAGCGTACATCTCTACTTAGACATATCGGCAAGATTAATTAATCGGATACTGTATGAAAAAAAATATTCAGTTGACCAGCATGATCGGTTGTTAGAAAATGTTTCGCATAGCGTTATTCAGTAGCAGACATTTTATTTAAAATAATATCATCCAGTGCTTGTTCAGAGTTCTGTTTTATTTCAATGTTTTTCTCAATATTACTGTAACCATTTTTTTTAATAACGATATTATTACTGCCAACCGCAATAAACGCTTTATTGATAGGTGTGACACCAATAAATGTATGATTATCATTGGCCAGCACTAAAGCGCCTTCCGGATTAGAATGGACAGTTAAATACCCATAACCACGGTTAATATCGGCTGGATTTGTCTTATTGATCGGATCAGATGGCCACAAGACTAACCCGATGACAGATGCAGCTAACGCTACACTACCCAGCAACAAAAACTTATTGATTTTTGAAGATTCTGGCGGATAAGGCCAATGTTTTAACAAATCCGACATGCTTTGCAAGCGTTGTTTCGGATTAGGGTGCAACATCGCGGTCAATTGGGCTTTTAATTCCTTGGGGATTTGACTTAAATTGGGCACGGTTAAGCGGGCTTTCCTCGCACTGTCTTCCGATGTGCCCATCTCCAGTTTTTTACCTAACACGGCTTCAGCTAGCACTAAAGCCAAGCTGTAAATATCCGTATAGGCACCAATCTCACCGCCATTTATCTGTTCAGGGGCGGCATAGGCATATTTACCCACAAACACTGGGCCAAAAATAGTGCCTTCAGAAGAATTTGGAA
>NZ_FUKI01000107.1:5026-7137 GCF_900163755.1 Crenothrix polyspora | reverse complement strand
GCAATGTAACAAGCAGACGCTTCCATTTCAATACAAAAACACATAAAATTCACGTTTTGAATCGCTTACAAGGATAACTTATGCGTATTCTTATGCTGTCCATGCTGCTCGCTTTAACCCCAACACTTTCTTTCGCAACGGAAAATAAAATGTCAGAACCCCAAACCAAAGTTAAATTAACTACCAATCTTGGTGCAATCACTATTGCGCTCAATACAGAAAAAGCGCCGATCTCTTCCGCCAATTTTCTGACTTATGTCAATGAAGGCTTTTATAATGGCACGATTTTTCATCGCATCATAAAAGATTTTATGGCACAAGGCGGTGGATTTGATACCAAGTTTAATCAAAAAGCCGTACACGGTTCTATTAAAAACGAAGCCGATAATGGCTTGAAAAATACCCGTGGCACCTTGGCAATGGCACGTACTAATGATCCTAATTCCGCTACCGCGCAATTTTTTATTAATTACAAAGATAACGGCTTTTTAAATCATACCAGCCCGACATCAAGTGGTTGGGGTTACGCGGTGTTTGCTGAAGTGGTTGAAGGCATGGATATTGTTGATAGCATGGCAAACAAGCCTACGGGTAATCGTGGTGGTCATCAGGATGTGCCTAAAACGGATATCGTGATTGAGAAGGCTGAAGTTGTAAAGTAATATGCGATAAAAATACAGATCACGATTACTTTTGGTGATAGTGGTCTGTATTTTTTTCTAACGCTTAAGTTTTTGGAGATTTATGGCACGAATTTTTGATGGGCGGCTGCATGTTCATTATGGCCAGGCGTACGTTGGTACGGATGGGCAAACCTTAGTAGATTCTTTTGAAGGTTATTTTCGCGGTCAATCTAATGGACTTTGTGGTGCCGCATCACGAGATTCACTGTGTATTTTAACGGGCTTGCATACAGGTGATGTTGGTATGACTGTCGATGTATTAGATGCCACCCCACAACTTGATGATGCTTGGGAAGATATTGTAGAAGTTTCTTTTATACCGAACACAAGCGAAGCGCGTTTGGTTGATTGGGATGGTACATTAGTTTGCAATATTCCGTTGCTGCTACCAAGTTATCGTGTATGTTATTGCGCACGTAATATGGATTACGGAAAGGAAATAGATACCATCGTAGAAGAAGATCCTGCTGACTTTTACGCTCTTATTTTTTGGCCCGCTCCTTTAGCACCAGATGCAATCATAAAGCAGACTTCAGAAATAGCTACTTATTGGCATAATTGGGCACAAGCGTTGTGATGCCTATTATTGTCCCTGCATCTAAAGACACGTTATTCATCTCCGACCTGCACCTGAGCCTAGAAAAACCACACATCACCCGCCGGTTTCTGGACTTTCTAAAAAACCGCGCTATCCATGCCGAAGCACTTTATATACTTGGCGACTTATTCGACACTTGGGTAGGCGACGATGACTTTATGCCACCCACTAACAAAATCCGCACACAGCTTAAACAACTCACCAATTCCGGTGTGAAAGTGTATTTGCAACAAGGCAACCGTGATTTTCTGCTAGGTCAGCGTTTTTGCCTAGCCACTGGCGTAAGCTTGCTAGGTGATTATAGCGTCATCGATTTATACGGCACACCGACTTTACTGATGCACGGTGATTTACTGTGTACTGACGATTTGCCCTACCAAGCCTTCCGCATTAAATCGCACACCAGCGAATGGCAATACAGCGTACTGTCCAAGCCGTTGTTACTGCGTTTACTGGTAGCGCGTTGGTATCGGCTACGCAGTTATTTTCATAAACGCGGGAAAGCGCAAGACATCATGGACGTTAACCAAAATAGCGTTATCGATACGTTGCGCAGCCACAACTGTTTACGCTTGATACACGGCCATACACATCGGCCTAATGTGCATACTTTTATAATAGACGGCAAAACCGCACAACGCTTTGTGCTTTCTGAATGGTACAGCGATAAAACCGAGGTTTTATGCTGGACGCAGAATGGCTACAATATCGAAGTAATGTAAGCTATTTATGTACAAAAATGAACGCCCTGCACTAAAGTAACGCAGTTAAACACTATTAACAGTTGACTTTTAGCGTAAAAAACTTAATCTACGCACTTGGAGTGAAAA
>NZ_FUKI01000107.1:0-5017 GCF_900163755.1 Crenothrix polyspora | reverse complement strand
TTCTACTGGCGTATTGCGTGGTCACGAAGGTGGTCCTTTGGCCATTGACGGTGTTATCTACATCCACACACCGTTCCCGAATACTGTTTTCGCGATTGACCAAAAAACTCAAGCCATTTTATGGGAATTCACCCCCGTACAAGACGCTGACGTAACCATCCCTGTTATGTGCTGCGACACGGTTAACCGTGGTTTGGCTTACGGCGATGGCAAAATCTTCTTGCAACAATCTAATACTGTGTTAACCGCTTTGGATGCCAAAACCGGTAAACGCGTCTGGAGCGTACAAAACGGCGATCCAAAATTGGGTATGACCAACACCAACGCGCCTTTGGTTGTTAAAGATAACGTTTTAACCGGTATTTCCGGCGGTGAATTTGGTGTACGCGGCTTTATGGCTGCTTACAACATGAAAACCGGCAAGCTGGCTTGGAAAGGCTACAGCATGGGACCTGATTCAGACACTCTGATCGACCCTGCTAAAACCACAACCTGGGAAGATGGCAAAGTCACCCCAGTTGGCGAAAATTCCAGCTTAAAAACCTGGAAAGGCGACCAGTGGAAAATCGGTGGCGGTACAACCTGGGGCTGGTATTCTTACGACCCTAAATTAAACCTGGTGTATTACGGCTCAGGCAACCCTTCTACCTGGAACCCAACCCAACGTCCTGGTGACAACAAGTGGTCTATGTCCTTATGGGCGCGTGACGCTGACACCGGTGCTGTGAAATGGGTTTATCAAATGACCCCACATGACGAATGGGATTTTGACGGTATCAACGAAGTACCATTAATCGACCAAGAAGTGAATGGCAAAATGCACAAAACCATCGTGCATTTCGACCGTAACGGTTTTGGCTATACCTTGGATCGTGAAACAGGCGAATTGTTAATCGCTGAAAAATTCGACAAATCTGTCAACTGGGCTAGCCATGTTGATATGAAGTCAGGTCGTCCACAAGTTGTGTCTAAATACAGTACTGAGCAAAATGGCGAAGATGTTAAATCTGAAGACATTTGCCCAGCGGCTTTAGGCAGCAAAAACCAACAGCCAGTATCTTACTCACCACAAACTGGCTTAGTTTATATCTCAGGTAATCACTTGTGTATGAACTACGAACCGTTTGCTGTTGACTATACAGCAGGTCAACCTTACGTAGGTGCTACACTGGACATGATGCCAGCGGGTAAAGACGTATTGACTGGCGCACCAGACGGCACGTCTAACTTAGGTCAATTTACGGCGTGGGATTCTAAAACCGGTAAAATCGCCTGGTCTGTTAAAGAACCGTTCTCAGTTTGGTCTGGTTCTGTTGCTACAGCGGGCGGCGTGGTTTTCTACGGTACATTAGAAGGCTACCTGAAAGCGGTTGATGCTAAAACCGGTAAAGAATTGTATAAATTCAAAACCCCATCTGGCATTATCGGCAACGTAAATACTTGGAGCTTCGAAGGCCATCAATACGTAGGCGTACTGTCCGGTATCGGCGGTTGGGCGGGTGCAGTTGTGGCAACCGACGGCGATAAAGTCATTGCGGCTATGCAAGAAAAAATTGCTGGCGAAACTGATCCAGCCAAAAAAGCTGAACTTGAAAAAGCCTTGTTGATGAAAACTCAAGAAGCCTTGGGTGCAGCGGGCGCTTATGCTAGCTTGGGTAAATTAACCAAAGCGGGCGGTGTATTCTCTGTGTTCGCTTTACCAAGCAACAAATAAAAACCGTTAGCTTTTAGCAGTACCGATAAATTAGAGCCTTGGTCGATTTCGACCAGGGCTTTTTTTTGCCTGTTTATCGAAGCTGCAAATATGAAAACTGATCTTGTTAATTGTGATGTATTGTAGGCCACGCGTCTTAATGCCTGGTTTTTTCCGTGCCATACCCAGGTGAGTGTCACGTATTAAATACAGCGTTTTCAACTTAGGACAGTTACAGCCACCGTTCGTGCTGAGCTTGTCGAAGCATGAACGGCACACTTCGACAAGCTCAGTGCAAACGGTTACGCTGTAACTATTGAACTGTGAAAACGCTGTAAGTGATTATTTAACGTACTGGCTCGGTTTTATTCTTCTCTGCGCCGCCGTCCTCCTCCAAGGCCGCCATCATTGGATTGTCTTGGGTTACCTGTGTCGATTGTTTGCCTTGATCGTTGTTGCGATGCGCTGTCGTCTTGTTCTTGTCTTTGACGTTGTTGTGTTTCTTGCTGTTGATAAGACAGTGCTTCTTGTTGCCTTTGACGTGATTGGACTTCTTGCTCTTGTCTTTGACGGTTTTGCGATTCTTGCTGTTGCTGTGCAGCAAGCTCTTGTTCTTGCCGTTGGCGATTTTGATTTTCTTGTTGTTGCTGTTGTTGCCGTTGCGCTGAAAAAGCTTGCTCTTGCCTTATTCGCTCGTGGGTGGCATGTTCTTGGCGTTGATTTTCTTCGGTTTCTTGGCGTAGCCGTATTTGTTCATCGGCAGTATTTGACCAATTATTAGTGCGCGAGTTATTGTTGCCCCACGATTGCTGTTGGGGATAAGTTTGCTGCGTGCCGAAAGAGTGGTTATTGTTATGCTGTTGTTGCTGATAAGGTCTGTTATAACCATTGTAACCATTGTTATTGTTGCGCTGATTATGCGAGGGGTGATTGCGATAACCACCATAACGATCGACATTGCCTTGATTATTATAATTACCGTAGCCACCGTAGCCACCGTAACCGCCAGAGCCAGCGCCGTAACCACCATAGCCACCGTAATTACCCGTATTGCCATAGTTACCATAATTGCCGTTGTAACCTGTGTTACTGGGATAGCTTTGCGTATAACCTACACAACCGGACAAAGATGCCAAAGTGGCTATGCTGATCAGTATTTTGTTCATACGCGTCTCCTCAGTATTTTAATTTTGCATTCACTATACGTGAGCAATACTGAATGCAAGATGAATCAAAATGGCAAAATGCTAACTTTGGCTAGATTATGTCAATACTTGATAACACGGAATGTATTTTTTACCGGGCAATTTCATACGATGCTGGCTAACAAAAGACGCTAATAAAGCATCCATGAGCAACATAATGTCTTTATCGCCGTGTATTTCAAAGTGGCCGTATTGCTCAATGGCTCTAATGCCAGTGTCTTTAACATTGCCTGCTACTATGCCAGAAAACGCACGCCGTAAATTGGCCGCCAACATATGGGCTTCTTGATTTTTGTGTAGGGCAAGATTACGCATATTTTCGTGGGTTGGTATAAACGGTTGCTGAAATACAGTATCAATTTTTAACAGCCAGTTAAAATAATACGCATCGCCGTTGTGCTTTCTAAATTGCCGTACTTCTGCGATACCATCTTGCATCGCTTGAGCCACTTGTACGGGATCATCAATAATAATACGGTAACGTTGCTGGGCTTTTTTACCCAGCGTAGCACCAATAAAATGATCAATTTCTTCAAAGTAACTGGCGGAACTGGCGGGGCCTGAAAATAGTAAAGGGAAGGGCATTGCATCGTTATCAGGGTGTAGTAATACGCCGAGAATGTATAAAATTTCTTCTGCTGTGCCCGCACCACCAGGAAACACCACAATACCGTGTCCTGTGCGTATAAAGGCTTCCAGGCGTTTTTCAATGTCAGGTAAAATAACCAATTGATTAACAATTGGATTGGGCGATTCTGCAGCAATAATGCCAGGTTCAGTAATGCCGATGTATTGACCGTCTTTGATACGTTGTTTAGCATGGCCTATCGCCGCGCCTTTCATCGGACCTTTCATCGCGCCAGGGCCGCAGCCGGTACAAATATTCAAATCACGCAAGCCCATTTCATGGCCAACGAGTTTAGTGTATTCGTATTCGGTTCGATTAATGGAATGCCCACCCCAGCACACCACTAAATTAGGATTAACCATACTGTGCAAAATATTGGCATTACGCAAGATATGAAAAACCGCATCGGTAATGCCAGCGCTGGTTGCCATGTCAAAGCGCGGGTTATCGTTGATTTCATCACTGATATAGATAATGTCACGTAGCACGGCAAATAAATGCTCGTTAATACCTTTAATCATCTTACCATCGACAAAAGCGTGTGCCGGTGCGTTGATAACGTCCAGTTTAATACCGCGTTGTTCTTGTACGACACGAATATCAAATGATTGATAACGTTCCAGTAGTTCTTTACCGTTATCGGTGGTGCTGCCACAGTTTAATACCGCCAATGAACAATTACGAAATATTTGGTACAAACCACCTTGGCTGGTATCCAATAATTTACTGACTTCAGCTTTTGATAAAACATCCAGACGACCTTGGGGCGTAATTTGTGCATCAATGACTTGATGTGTCATGCGGTTCCTTTTTAGTGCTATTAAGTATAGATAGCCAACAGGCCTGTTGACTGGTTGGGATGTAAAGTGTTTGTAGAATTATAGTTTATGTGGTGGTGATTCTGTACTGTCTATTAGTTTTACGGTAATAAATCAGCGGGTAACAACCCATTACAATCAGTTATGTTTTTGCTCTTTTGATTAAACTATCCAGCACGTCGGGAACAAAACGCTCTGCAAAGCCAGAGATAAAACACAAAATAAGCAATTTGGCCGTTTGTGCCGAATCGTAGGGGTCACAAAGAAATTTTTCTATGGTATTAGGGGTAACTTTGCACAGTTCGGGGTCGGGTTTGGGCAGTAAATCGAGCACATTAATCAGTTGAGAGCGTGCCAATAAATACACCAGTACCGAAAATACCGCACCACTAACCACCAAGGAGATAATGTAGAAACTCGACATACCGTGGTAAATATCGGTTGAATTAGTCGTCGAATCGGTAAAGTTGGTGGCGGTATTGGAGGCTTGTTCAAGACGTTGTAATAAGCTGACAACCGCGCCAATCATACCAAAATACACAGTTAATAATATTAATTGCCAGCTTTGGCCTTTGGCACTTTCGTTGGTTATTGAAAAAATAACAATACCTACTCACATTGAGCGGCTACCCTCCCGTTAAATTTTGATTTAGACTTAAGTGCCGACTTGTCA
>NZ_FUKI01000109.1 GCF_900163755.1 Crenothrix polyspora | reverse complement strand
TGTAGCTAACGTGTACTAATTGCCCGTGAGGCTTGACCATATAACACCCAATGGGTTTTGTGTTGACGTATCAAAGGCTATCGCAAGTCAGACCATGAAGTTACAGATTTCCAGAAGCAAGTTAATGGTAAAAAGGTAAAAACCTAAATCCAGCCTAATTTGCAGAATGACAGTCAGTCGAAACAATACTGACTACACCAGTTTGCTTGGTGACCATAGCGAATGTGAACCACCCGATCCCATCCCGAACTCGGAAGTGAAACCGTTTAGCGCCGATGATAGTGTGGCAGTTTGCCATGCGAAAGTAGGGAATTGCCAAGCTCTTAAATCAAAAACCCAAGTCAATGGCTTGGGTTTTTTTTTGCTTGAATTTTTATTTGTTCGGCGACAACTATCTTGACCGGTGATCAATACATAGACAACAGTATATTTCAAACTATTTTGAGTCCGCCCTTGACTGGAAAACGTATGAAACCTCCCGTGCTGGAGAATCAGCGGTGTGTCGCTGGAAAGTTCAATATTTTGCTTAAAAAAAGGTAAGCATATTAGCTAATATGCAGGCGATGTCTTAAAAATGGGGTAAGGAGAAATGTCGGCATCGATTAATTCATGCACCAACATCATTTAACAATGGTAATGCGTTACGCGCAGATCATTTAAGTGAGTATGCTGGAAACGTCTGTAGTAAAAATTTGGCACAGACCGAAAATAATTATTTGCAAATAATTTGTAACTAATTGGTCGGAACGACAGGATTTGAACCTGCGACCCCTTGTCCCCCAGACAAGTGCGCTACCAAGCTGCGCTACGCTCCGACAGAATGAATATGATGTTTATGATATTATTACGAAGACCTCATAATAACAACGAGACCGACCATTATACTACAGTCGGCCTGTGGATGACACAATATCTAATTGAGTAAAACCAAAATATCTTCCAAACCACTGATCATCTGATCAATCAATTTTTTACTGCGAGCCGAATCCTCTTTGCTATCATTATTGGTTAAATGCACTTTGGCACCGCCAATGGTATAGCCTTGCTCATAGAGTAAGGATCTTATCTGACGAATCATCAACACATCATGGCGTTGATAATAGCGCCTGTTACCACGCCGTTTTACTGGACTCAGCTCTATAAATTCTTGTTCCCAATAACGTAGTACATGCGGCTTAACGCCGCACAACTCGCTGACTTCACCAATGGTGAAATAGCGTTTAGCCGGTATTACTGGCAGTTCGTTATTGTTACTCGGCTCCAGCATAAGCTTCTACTCGGGCTTTAAGTTTTTGGCCTGATCTAAATGTTACCACACGTCGTGCAGTAATAGGTATTTCTTCGCCAGTTTTAGGATTACGACCAGGACGACTGCTTTTATCACGCAGTTCAAATTTACCAAAACCGGATAATTTTACTTGTTCGCCATGCTCTAAAGAACCTTTGATTTCTTCGAAAAACATTTCCACCATGTCTTTCGCTTCGCGCTTATTTAAACCCAGCTCATCAAACAGCTTCTCGGCAAAATCTGCTTTTGTTAATGCCATGAAATCAATCCCTCAGTTTTGCACTTAATTTATTAGTCAATGTTTCTAACGTTCTGTTAAATATAGCATCTATTTCAGAATCTATTAGTGTTTGTGAATTATTTTGCATGATTAAGCTTAATGCAACGCTTTTGCAGCCCTCCTCTACACCTTTCCCTCTGTAAATATCAAAAACCACCACGTCTTGCAGGCTTTGTTCGTTGCCACTCTTAATACAACCGATTAATGCCGCAATCGCCACATCTTCTTTAACGATTAGCGCCATATCACGACGTACAGAAGGGTATTTTGATAAAGACTTAAACTTAGGAAGTTGTTTTTTGAGGATAAGTTCCTGGTCTACTTCGAACAGGAAAACTTGCGTATCAAAACCTAGCTGTTTCTCCAGGTGCGGATGTAGCATACCCAGAAGGCCTATATTATCACCTTTTTCAGATAAAATGGCAGCAGTTTGTCCAGGATGTAACGCAGGGTGTTGCGCTGGAACAAAGTGCACCGAATAGTCCAACAAGGTAAAAATCGCTTCTACGTCTGATTTTATATCAAAAAAGTCGACTTTACGGGTTTTTTCGCCCCATTGCTCTGCATTTGCACTGCCCAAAATCAAACCCGCCAGCATTTTTTGCTGTTGCGTTTGGCCAGATTGATTGACAAAACGCAAGCCGGTTTCAAATAGTCGTACGCGATTTTGCTGACGATTGGTGTTGTATAACGCCGCCTTTAGCAAACCACACCACAAGGTCGTGCGCATCACCGATAATTCCGATGAAATTGGATTTTGCAAACGTATGCAAATATCATCCGGTGCGACAGCGCGTTGTATATCTTCATCGACAAAACTGTAAGTAATCGCTTCTTGATAACCACGATCTACCAACAAATGTTTTACGCGATTAATGTCCAATAGCGTTTCTGTGGCCAGACCCAATTTGGAACGCATCAACAAGCTACTACTAGGCAGGTTGTTATAACCGTAAATACGGGCAATTTCTTCGATCAAATCCGCTTCAATGGCAATGTCAAAACGAAAGCCCGGCGGTGTAACATGCCAGCCATCAGCATCCGAATTTACCATCATACCTAAGCGTTGGAATATATCAACCACTTCGGCATCTTTAAAATCGCTGCGTAATATTTTTTGCAACCGTTGTTTTCTAAGATATAAACTCGGACGCGCAGGCAAATAATTCTCAGTCGTCACTTCAATGATTGCGCCTGCACTACCACCGGCAATCGCAACGATTAATTGCGTGGCACGTTCAAGAGCACGTGTTTGCAAAGTCGCATCCACACCACGTTCAAATCGATGTGAAGAATCAGTATGCAAGCCGTAGCGCCGCGCTTTACCGGCCAACTGTAACGGCGCAAAAAATGCACATTCCAGAAAAATATTTTGTGTTGCATCGCTGACAGCAGAATCGTTGCCACCCATTACACCGGCAACGGCCAGTGCTCTTATGTCATCAGCAATAACCAAGGTTTCGGCATCAAGTTTTATCTCTTGACCGTTCAATAACGTTAATGCCTCATCTATCTGCGCATAGCGAACAGTAATCTTGCCATTGAGCTTATCGGCATCAAACGCATGTAAAGGCTGTCCCAACTCGATTAACACGTAGTTGGTCACATCGACCAATGGCCCCAAACTTCTCAAACCAGAACGACGCAAACGCTCTTGCATCCATAACGGCGTTTCGGCTTTGGGATTAACATTTTTAATTAATCGTCCCAAATAACGAGGACAGGCTTCCGGTACCGCAACCACCACTGGCAATATGTCTTGATGTTGTACGCCAACGTGCTCAACCTGGGTGATTGACCAATCCATTTGGCTATTTGTATGGACAGGCTCATTCAAGTAAGGGATTGACCAATTCGTTTTGTTGAGTATGGCAATCTCACGTCCCAACCCTTCAACGCTTAAGCAATCTGCTCGGTTTGGGGTTAAACTGACCTCAATGATATTATCAGCAAGACCTAAATAATCACGGATATCTCTACCAACCGACGCATCATCCGGCAGTTCCAGTAAGCCTTCCGCTGTAGTGGAAATACCCAACTCTTTAGCCGAACACAGCATACCGAACGATTCTTGACCGCGCAATTTGGATTTTTTAATTTTAAAATCGCCTGGTAAAACCGCACCAATCAATGCCACTGGCACTTTTAGACCTACGCGTACATTACTAGCACCGCACACAATCTGTAATACGACATCCTTACCTATATCTTGACCAGCAAGAATTCGGTCGGCATCGGGGTGATTATCTGAACAACCAATAATATGAGAACAGATATTAACAGCCACTTGACATACCCGTAAGCGATCGGCATCGGGATGTTGTTCTAAAGACAATACTTCGCCGATCACAACACCGCTAAAATCGGCGGCAACTGGCGTTATTGAATCAACTTCCAGTCCTGCCATTGTTAATTGTGCGACCAGTTTTTTCGTACCAACCGCTGGATGACCACCATACTCTCGTAACCAAGCTTCACTGATTTGCATAACGTCAGAATTCCTGTTGGTCGCTTAATTAAATTGTTCTAAAAATTTCAGGTCGTTTTCAAAAAACAACCGTAAATCGTTGATGCCATAGCGCAACATGGCCAGACGTTCCACTCCCATGCCGAAGGCAAAGCCGGTGTATTTTTCGTCGTCAATATTGACTGACTTAAACACTTCAGGGTGGATCATGCCGCAGCCCATCACTTCCAGCCAACCGGTCTGGCTACACACGCGGCAGCCTTCGCCACCGCACATCACGCATTCAATATCCACTTCTGCGGACGGTTCGGTGAACGGAAAATACGACGGCCTAAAACGCACCTGAATGTCTTTTTCAAAGAAGGCACGCAAGAATTCGTACACTACGCCTTTTAAATCGGCAAAACTGACATCGGTATCAACCAGAAAGCCTTCCACTTGGTGGAACATCGGTGTATGGGTAATATCGGAATCACAGCGATACACGCGGCCTGGGGCAATCACTTTCAACGGTGGTGTTTGCGATTCCATCACGCGAATCTGCACCGGCGAGGTATGAGTACGCAGCACGGTGTGGGCATCGAAATAGAAAGTATCATGCATGGCGCGGGCAGGGTGGTGTGCCGGAATATTCAGGGCTTCAAAATTGTGATAATCATCTTCAATTTCGGGGCCTTCCACCACTTCAAAGCCGACGCTGGCGAAAATCTTGTTAATTCTGTTGAGCGTTGTGGTAATCGGGTGCAAGCCACCACTCGTTTGGCCACGGCCTGGCAAAGTGACATCAATACGCTCACTGGCTAAACGCGCAGTTAATGCCGCTTGTTGTAATGACTCTTTTTGCGCTTCCAGTTTTGCCTGTAGCTGGTCTTTGGCTTGATTGATAACTTGGCCAACGGCGCGTCTTTGTTCAGGCTCAAGACTACCTAACTCTTTCATTTGCAGAGTCAGCAAGCCTTTTTTACCAAGATAATGCACACGCACTTGATCGAGCTGTTCAAGATCAGTAACAGCGGTCAGCTCTTGTAATGCCTGTGAGAGAATTTCTTCTGGAGTAGCGGACACGGTTTAGCTCGCTAGTGATTCGAGATAAAAAGAAAACGGCGATTAAGCCGCTAGATCTTCTCTTGTTCAGTAAAGAACAAGAGAAGACATTAAGAGATGGCTCAGATAAGAGCCATCTTTAACCCTTAAGGTTTGCTTTGGTGCGCTTTGGCAATCTCAGCAATTTTTCCGAAAGCGTCTATATCACGTACCGCGATATCCGCCATGACTTTACGGTCGATAGCTACGTTGGCTTTGGTCAAGCCATTGATTAATCGGCTGTAAGAAATGCCGTACATACGCGCTGCCGCGTTGATACGTACAATCCACAAGGCGCGAAACTGGCGTTTTTTCTGCTTGCGATCGCGATAAGCATACTGTCCAGCTTTAATAACGGCCTGCTTGGCAACGCGATACACGCGGCTACGGGCACCGTAATAGCCTTTGGCTTGCTTTAAAATCTTTTTGTGTCTTGCTCTGGCGGTTACGCCACGTTTAACTCTAGGCATCTTCTATACTCTCAGCTGTATGGCATCATGCGTGCAACCATACGAACATCGGATGCGTGAACGGCAGCGGGTGAACGTAACTGTCTTTTACGTTTGGTTGATTTTTTGGTCAAAATATGACGCTTGTGCGAATGCGCACATTTAAAACCGCCGGTACCAGTACGCTTAAAGCGTTTGGCAGCGCCACGGTGGGTCTTGATTTTTGGCATTTGTTTGCTCCACAAAATTAAAATTACCGAATCCTTGAGATGAAACCCTCCCAGGCAAAATGCATGGCCTTGGAGAATTTTTAGTATACCTAAAGGTATACTTGACCGGTCATCCTGACCCGTCAGTTCAGAAGCCAAGGCTTCTAAATTACTTTATAACACCAGATAGAACACAGATGACACGGATTTTACTGATAGTCACGGATAAACAGAAAAAATCCGTTTAATCCGTCTAATCATGTGTCGGCAATTGAGTTATGATATTATTTTTTCTTCCTGGGAGCCATCACCATAACCATCTGGCGACCTTCCATTTTGGGGAATTGCTCAACCAACGCAATCAATTCAAGTTCTTTTTCCAGACGTTTCAGCACATCCATACCAATCTCGCGATGCGCCATTTCCCGGCCACGATAACGCACGGTAATTTTAGTTTTATCGCCATCGTTTAAGAACTTGGTCAAGCTTTTCAGTTTAACCTGAAAATCGCCTTCGTCTGTGCCAGGCCGGAACTTGATTTCCTTCACCTGAATTTGCTTTTGCTTCTTTTTGGCAACGGCCAGTTTCTTGTTTTGCTCGAATTGGAACTTGCCATAGTTCATTATCTTACAAACCGGAGGATCCGCGTTTGGCGATATTTCTACTAAGTCTAAATCAGCAGCATAGGCAATTTGTCTAGCTTCATCTATTGAGATTATTCCCAATGCCTCACCGTCTACACCTGTTACCCTCACCCGTCTTGCGGTGATGGCATCATTCAGGCGCGTTTCATCTTTTTTAGCAGCGATATCTTAATCCTCCGAGTATGTGTTATTTTCTATCTGCAATCTCTACTTTCAACCTTTCGGCGTACTCAGCCATTGTCAGACTTCCTAAATCTTCACCTTTTTGCGTGCGTACGCTAATGGTGTTGGTTTCCAATTCTTTGTCACCTACAATTAACAAGTATGGCACACGCTGCATGGAATGCTCGCGGATTTTAAACCCGATTTTTTCATTTCTCAAGTCTATTTTTACCCGCACGCCTTGTAGCTCTAGTGCTTTGTGGATTTGTGCAGCATAATCAGCGTGTCGATCAGCAATATTTAACACAATGGCTTGCACCGGTGACAGCCAAACTGGGAAAGTTCCGGCGTGCTGCTCAATCAAAATACCGATAAAGCGTTCCAGTGACCCCAATATAGCCCTATGCAGCATAACCGGCACTTGGCGCGAACTGTCCTCATCAATATAACTGGCACCCAAGCGCCCAGGCATGGAAAAATCGACTTGAATCGTACCGCATTGCCAAACGCGGCCTATACAATCTTTCAGGGAAAATTCAATTTTTGGCCCGTAGAACGCACCTTCGCCAGGCTGTAAGTCCCATTTTAAATTTTTGGTGTTCAGTGCCAATTCCAGCGCACTTTCTGCCTTGTCCCACACGCTATCGTCACCGACGCGATTTTCAGGGCGTGTCGATAATTTGATAATAACGTCTTCAAAACCGAAGTCTTTGTAAACATCAAACAACATATCGATAAACGCAGACACTTCATCCTGAATTTGCGACTCGGTGCAGAAGATATGCGCATCATCTTGTACAAAGTTACGCACCCGCATCAGACCGTGTAAAGTGCCTGAAGGTTCATTACGATGGCAGGAACCAAACTCCGCCAAACGAATTGGCAAATCGCGGTAACTTCTTAAGCCTTGGTTATAAATTTGGACATGGCACGGGCAGTTCATCGGCTTGATGGCGTAATCACGATTTTCAGAATGCGTGGTGAAAATCATGCTGCCAAATTTGTCCCAATGGCCGGATTTTTCCCATAAGGAACGATCCACCAACTGTGGGGTTTTTACTTCGCCGTAGCCGTTGACACGCAATTTGTCGCGGATGTATTGTTCGACCTGCTGATAAATAATCCAGCCTTTCTCATGCCAAAATACCATGCCGGGCGCTTCTTCCTGGCTGTGGAATAAATCCAAAGCTTTGCCTAATTTGCGATGATCGCGTTTTTCAGCTTCTTCCAGTCGGTGCAAATGGGCTTGTAAGTCTTTTTTGTCGCCCCAGGCCGTGCCGTAAATGCGTTGCAGCATTTCATTGTCAGAATTGCCGCGCCAATAAGCGCCGGCTATTTTCATTAATTTAAACGCTGTCAGCTTGCCGGTACTGGGAACATGCGGGCCGCGACATAAATCGGTAAAACCACCTTGTTCATACAACGATAAATCTTGATCGGCAGGGATAGATTCAATGATTTCAGCTTTGTAAGCTTCACCCTGTGCTTTAAAGAAGCTAATCGCATTGTCCCTGGACATAACGGAACGGCTAATTGCCAAATCTTCGGCAACCAGTTTTTGCATCTTGTCTTCAATCGCAACCAGGTCTTCCGGTGTAAACGGCCTGTGGTAGGAAAAGTCGTAGAAAAAACCGTTTTCAATGACAGGACCAATCGTAACTTGTGCGTCAGGAAATAATTGCTTAACGGCTTGCGCCATTAAATGTGCAGTTGAATGGCGGATAACATCAACGCCGTCTTCGTCTTTTGCGGTAATAATTTGCAGGCTGGCATCATTGTCGATAACTGTGCTGGCATCGACCAGTTTTCCATCTACTTTACCGGCCAGAGTCGCTTTTGCCAAGCCAGTTCCAATGGCACGCGCAACATCCATTACAGTGACAGCGCTGTCAAAGTGTCGTTGGGAACCGTCAGGAAGGGTAATTACGGGCATTTTCTATTAAAGCTCAAGGTTCTAAATAAAAAAGCACTGCTAAAACAGTGCTCGAAATCTTTTATCGTGCAAATGGACATAACAACGCCGCCATCACGAATATAACAGGGAATTTTACAAGTAATAACAGGTAATTGCAATGCCGAAGTTTATGTTGATGAAGTTAACAGACGGATTACTGGGCTTTATTGGCATTATATATGTTGTACAAACCATCAAACAGATAACAATAATGTTTTAAAACACCGGCTTTGAAGTAAATATTTGTAGCATATTTTTTATGTTTGTCAAAAAAATATAAAAAATAGTAATTAATATAAGTTTGTGTAAGTTTTGTTCAGCTTGCGTTCAGTTTTCGAATGTATTATCGCTGTAAAACTCACAATGGAAGAGTCTGGATTTTAAATTTATATTCAATCAATATCTCTACAAGGAAATTCCCATGCCATCAAAAACGTTGTGTAGCACTCTATTTTCCGGTGCGGCTTTATTGTGCTTACTTAACAGTGCTGCTTTTGCAGAAAATCGAGCGGCCAATATTAGCATTACACGTTATAACAGCACTGTTGATAAGGCCACTTTGCAGACAGCTCGTAAAATAATTGTGCAGGCGATTGCCAATGGCACTGTGGATACTTTTGTTGTCTACAGCCCAAGGTTGAATGGCTCTAACAAAGTCGGAGTAGGCATGTCCGTATGTGCAGAAGCTGGTTTTCATGCAACGCAGAATAAATTTAAAGCTTTTCTGAAGAAATTGGATTCGATGCACGTAAAAGATGGTGTAGTTCTCAATACACGTATGGTGAAAAACTGCACCATAGAAAACGAAACTACTTTTAAGAATTCCAAAGGAAAAATCAAAGTATTTGTTGCTACACGGGGGAACTATCAGTATTTATTGGATATTGGCGGGAAATTGTATTTTCCAGATGTTGTGCCTGATAGCTTAAAGCTAGACGGCCAGTCTGTCATCTTTAGTGGTAACTCACTGATTGATAATAGTGATGTCTATAAACCCGCATCTAATGATGCACCTATTTTTGATTTCAACGCACAAAATATACATATCACTCACATGTCAGTGAAATAGGATTATTTTCACGCAAGACACAAAGCTTTTTATTAACAATATCCTGCCTGTATTTAGCCATTTTTTGTAAGGAAACGCCCATGTCATCAAAAACGTTGTACAGCTCTCTATTTTCCGGCGCAGCTTTGTTGTGCTTACTTAACGGCCATGTTTTTGCTGGCCAAACCACACAAGTCAGCGTGGCTTCCAATGTAGTGCCGGTAAATACTAACGGTTTTTATAATCCTAAAATGAGTGCTGATGGCCGGTTTGTGGCATTTTCGTCTAAGCTATGTTCGTGGATTACAACTCCGAATCAAACTACTTATCAAATTACTGATATTTTTGTTCAAGATCAATTAACGCATAAGACAGAGCGAATAATCTCAAAATTTAAAGGCTGCTTGCTTAATATCAGTGCCGATGGGCGTTATATTAGCTTTATAGAGCAAGTACCTTTTGGTATAGCGGGAATAATAACGGCAGGTTTAGGCAGCGGCGAGTTGCATATTTACGATCGTTTAACGCATAAAACACAGCTGAGTAATGCTATAAAAAACAAATCAGGTCAATCTATTCAGATCAGTGCCAATACTCGTTACATCGCATTTCATGATAACTATAATAATTTTGGTAGCGCTAATGCTAGCAAAACCGGTATGTCAATTCATGATTTACTAACAGGAAAAACAACACAGGTTGTTAATGATGAAGCCTCAGGTGCAGTTAGTGGGGATATCGTGATAACAATTCATTCATCATACCCTTTGTCATTCAGTTCTGATGGGCGTTATTTGCTATTTGAATCTGCCGCTTCCAAAATAGTAAAAAATGATACCAACAAAGAGACCGACATTTTTTTGTATGACCAGGTCACACGTAAAATCGAACGGGTTAACGTTTCTTCAAAGGGGATACAAGGTAAGAACAATAATAATGAGCTTTTTAGCAATGCCAGTATTACTCCTGATAATCGGTATATCGTGTTTTCATCATCGGCATCTAATTTAGTTGCCGGTGATACCAATGGTAAGTCAGATTTATTTATCCGTGATCAGCTAACGCGCAAAACGGAACGGATTAATACCACCAATGGTAAACAAGCAAATGGAGGTGTGGGTGGTGTTGACGGAAGCGTCCCAAGCGTACATCCAGTAAGAATAAGTGCTGATGGCCGTTATGTGGCATTTACATCGTATGCGTCTAATTTGGTTACAGGTGATACCAACAAATATCCCGATATTTTTATTCATGACCGCACAACACATAAAACGGAAAGAGTAAACGTTACCTCCAAAGGTGCTCAAGCTGGCTTGAGTAATCCGTTTTCGATGGACATGGATTTTAATTTTAATATGAGCGCTGACGGTCGGTTTATTGCCTTTGCTTCTTCTGCTTATATGGTGGATGGCGATACAAATAAGAATTCGGATATTTTTGTTCGCGACCACCTACTCGATACCCACCACCATGCTGATCTAGCAATAACCCCCACCACAAAACCAATCACATTAAAACCTAATACCACGGGCAATTACTTCTACACCATTGCCAACAACGGTAAAGATGTTGTACCTGATGTTAGCTTGATACATCTGGTTTCAGGTGGTAGCGCCGTTAGTTTTAAACCCAGCCAAGGCAAATGCACGGCTTCTGTCATAGAAACCGTATGCCATTTGGGTAGGCTGGCTGCCGGTCAAAAATTAACACTGCAAGCCACGGTTAAAGCCCAAAGCACATCGGTAAATCAGCAAATTACCGTGAGCGGTGCACCTGTGGATAACGTACCCAATAACAACTATATTTCTGTGACAACGCCCGCTAGATAATTGTTAACGCCATAGATGGATAGCAATAATAAACGGCGTAGGACTGCTAGTCCGTGGTTAACAATTTCCTAATATATTTTAATGGACTTGCCTAGGAGCTTGTCGGACTTGGCATTTAACTTATTGATTACAATCAACTTTTTAATTGAAAGGTTTTGATAAATTTTCTTATAAATCAATAAGATGAAAAAACAAGCCCGACAAACTCCTAGTACACCGAACCTTTAAATTGCAGTGTAATGAAGGTGGCTGTATTGCACCGCATAATGTTAGCCAAACATTCGGTGCATTACGCTATTGTTAGTGTGGCTTATTGATTGCGACTTATCAAGTTAAGTATGCACACCAGTCATTCATCAGTTATGGCCTTAAACGGCTGCAAGCCTAACCCACAGCCGACAAAATTATGCGATAATAACAGCCACAAAATAAGCGTTTTGCCAAGGCGCTACGCTGCTTCGCATCCTAATCCCTGTGCTAATATGCCCCTAAAAGACAAAAAAAGTTACAAACCCTGCGACTTAATTATTTACGGCGCACTGGGTGATTTATCGCGTCGCAAGCTGTTTATTTCTTTGTACAGGTTAGAAAATGCCAACCTGCTAGAAGCAGACACCCGTATCCTCGGCGTGGACAGGCACGATAACGACAATGCCGTCTTTACCGCGTTTGTCCTGAAAAACTTGCAGGAATTTTTAAACGACAAGATAGAAAACAGTGTGTGGCAACGCTTTTCGGCTAGATTGTCTTATCTTAAGATTGATTTAACCCAGCAAGATCAATATCTACAGCTAAAAGCCGTATTAACTCCGCATACCCGCGTGGCGGTTAACTACTTTGCCGTATCACCGGTGTTGTTTAAAAATATCTGCCACGGCTTACAACACGCTGGCGTGTTAAACCAGGAATCGCGCATGGTCATGGAAAAACCCATCGGCCACGATCTGCAATCCTGCAAAGAAATCAACGATGCCGTCGCCAAGGTGTTTTCCGAAGCGCAAGTGTTCCGCATAGACCACTACCTCGGCAAAGAAACCGTACTGAACTTGTTGGCGCTGCGCTTTGCCAACTCCATTTTCACCACCAACTGGGATCACAACACCATAGATCACATCCAGGTTACCGTGGCGGAAGAAGTAGGCATTGAAGGCCGCTTCGAATATTTCGACAAGACCGGCCAGTTGCGCGACATGTTGCAGAACCACTTATTGCAGATTTTGACCTTTATCGCGATGGAACCGCCGGTTAATCTGGAAGCTAAAAGCATACGCAACGAAAAAATAAAAGTCCTGGAAGCCCTGCGTCCGATTACCGCCAGCAATGCCGATGAAAAAACCGTGCGTGGCCAGTATTCGGCGGGCTTTTTAAAAGGCAGTGCAGTGCCTGGCTATTTGGAAGAAGACGGCGCTGATGTTGACAGTAGCACCGAAAGCTTTGTTGCGCTGCGGGTGGATATTGACAACTGGCGTTGGGCCGGTGTGCCGTTTTATCTACGCACCGGCAAGCGTATGACCCACAAGCGCACCGAGATTGTGATTTATTTTAAGCAACTGCCACACAATATTTTTGGCGACAGTTTTCGGGAATTGCCGCAGAATAAGTTGACCATTCACTTACAGCCTAACGAAGGCGTGGATGTGCAAATACTTAACAAAGTGCCGGGTATTGATGAACATATCAAGCTGCAAAAAACCAAGTTGGATTTAAGTTTTTCCGAAACCTTTAAAAAGAGCAGCATCTTCGGCGGCTATGAGAAACTGGTGCTGGAAGCCATGCGCGGCAATCCTACGCTGTTTTTAAGCCGAGAAGAAATTGAGCAGGCGTGGATTTGGGTGGATTCTATCCAAGATGCGTGGCAGCATACTAATGAGACACCCAAGCAATATCAGGCGGGAAGCTGGGGGCCGGTGGCTTCTGTGGCGTTGTTGGCTAGGGATAATCGGGCTTGGGAAGAGTAGGATAATCAATAATGTAGGTTGGGTTAGCAGCTTTATCGCGTAACCCAACAGTCATGCTAATTTAATGAAGGAATAAAATGCACCCTATTGTTGAAAAAGTAACCCAAGAAATCATAGAACGCAGTCACCCGACCCGTTCTGCGTATATCAAATACATAGACAGCATAGCCAAAAAAGAGCCGATCCGTTCCGGCATGGCGTGTGGCAATTTGGCGCATGGTTTTGCCGCCTGTAGCCCTGGCGAAAAAGTCGATTTAACCGGCAACAGAAAAGCCAATATTGGCATCATCACGTCGTATAACGATATGCTGTCTGCACACCAACCGTATAAAGACGCGCCGGATTTAATCAAGGCTGCAATACGTGAAGCCGGTGGCGTAGCCCAAGTGGCCGGTGGCGTACCTGCGATGTGTGACGGCATCACGCAAGGCCAGCCAGGCATGGAATTGTCGTTATTCAGCCGCGATTTAATTGCTATGGCCACCGCTATCGGCTTGAGTCACAACATGTTCGACGGTGCGTTGTACCTGGGTGTGTGCGATAAAATCGTCCCAGGCTTGTTGATAGGCGCATTGAGCTTTGGCCATTTACCCGCCGTGTTTGTACCGGCAGGGCCTATGCCCAGCGGCCTCACTAACAAAGACAAAGCCCGTGCCCGCCAAGCGTATGCGGTCGGCAAAATAGGTCGCAAAGAATTGTTGGAAGCCGAATCTGCGTCTTACCACAGCCCTGGTACCTGTACCTTCTACGGCACGGCCAACAGCAACCAGATGATGATGGAAATGATGGGACTGCATTTGCCTGGCAGCTCGTTTGTCAACCCGTACACGCCGTTGCGTGATGAACTGACCAAGGCTGCTGCACGGCAAGTGCTGAAATTTACCGCCTTGGGCGATGATTACCGCCCCATTGCGCACATGGTGTCCGAGAAAGCTATTATCAATGCGGTGATTGGCTTGCTGGCCACTGGCGGCTCCACCAATCACACCATGCACTTGATTGCCATTGCCCGCGCTTCCGGCATTGTGCTTAACTGGGATGATTTTGATAACTTGTCCCGCGCCGTGCCGTTGATTGCCAAAATTTACCCGAACGGTCCTGCCGACGTGAACCATTTCCACGCCGCCGGTGGCATGGGTGTGTTGATTGCCGAACTGTTACGCAGCGGCTTGCTGCATGAAGACATTTTGACCATTGCCGATGAGCGCGGCATGAACAGCTACACGCAAGAACCCAAGATCATTGATGACGTATTAGCGTGGCACGCAGGCCCTGAGAAAACCTTGGACAGCGCGGTGTTAAGCTCTGTTGAGCAGCCGTTTGCCAAAGGTGGCGGCTTGCATGTGATGCACGGTAACTTGGGGCGCGGGGTTTCCAAACTGTCGGCGGTGTCGGAAGACCACCAGATTGTCGAAGCGCCTGCGGTGGTGTTTGATGATCAGGAAGACTTTTTGGCGGCCTTTAAACGCGGTGAACTGGAAAAAGATTTTGTCGCTGTGCTGCGTTTCCAAGGTCCACGCGCCAACGGCATGCCGGAACTGCACAAGCTGACTCCGCCGCTGGGCGTATTGCAGGACAAAGGCTTTAAAGTCGCCTTGGTGACTGATGGCCGTATGTCGGGCGCATCGGGTAAAGTGCCATCGGTGATCCATTTATGCCCTGAGTGCGAAATGGGTGGGCCGTTGGCCAAGGTGTTGCCAGGGGATGTGATCTCGTTAAACTTGCAGACGGGTGATATTAACGTCAAAGTTGACCAGGCTGAATTTGATGCGCGCGTGCCGCTGCCTAGTTCCGCCAAAAACCACCATTACGGTATGGGGCGCGAGATGTTTGGCAGGTTCAGGTTAGGTGCGTCTACGGCGGAAACTGGCGCATCTAATTTATTTGCGGTGGATTAACTGTAGGGTGGGCAACGCTTTTTGCCCACCGTAAAAATCCGCAGTGTCATCAATTTAAGGGTGGTGATCCTTAATGGTGGGCAAAAAAGCGTTGCCCACCCTACTTAACTGAGTAAACGAATGAATATCAACTGGAAGATACAACCCCACGCAGTGCTAAACGCTTGTCCGGTCATGCCGGTCATGGTTATCCAAAATCTGGACGATGCCGTGCCCTTGGCCAGAGCCTTAGTGGCAGGTGGAATACGCGTATTGGAAATTACCTTACGCACGTCGATAGCGTTGGAAGCCATCAAACTTATCAGCGAACAAGTAGAGGGCGCTATTGTAGGTGCAGGTACAATCGCCACTCCCGCACAATTACGTGCTGCGGAAGTTGCCGGTGCGGTGTTTGCCATCAGCCCAGGCTTAACACCGACTTTATTGAAGGCCGCCTGTGCCGGAAATATCGCGTTAATCCCTGGTGTGGCGACCTTATCCGAGTTGATGTTGGGCATGGAATATGGCCTTAATCACTTTAAGTTTTTTCCGGCAGAGGCGGCAGGGGGCATACCCATGCTAAAATCTATCGCAGGGCCGTTTCCACAGATTACTTTTTGCCCAACAGGTGGTATCTCGCCAGAAAACTATAAGGCGTATTTGCAATTAAGCAATGTCGCTTGTGTGGGTGGTTCGTGGTTGGCACCTGCGGATGCAGTGAAAACAAAGGATTGGGCGCGGGTTACCGAATTGGCACGGCAAGCCACGCAATAGTATCAGGGACGGTATTTGATAAGCCTTACGGCAAACCTAAGTACGATCAGACGATTAACATCGAGAGAAATCCATGAGCAAACTAAACAGTGTTACCTTAAATAACCAACAATCTGAGTCTCTCTGTGAATTACCGATTTTATCTGGTGCAACTGGGCCTGATGTAGTCGATGTACAAACTTTGTACAAGCAAACGGGCATGTTTACCTACGATCCAGGTTTTACCTCAACGGCCAGTTGTCGATCGGCGATTACCTATATTGATGGTGAGGCGGGTGTATTGCTGTATCGCGGATATCCCATTGAGCAATTAGCGGAAAAATGTAGCTTTCTCGAAGTGTGTTATTTATTGCTGGAAGCTGAGCTGCCTAATGCGGATGAGTTAAAAACCTTTGAAAAAGAAGTGACTACGCACACGATGGTGCATGATCAGCTCACCAATTTTTTCAAAGGCTTTCGCCGCGATGCCCACCCTATGGCAATTATGGTTGGCGTGGTCGGTGCGTTGTCGGCGTTTTATCACGATTCTTTGGATATACACTCGCCCAAAGATCGCCATATCAGCGCCATACGCCTGATTGCCAAAGTGCCGACTATTGTAGCCATGTGTTACAAATACAGTGTTGGTTCACCGTTTATGTACCCGCAAAACAAACTCAAGTATGTGGATAATTTTTTGCGCATGATGCACGCCACGCCGTGCGCTGAATATGAACCTAATCCGGTATTGGTGCGGGCATTGGATCGTATTCTGATTTTACATGCCGACCACGAGCAAAATGCCTCGACATCAACCGTGCGTTTAGCAGGTTCCAGTGGCGCTAATCCGTTTGCCTGTATTACCGCAGGCATTGCCTGTTTGTGGGGTTCGGCACACGGCGGCGCTAACGAGGCCGCGCTGAATATGCTCAAGGAAATAGGCGATGTGTCACAGATACCAATCTATATCGCCAAAGCCAAAGACAAAAATGATAGCTTTAGGTTGATGGGTTTTGGCCATCGGGTGTATAAAAATTACGATCCGCGTGCCAAGTTAATGCGCGAAACCTGTCACGAAGTACTGACTGAGCTGGGCTTGCACGATGACCCGTTGTTTAAACTGGCGTTGGAACTGGAGCGTATTGCGCTGGAAGATGAGTATTTTGTTAGCAAAAAACTGTACCCCAATGTGGATTTTTATTCCGGCATAGTGCTGCATGCGTTAGGCATTCCTAGCAATATGTTTACTGCTATTTTTGCGATGGGACGGACGGTCGGTTGGATTTCACATTGGGATGAGATGATTTCTGATCCTGAGCAGAAAATAGGTAGACCAAGACAGCTTTATACGGGTGCGGTGCGGCGTGATGTGCCGGATCGTTGGTGATTTAATCCGTACACATTATGAATCCCGAACGCGCTATAGCGGATTGTACGGCGATGACCCAAGAGGCCTATTTTCAATTAGAGGCAGCTTCGGATGTTAGGTATGAATACATTGATGGTCAGGTTTATGCAATGGGGGGTTCGGCATTAAACCATAACCGAATTGCCATGAATGTGGCCGTTGGCTTTAGCAATCATTTAAAGGGCACATCTTGCGAAACGTTTTCGGCTGATATGAAGGTGCTGATCGGCAATGATTATGTCTATCCTGATGTGGTGGTAGATTGCCATGCTACGGGTAATATGCTGGTTTCCCCAGTCATTATTGTTGAGGTGCTGTCAAAATCTACCCGCAAAAAAGACACTACCCAAAAACTGATCCGTTATATTAACTTACCGTCTTTACAAGAGTATGTCTTGATTGAGCAAGATATTGTTTCTGTGCAAGTGTTCAGGCGGGTAAAGGCTTGGCAACCGGACTATTACTACTTAGGCGATTCTGTCACCTTTGATGCCATCGGTGTTACCTTGACGGTAGACAGCATTTATGAGCGTGTGGACAATGCCGAGCTGAATGAGTTTAGGCAATTGCAGCAAGGTGTGGTCGTTAAAAGTTCTGAATAGTTAAGCTTTCGAGTTAATGGAGATTCAACCATGAATACAAGGCAACCGTGGCATGGCACTATAGTTGATTGACTTCATAAACTCCTCCGAGCACCTCGCAGAATAATGCGAGGCTCGATAAGGCTTAAGCTACACAGGGCGACAATAGGTGTTAATCCTATTGTGCCTTTAGTAGCGATTGCAAATAAACCAAGCTTCGCGTTATTGATTATAACCATTGGAATAAGGTTGGTTTTGATACCAACCCCCTTGTTGCTGTTGTTGTTGCTTTTTTTGCTGATGATCCACTAAAGCACCAACACCCGCGCCGACAGCGCCACCTACTAAAGCCCCCATACCTGCATTACCCAGGTCATTGCCTCCAAAAGCCGTACCCAGTGCGGCTCCCGTCACCGCACCAATACCACCGCCTATAACCGCTTTGTTCATACCGTTTAGCCCATAATTTTGGCCATAATTAGGTGTGTTTGACGCACAAGCTGTTATCAGTGTGCTAGCAACAGCAATTAACAAGATTCTTTTTATCATTTTTATGCCTCGTATATTATACAGTTTAAGATTATGAAATTTACTTTTACGGCTAAACTGTAACAAAACAAAACTTAACCGCAGCTGAAGCAGACAATAATTTATAATCTGACAAGCGGCGTGTAGGGCAATAATAGGCTGCACTGTAGCTGGTACTGCTATTAATTTTAGGCAGTTTCGTAGTTGCGAGAAACACAGTCACTGCATTTTATTGATTTTACGTCGCGGTTTATTAGCGAGCGCGCTACGCGCAGAAGCCGGACTGCTCTGCGTGATTGCGCCAAATGGGGTTATTTTGTATTAGTCATTCACACTGATACCGTATTTCTCAAACAAGGCATACAGCGTAGGGCGGGTAATACCCAATAGTTTTGCCGTATTGGAAATATTGTTGTTTGAGTGCGACAGCGCTCTTTTTATGGCTAACGTTTCAGATGATTCTCTTACTTCTCGAAGATTAAGCGGTATAGCCACATCGTTACTTTGATCAAGCTCTAAATCATCAAAGGTAATATTGTTTTCATCGGCCATAATCACCGCACGCTTGATTTTGTTTTCAAGTTCACGGATATTACCAGGCCAAGAGTAGCTCTCAATCGCTTTTGCTGCGGCTTTGCTAAAGCCTTTTATTTTTTTATTGTTTAACTCACAATAACGTCTTAAAAGTACTGTTGCAATTTCAATCGCATCGCCATCTCTTTCTCTTAAAGGTGGGATGTTAATTACCATTTCGCTGATGCGGTAGTATAAGTCGCTACGGAATCTGCCGGAATCGATCAAGGCTTGTAAATTCTGATGTGTTGCACACACAATGCGTACATCAACCGGAATTTCTTGTCTACCACCAATGCGTTCTATGGTTCTTTCTTGCAAAAAGCGTAACAGCTTGGCCTGTAATGCTAACGGCAGATCGCCGATTTCATCAAGAAAAAATGTGCCTTTATTAGCGTATTCAATTTTGCCTTTGGTTTGTTGTGCAGCACCGGTAAAAGCACCTTTTTCATAACCAAACAATTCGCTTTCCAATAAATTTTCTGGAATAGCCGCGCAATTGACTGCAACAAACGGTTGATTAGAGCGATCACTTAAGCCGTGAATGGCTTTGGCTAGCACTTCTTTGCCAGTACCGCTCTCACCCAGTAATAATGCCGTTACATTAGCAGGGGCAACGCGCTCTATCATGCGCGAAAGTTCTTGCATTTTTTTAGATGACGCAATAATACCGGCTAGTGGCTCTGCTGACTTTCTTTGCAAGCTGGTAAATTCTTTCTCAAGATTATACAGCTGAAATGCCCGCTCAATAATTAAACCCAGCACATCAATGTCAATAGGCTTTTGATAGAAATCATAAGCCCCCATAGCAATCGCTGTAATCGCGTTATCCCTGTCATCGTTACCGGTAACGACAATAACTTTGGTGGCAGGTGCAAGCTCTAAAATTTCTTTTAACGTCTCAAGTCCTTCGCTAGCGTTCGCAGGATCAGGGGGCAATCCCAAGTCTAACGTTATGACGTGCGGCGTGAAGCGTCGTAAAGCAGTAATGGCTTCGGTTCTGTTACCTGCAATAACTGTGTGATATGCTTCGAAGCTCCATTTCAGTTGTTTTTGCAGCCCTGGGTCATCTTCTACAATGAGTAAAATTTTTTTATCGTCCAATGTCTCACCTTCTCATTATCTTTGGAAATTAAATGGTTTTCCTGGTTGGTTTTAAATAACCTGACAGCTAGATAACACGTTCCTTTTGTTAGTCTATACGATGACGAATGTTTAAGTGGGTGTTATCCATTTTAACAGTACATTGATAACACGTATCAGTCACTGCCGCTTTTCTATAATTATTCTTCGACGATTTGTTTTCGACGTGAATTTGTCAAGTCTTGTCGATGTCTGTGATTCTATATCCAATAGACTCTAACATGTTAAGAATAGCAGTAATTTTCTATTATTCATGAAAATTTTTAGTTTTTTATACAAATTTCCACATTTTGTTGTTTTTTTCCCATAAAATTTTTAAAGAAATAAGCGCAGTAGACCGATTAAGCCTAATTTTAGGCTGCCTAAAAAAATAGGCACAAACATCAATCAAAATTTTTATCACAATAACGCGGCGCGGTATTCGCGTTTGGTATGAGTAGCCAAGCCGTCAAGTATTTGCTTCAGTTGATATTTTACAAAGTAATTGCAATATATCAAAGTAAAACCTGTATTTTTTGTAAAGACTATTTTTATGGCAGATTAATTTTGTTAGCTTTTATTAAGCCTATTGATAGCTATAAATGAAAATTACAGATCAAACAACAAAGGCAATATGAAGCATTGCGTCAAGTTGTATTGATTTTTTAGCCGAAGATGGACAATTATCAATTGGTTGCTTATAGCGTAAAAACTTCGTAAGGTTTAAAAAATTATGCAAAAAAAATCTTATTAAAAATTTGGGGGCAGCTATACTTGTGAATCATAAAATGTTAACACAATTTTAGTTATCTTTACATTATGCGGATACTACATATACTCGATCATTCGATTCCATTACACAGTGGCTATACATTTCGGACGCGAGCCATTTTGGAGCAGCAGCAAAAACTGGGGTGGAAAGCCTTTCAAATAACCTCTGCCAAGCATAGTATGCTGGGAGCAGCGGTTGAAGAGGTTGATGGTTTGCGTTTCTATCGTTCAATACAGCCTTTGGGATGGTGTTCTAAACTGCCAATATTAAACCAATGGGCTATTGTGCAAACACTGGTACAGCGACTCAATGAAATTATTCCTGCTATTAAGCCCGATATTTTGCACGCACATTCGCCTGCGCTTAATGGCATGGCAGCATTGATGGTTGCTAAATGTTTTAAGTTACCGGTAGTTTATGAGTGTCGTGCCTTTTGGGAGGATGCTGCGGTTGATCACGGTACAACTACTGAAGGCAGTGTGCGTTATCAGGTTACCCGCGCTTTGGAAACCTATATTTTTAAAAAAGCCGATGCGATTACTACCATTTGCCAAGGCTTGCGTGATGATATTATCACGCGTGGTATACCTGCTGAAAAAATCACTGTCGTCCCTAATGCTGTTGATGCCGATAAATTTGTCTACAACACCCCCGTAAATCAGGCGTTAAAAACGCATTTAGGTTTGCAAAATAAAGTGATTCTTGGTTTTATTGGTTCTTTTTATGCCTACGAAGGCTTACTGCTATTGCTAGAAGCGTTGCCAAAAATATTGCAAATTCAGCCGAAAGTGATGTTGCTACTGGTAGGGGGCGGGCAACAAGAAGCGTTAATTAAGCAAACTATTACTCGCTTAAATCTTGCCAAACAGGTGGTGTTGACAGGACGTGTAGACCATAATTTGGTACAAGATTATTATAATCAGGTGGATATTTTGGTTTACCCACGTTTATCTATGCGTTTAACAGAATTGGTAACACCACTGAAACCATTGGAAGCGATGGCGCAAGGCCGTTTAGTGTTGGCTTCTGATGTGGGGGGGCATAAAGAATTAATCCAGCACAAAAAAAACGGTTACTTATTTAAGGCCAATGATGGCGATGCGTTGGTGGTAACCGTGTTGGATATGCTAGCGCAGCCCCACGCGTGGGAGGCAATCCGCTTAGAAGCACGGCATTATGTTGCACACACACGATCATGGGCGGACAGTGTCGGGCGCTATAAAGCGATTTATACGCGCTTAGTTAAGTTAAAACACCCGCAATGGTTGCCTGTTATTAATGAACCATGAAAATACTCACCTTAACAACTTTATACCCCAATAATATTAAAAATGGTCATGGTATTTTTGTTGAGCAGCGCCTGCGACAGTTATTATCTACTGAAGGTATAACAGCAGAAGTGCTTGCGCCGGTGCCGTGGTTTCCTTTTGCGGCTGATATATTTGGTCATTATTCAGTCTTTGCGCGGGTAGCAAAAATCGAGCAGCGTTTTGGCATTACGGTTGCTCATCCTCGGTATTTATTACTGCCTAAAATTGGCATGACTTTAGCGCCGTTTATGCTGGTTTTTGCTGTGTACCCCTTGTTAAAAACCAAGTTAAAACAAGGTGATGATTTTGATTTAATTGATGCGCATTATTTTTATCCCGATGGCGTGGCGGCGGTTATGCTGGGTAAGTTATTAAAAAAACCCGTAGTTATTACCGCCAGAGGTTCGGATATTAATTTAATCCCTGCGTTTTATTGGCCAAAAAAAATGATTATATGGGCGGCGCAACAGGCCGTTGCTGTTATTACCGTGTGTCAGGCGCTGAAAGATAAAATCGTTGATCTTGAGATTGCAGCGGATAAAATTCATGTTCTCAGAAATGGTGTGGATTTGCAGCTATTTATCGCCAAAGAGCGCTTGCAGGTACAAAGCCAGCGCCCTGTGTTGCTGTCGGTAGGGCATTTGGTTGAGCTTAAAGGCCATCATTTAATAATTGAAGCAATGGTTGCGCTGCATGATTATCAGTTATTGATTGCGGGTGAGGGGCGCGAGATGCAGTCCTTGAAAAACTTGGCTAATCATTTAGCTGTCGCAGAGCGGGTGAGGTTTTTAGGTGTACTCAGTCATCATGCATTAGTCGATGTTTATAACGCAGCCGATATTTTGATATTAGCGTCTAGCAGGGAAGGGTGGCCTAATGTGTTATTAGAAGCAATGGCCTGCGGTACACCGGTAATTGCTACCAAGGTTTCTGGAACACCCGAAATTGTGACATCAGCCAGTGCAGGAATGTTGATCGAAGAGCGTTCCGTCTCTGCTATTGTTGCTGCGGTACGGACGATGCAAAAAAATATGCCGTTACGGACAGATACTCGTGCCTATGCAGAAAATTATTCGTGGGATGCCACTGTACAAGGCATTGTTAGTCTTTTTAAACGTATTATTGAATGAGTGTAAGCCGTGTTACTTACATTAAGACAGGAATAAGGCATGAGTTTTTTGGCAGGGTGGGTCGATAGCGACATCAGTAATCAGGTGGCAAAAGCAGTCTGTGAGAGGATGGCTGCGCCGATAATCCGGCAGACAGGTGCGAAAATCACCACCAGTATCACGCCTTTTGTCAGTTGTGTTGCCAGCGACAAAGGTTTTATCAATCAAGATCAGTGCCTGTTAGCCGTGGTGGGTAACAGTGCGGTTAACCCGTTGCAGTTGCAGGAAATAATACGCCGCTATCAAACGCAAGGCATGGATTTTATTCGGTCTGTTAAAGCGCCTTTTGCTCTGGTGTTGGCAGATCAGGCTAATCAAACATTAGTATTGGCGACGGATACCATTGGCCAACGGCATCTTTATTATGCACAAACACCGCACGGCTTGGTGTTTGGTAGCACTGCCGACAGCGTGATTGCGCACCCTGACGTAACTACGGCATTGTCGTTGCAAACTTTATATGATTATGTGTATTTTCATCATTGCCCAAGCCCCACCACTATTTACAAGGCGGTGTACAAGTTAGAAGGCGGACAGATATTAATTTATCACGCCGGTAAAATCACTGTCAGTACGTATTGGATGCCACAGTTTAGTGAGCAATTGGAGGGGTCGCTGGAGCAAGCAGCCAATGCTTTGCAACATAAATTACAGCAAGCGGTAAAGCGCTTGTCGTCCAGCGCTGAAGATACCGGTGCGTTTTTAAGTGGTGGCTTGGATAGTTCCAGTGTTGCTGGTGCGTTGTCGCAGGTTTTTCCAGGACGTGGCCAATCTTTTACGATGGGCTTTCCGGTTGCAGGCTATGATGAAACTGTCTATGCACGCATGGCGGGACAACATTTTAAATTGCACCAGCATGAATACTCGTTAACACCCGATGAGGTAGTGGCTGCGGTGCCCGCTATTGCGGTATATTATGATGAGCCTTTCGGTAATTCATCCGCTTTGGCGGCGTATTATTGCGCCAAAATGGCCAAAGACTGCGGTATTAAAGTATTGCTGGCAGGTGACGGGGGAGACGAATTATTTGCTGGTAACGAACGCTATGCCCGCCAAGCGGTATTCGAAAGTTATCACAACATACCGCGCGTTTTAAGGAGTAGCTTAAGCGGGTGTTTAAATGCGCTGCCGCGTGCATTGCAAAAAGGCCTACTGTTTAAAGCCAAGCGTTATGTTGATCAGGCCAATACGCCGCTGCCAGATCGCTTACAAGATTACAATTTCTTACACCGTCATGCCGCCAGTGAAATTTTTACCGACAGCTTTATTGCACAGATTGATACCAGCAAGCCTTTGCAAAGTTTGCGTGACAGTTACCATAAGCTGGTAGATGCCAGTGCGTTAAATCGTATGTTGGTGATGGACTGGAAAACCACTTTACACGATAACGATTTGGTTAAGGTGAATAAAATGTGTGAGATGGCGGGGGTTGCAGTGCAATACCCGTTATTGGATCAGGCAATTATAGATTTGTCGTGCCGTATTCCGTCTGATATTAAACTGAAGGGTCAGCAATTGCGCTGGTTTTATAAATACGCCATGCAGGACTTTTTGCCCACAGAGATTATTAATAAAGCAAAGCACGGTTTTGGTCTGCCGTTTGGTATTTGGTTAAAAGATCACCAGCCTTTAAAAGAACTCGCCTATGACAGTATTAGCAGCCTAAAGCAACGCGGTTTTTTTCGACCAGAGTTTCTCGATCATACTATTACCATGCACCAGAGCATTCATGCCTCGTATTACGGTGAATTGATTTGGGTGTTGATGATGCTGGAGTTGTGGTTGCAAGGCAAACGCTATTAATACGTGTATTCATGCTAGTCTCAAGATTAAAAATAATTAAATGACCGTGTTTAGCGAGAAGCGCCCTTTGATTATGCATGTTATTCATCATTTATTGATGGGGGGCATGGAAAACGGCCTGGTTAATCTGATTAATGCCTTGCCAAAAAATCAATTTCGTCACGTTATCGTCTGTATAGAAAATGACTCGGATTTTCGTGAGCGCATTGTGCGTAAAGATGTCTCGATTATAGTATTACATCGGTCGCGTATTGGTGTATGGGCGCTACGTAAGCAATTGTTTGTTTTGTGTCGGCGGTTGCAACCTGCGTTAATTCATAGTCGAAATTTATCAGGGCTGGATGTATTATTACCCGCACGTTTGGCCGGTGTGCGTTATTGCATCCACAGTGAGCATGGCCGAGATATGGATGATTTACAGGGCAATAATTATAAATTGCTTGTGTTGCGTGCACTGCACCGGCCATTAGTCAATCGCTATATTACGGTGTCCAAAGATTTGCAGCATTATTTGGCGGCGCAAGTGGGTGTGACGAAATCGCGTATTAGCCAGATTTATAACGGTGTTGATACTGAGCGTTTTCACCCCACTAACAATAAGCCGTGCGACATACTCCCTGATGCTTTTATGGGAGCTAACAAACTAGTGGTCGGTACGGTGGGGCGTTTGCAAGCGGTGAAAGATCAGGCGACCTTAATCCGCGCGTTTGCTGACTTATTAAATCAATCACCTGAATGGGTTAACCGCGTGTATCTGGCTATTGTCGGTGCAGGACCGTTGTTTGATGAATTGTCTAAATTGGTCGATACACTGGGTATATCAAAAAATGTATGGTTACCAGGCAAAACCGACAATGTCGCTGATATTTTAAAAGCATTTGATATTTTTGTGCTGCCATCTTTGTCGGAAGGTATTTCCAATACTATTTTAGAAGCAATGGCAACCGGTTTACCCGTACTTGCTACGGCGGTGGGCGGTAATGTGGAGCTGGTTAAGCCAGGCTATAACGGACAGTTATTTAGCGCTGGCGATAGCTCGGCGTTGCGGGATTTAATCGCTGCTTATGTGACTGATGATGTCTTGCGTAAACAGCATGGTATGGCGGCAAGGCAAGTGGCGCTAACGCAGTTTAGCTTGAACGCGATGGTATCCGCCTATCAGAAAGTTTATGAACAGGGCTTGGCGCTGCAAGTATGAGTCGATTAATAATGGCAAGCACTTTGTAACTACAGCCAGCATAAGATCAGATACGAATTATGACAATGAACACTATTATTTTGGCCGCCTTAAAACAGGTGCTTACCTTAGTATGCGGTTTAGGAACACACAAAAAACTGTTTATATTGATTTACCACAGAGTGCTTGATGAGCCGGATTTTATGCGCCCAGGTGAAGTGGATAAGCAGACGTTTTCCTGGCAAATGGCATTATTGGCCAAATATTTTCATGTCTTGTCTGTTTCAGATGCGTTGGAGAAACTAAAAACCAATAGTCTGCCAGCACGCGCGGTATGTATTACTTTTGATGACGGTTATGCAGATAATTTGCTCAATGCCGTCCCGATACTGAAAAAACATCAGCTAAGCGCCAGTTTTTTTATAGCTTCGGGTTATTTAAACGGTGGTCGTATGTGGAATGACAGTATTATTGAAGCGCTTCGAAATATGCAGCAAGCTGAATTGAATTTAAGCGGTATTGATTTAGGTGTTTATAGCATTGCCACATCAACGCAAAAATACGCTGCTGCACAACAAATAATCAAAAAATTAAAATACTTACAACCTGCACAAAGACTTTATTTAAGCGAACAGATTGCCGCGTGTGTGAATGGGCTACCGGATAATTTAATGCTAACCCATGAGCAGCTTAAACAATTGCAACAACACGGTATGGCGATAGGCGGCCATACCGTTACACACCCGATTATGGCGAAATTGGATGTAAATGCCGCGTTGCAAGAAGTAATCGACAATAAAAATGCTTTGGAGAAACTACTAAAAACACAAATAGATTATTTTGCCTACCCGAATGGCAAATTAGGCAGTGATTATTTAGCGAGCCAAGTTGATATTATTAAAACCGTTGGTTACCAGGCGGCGTTTTCAACGCACTGGGGCGTTGTGACTGCAAACAGTGATCTGTGGCAATTACCCCGATTTACACCTTGGGATAAAACACCGGTAAAATTTATGCTACGCATGGTAGCTTTATACTGTAACACCGTTAAATAGCGAAGGTCGATAAGGAGCCATACAATAAAACAAACAGATTACAGCGTTTTCACAATTCAATAGTTACAGCGTAACCGTTCGTGCTGAGCTTGTCGAAGTGTGCCGTTCATGCTTCGAC
>NZ_FUKI01000110.1 GCF_900163755.1 Crenothrix polyspora | reverse complement strand
TACGTGAAACTTGTTTATGGGGGCTGTTATTCGACATTTAAAGAGTGACTGAGTACTAGTACTCAGTCAATTTTATTTTGGCGAGTGTGAATTTTAAAAAACCGTTCGTGGTGAGCTTGTCGAACCATGAACCACAAGTCCTTCGACAAGCTCAGGACGAACGGGGTATTTTACAGTACTCAACAAAGTAAAAATGACTAAGTACGAGTACTCAATCAATTTTGAGATGCCGAGTATATTTTTGACCAGCGTGATATCTACGAGGCTTTAAAAACCTCGTAGGTCTTTGTAACCAAAATTGCAGGGTGGATTCGCTGTTAGGCAATCCGCCACAATACGTCTACTGAACATTGGCATTGAGCGTTGACTGGCGGCTTGCTGACGCAAAACCACCTTACGAGCTCTTATACAGCTTAATGCACTAAGCAATGCGTTATTTAGCAGGCTCATCCAAAAATTTACGGTAATTAATCGATATTTTAAGTCCTGCAAAACGCCCTGCCATTCGTACCAACTCCTGAGTCTTTTTGTCGAACGATAATTTAACTTCACTTAACGCACGCTCTTCGTAGCCTTTTTCAATATGCGGACTGTCCAATAAAAAGAGATAGACATAAATTTCCTGACCTTTGTCTGGTATAACTTGAAAAGGCTTGCCCAATTGCGCAACCACAGCATCTCTTTTAGGCAGATCGGCAGCAATTTTTTCTACTGCGGCGGTATTGCCTTGCAATTGCATTTCCGCTTTATTAATATCCGCACCGCCCAGTGAACGCAAAGACGCTTCTAAAAATTTTGGTGGTGCAATCTGCAAAAATAACGACGAAAATGCCCAGCGCGTCAGCTTATTTTCTTTGTTGAAACCAAGTTCAGAGTAAAATTTTACTTCCGGTGTAATGACTTTGCGATAGCCGTTTACTTTACGAAACCAATAGCGCCATTTCTTACCGTCGGCAATCACAGTTTCTTCACTGGCGCGTAGCTTAGATAAAGCCACAAAATCTTCACTGAGCATGATCGGCTCTTTAAAATTTAAGCTAAATTCATCGCTGACTGCAACATCGAAATAACGGTCAAACTCGCTCATTTGTAAATAAACCTGATAAGCACGCATCCAATAAACACAGGCAGACAAAGAACATACAACCGCTAATAAGCAAACAATGCGTAGACTGCGATGAATAAAAAATCGTGTTTTCATAGTGCTAATGCCTTGTTGTAGAGGAGTTTACAAAATCCTGCGCTGTGAAAAGTCGTGCTATATCTATCGGATCAAATTGATGCTGGGTGTTGCAAAACTCACAGCCCACTTCAATACTGCCACGCTCACGCAAAATATCTTGCAACTCATCGTTGCCTAAACTTTTCAGTGTTGATTCAATTCTGGCTCTGGAACAAACACACTCAAAACTGACCGCTTCACCATCAAATAGCCGCAAATTTTCTTCATGAAACAAGCGATGCAGAATTTCCTGACAATCCAGTGTCAATAATTCGTGTTCTTTAAGGGTATTAGCAAGTATCTCAATATGTTCCCAATTGCTAGAATCTGTGTTGCCAGGCAATTCCTGTAACAAGAAGCCAACCGCGTGACTGTCATTAGCAAACAACCACAACCTGGTTTTAAGTTGTTCAGATTGGCTGAAATAACTCTCCAAAGCAGTTGCCAGATTATTGCCCTGCAACGCAATAATGCCTTGATACGGGTCAGCATGGTTGGGTTTTATAGTCAGCGCAAGATTGCCTTGTCCAAACATGGCTTGTAAAGAACCACTGGGAACAGTATCGGTATTTCTTATCAAACCTCTGATTTTTCGATCATGTGTCGCTTGAGCAACCAATGTTCTAATCGCGCCATCCCCTTGGGCTTGTAAAATTAATGAACCTTCAAATTTAATAGTGGCTGATAACATAGCAACAGCGGCTAAGGCGTGGCCAAGTTGCTGCTGCGCAGGCGCAGGCGCTGGGTGATTGTTTTTAATGGCTTGCCAGCTATCCGTCAGTTGAATCCATTCGCCGCGAATGCCTCGGTCTTCTAATAAAAACCGGTGTAATAAATCTACTTGTGTCATGGTGCTCCGTTGAAAAGTTTCACGCTTTGATTTACAGGGAAATCATAGTAACCTTTAGCTTAACACAGTGTGAATGGCGCTAAAAAATATGATTTTTTCAACAAAAAAGACCACGATGCCGACATATAACCGTGCATTACCAGGCAGAGATACGCCAATGCACATCACCAATCGGCATTTTGTTAATGGCAATCCCATAGCATCGCCTTTGCCTGAGGGCATTCAACAGGCAATATTCGGTTTAGGCTGTTTTTGGGGCGCTGAGCGAAAATTTTGGCAACACCCAAACGTGTTCAGTACAGCCGTTGGCTATAGCGCAGGGTTTACGCCCAATCCAACCTATGATGAACTGTGTACGGGGCTAACCGGCCATAACGAAGTCGTGCTGGTAAATTACGATCCACATTTAATTAGCTATCACGCATTACTGACACTGTTTTGGCAAGCACACAACCCCACACAAGGTATGCAACAAGGCAACGATGTCGGTACTCAATACCGCTCAGGCATTTATACCTACAATCAACAACAATACGATGCTGCGCTCAGTTCAAAAGCGCAATACCAGCAACGCTTGATAAAATCTGGATTTGGCGAAATCACCACCGAAATTATGCCCGCCAGTCAGTTTTATTATGCGGAAGATCACCATCAACAATATTTGGCTAAAAACCCGCAAGGTTATTGTGGCTTGGGTGGATTGGGGGTTACGTGCGATTAATTAAGCCTGCCCTTAAATTGCACTATTTTTTAAACAATTACCGATAATCTTATGCTTTCACACACGTCAAACCATTCAGAAGATGTCGTCCGCAAAAATTTAAGATGGTTGTTTATCCTGAGAAATCTCATGATACTCAGCGAAGGTATTTTAATTATTTTGTGTATTTACGGCCTTAATATTCGCATCCCCGAACAACAATTATGGCTGGTGATGGTGTCGATTATTGTGGTTAACGTCTATACCTCCATGCGTATTCAGTCGGAAAAACCCGTCACTGATATAGAAATTTTTTCGCATATTTCCATTGATGTGTTTGCGATTACCTCTTTGCTGTATTTGACCGGCGGCGCTTCAAACCCAATTACCTGGGTGTTTTTGTTGCCGCTGATTATTACCGCGATTATGTTGCCACAAGCGTTTGCTTGGTATATGGTCATTTTAACTTCTTCCATGTACACCATGCTGATTGCATTTAATGTGCCGCTGCCTTCAATAGAGCCGCACATGATTAATCCTGCCATGTTACACCCCGATATGGAGCATTTTGTGGCATTGCAACTGACCCACGAAATGCGCGATCACGAATATTTTAATCTACACATGTTCGGCATGTGGTCAGGCTTTGTATTCAGTGCCGGATTAGTGGCGTTTTTTGTGGTTGAGTTAGCCAAAACCCTTAAAAACCAGGAAAGAAGCTTGGCCGAAGCACGAGAAAATGCTTTACGAGATGAGCGCGTAGTCGCCTTAGGTACTTTAGCGGCCAGTGCTGCGCACGATATGGGCACACCGTTAGGAACAATAGCCATTGTTGCACATGAGCTAGAACAAGACTTCCCAAGCCATCGTTTTCCTGAATTGCATGAGAAAGTTATTATTGTGCAACAACAAATTGAGCGCTGTAAAAAAGCACTGTCATTAATGTCTGCCTCAGCGGGAGAAATGCGGGCTGAGTCGGGGCGGGTAATGTCGGTAATAGACTATATTGACGGCGTGCTGGAGCAATGGCGTACCCATAAAGCAGGCGCTAAACTGTGTCTGTTTATTGATCCTGAGATAGACACCGAAGCCAGCATTATTGCTGAACGCACTTTAACCCATGCTATCATTAATGTGCTAAACAATGCCGCTGAGGCAACGCAAGCTGAGCTGGGTGTAGAATTTCATGCGCGTTGGGACAGACAATATATGCACCTTAAAATCCGTGATTTTGGCCCAGGTATGCCCGCTGAATTGCTTGAGTTTGCAGGCAAAAATCCGGTAGTAAGCCGCAAGCGTGGCTTGGGTGTGGGCATTTTTTTAACCTATTCGACAATCAAACGATTGGGCGGGCAAATTAATTTTACCAATATGGATTCAGGTGGCGCGTGTGTAGAAATCACCTTGCCGCTTTTAGAAGCCGAGGCAGAGGATGATGACAGAGCATGAATTAGACAAACCTCGGCTATTGCTGGTGGATGATGATGAGACATTTTGCAAGGTGTTAAAAAATGCCTTAGAAAAACGGCATTACGAAGTATTAGTTGCTAACGATGTTAAAGCCGGTATGCTGCTGGCCGAACAAAACTTACCCGAATACGCCGTCATTGATTTACGCATAGGCCATGAGTCCGGCTTGGAATTAGTAAAAAAACTGATCTCGCTGGATGATAAAACCGTGTGTGTGGTGCTAACCGGTTTTGCCAGTATAGCAACAGCAGTGGAGTCAATAAAACTGGGGGCAACGCATTATTTAACCAAACCTGCCAATACTCAAGAAATTATTGATGCACTGTATAAAAATGTCGGCGATTCTTCGGTGTTGCTCAATAGCCATCCATTATCAATAAAGCGCGTGGAGTGGGAGCACTTGCAAAAAGTGTTAATGCAAAACGACGGCAATATCGCGGCAACCGCCAGAGCGTTAAATATGCACCGGCGTACATTGCAACGAAAACTGGATAAAAGACCTGTAAAAGAGTAAGTTTAAGGTAACGGCTGAAGTAGCTGCTATTTTTGGCTGCCGCTTAACTAACGTTTAAAATTTTAAGGTGTAATTAAAATGATTAAAATGCTTCCGTGTTTTGTTAAAAAACTAAAAATTGTCATTATTTTGGGGCTTACTGCCGTACTTCATCAGCCTGCGCTGGCTGATGAAAACTACATTGGTATGATAAAAACCTATCAACCGTTAGCGGCTGTCCTGCATGCTGGCAAGGAAATACCCGTTAATATTGGCGCAAAACTGTATCCCGGTGATACCGTTATTACCCAGACAGATGCCGCTGTGGGTATTATTTTTATGGATGGTTCGGTGTTGTCATTAGGTTCTGAAACACGTTTTGAGATTGTTGATTTTCTGTTTAAACCCGCTGAGCGCAACGTATCATTTACCTCGAAAGTATCTAAAGGCACGGTTGCATTTACCTCAGGTGCAATCGGCAGGATTTCACCTGAATCAGTCAAGTTTATTACGCCAACATCAACGTTAGGATTACACGGTACTAAAGTTCTGATCGAAGTAAAATAAAGCTCTCTAACTTTTAAAACATTCTGTAAGAATGTCAGGTGATGTCATGAAAAACTGCACAATTTTTTTTGCGATTGTTGGATTACTGTTGGCGGGCTGTAGCGGTACAACCGTGGTTTTAGTGCCCGATGCTACCGGTAAAGTAGGCAAAGTATCTGTTACAACCAAAGCAGGGCAGCAAGTACTCAGTCAATCTGGGGCAAGTACCTTTGCCGGTAAAGCTGACAAAATACCCACACAAGTTAAAGTTTTGGATAGCACCAAGATTCAAAACATGTTTGGTACGGTACTGGCTAACGAACCTGCGCCACCGTTACATTATTCCATTTATTTTCAATTCGGCTCGGCAGAATTATTGCCAGAATCTAAACCGCTGTTAATCAAAATTTTTAAATCAATAGAAGAGCGAAAATCATGTGATACCAGCATCATCGGTCACAGTGATCGCGTCGGAGATAACAATACTAATAAAGGAATTTCTTTAGCGCGTGCGGAGTCTGTTGCCAATATATTAAAAAGCATAGGCCTTGCTGGCAACTGTTTGGATGTGCGTTATTACGGCGAAAATGACCCTGTTGTGGCGACTGCGGATGAGGTGGCGGAACCCAAAAATCGGCGCGTGGAAATAGAGGTGCGTTAATCAAAACAACCGACAACACTGCTGGCTATTGGAGTATTAACATGAATACACCTCGCATACTATTACTGGTTATTATTGCCTGTGCGATAACGGGCTTTTTTTACTTCGATATTCAACAGTATCTCAGCTTAGAAACCCTCAAAACCCAGCAGACTCGCATTGCTGCGTATCGTGATCAACAGCCTTTTTTAGCCCTTATGCTTTATGGGCTAATATATATTGCTATCACAGGATTGTCGCTACCTGGCGCAACACTTTTAACTTTAGCAGGCGGTGCGTTATTTGGTTTATTCTGGGGCACAATAATCGTCTCGTTTGCTTCCAGTATGGGTGCAACATTGGCTTTTTTAGCCGCGCGATTTTTGTTTAAAGAGACTATTCAGGCCAAATTTGGTGAGTATCTTAAAGACATAAATGCAGGCATTAGCCGTGATGGTGGATTTTATTTATTCACCTTACGCTTGGTGCCGTTATTTCCGTTTTTTATAATCAATTTATTGATGGGATTAACAGTACTTAAAACACGCACGTTTTACGCAGTAAGTCAGCTAGGTATGCTAGCAGGTACACTGGTATATGTTAATGCAGGTACTCAATTGGCTACCATCCGCACCTTGTCTGACATTTTGTCGCCTGCTTTAGTAGGGGCATTTGCTTTATTAGGTATATTTCCTTTGCTTGCCAAAAAAATTGTCGAGTATTTTCCCCATGACTGACACAGTGGTAACGGCTGTCAACCACGATACCAAATGGCGTAAACCTAAAAAATTTGACACCAATCTGCTGGTGATTGGTGCAGGTTCTGGAGGATTGGTTACGGCTTATATTGCCGCCGCAGTGCAAGCCAAAGTCACCTTGGTTGAAAAGCATTTAATGGGTGGTGATTGCTTAAACACCGGTTGCGTACCCTCTAAAGCCCTAATTCGTTCAGCCAAATTTTTATCTCAGCTCAGTCGTGCCAGTGAATTTGGTATGAAAACCGCCAGCGTTGATTTTGATTTTGCCGATGTCATGACCCGCGTGCACAACATTGTTCAAACAATAGCACCTCACGACTCTATCGAACGTTATACCGCGCTGGGTGTGGACGTTATTACCGGCACAGCCAAAATCATATCCCCGTGGCAAGTGGAAATATCAAGCGCTGCTAGCACACGTATTATTAGTACACGCAGCATTGTTATCGCCGCAGGTGCCAAACCTTTTATACCCTGTATTCCAGGTTTGGCCGCTGTGGGTTATCTTACCTCTGATACCGTGTGGCAACTGCGTGAAAAACCTAAGCGATTACTGATATTAGGCGGCGGCCCGATTGGCTGTGAACTCGCGCAAGCCTTTGCCCGCTTAGGTTGTCATGTTACCCAGCTTGAAATAGCATCTCGGTTAATGAGTCGTGAAGATACCGATGTTTCAGCGCGGGTGCTGGCTAAATTTCAACAAGAAGGCATCAGTGTTTTACTGGCACATAAAGCCCTGCAATTTTGCACAAGCAACGGCGAAAAGCTATTAATCGCCGAATATCAAGGCCAAGAAGTGCGTATTGGCTTCGATCAGGTATTAGTGGCACTTGGACGCACAGCCAATGTAACAGGCTATGGTGTAGAAGAAATGGGCATTACCCTATCGCCACGGCAAACCATTGCGATAAATGACTTTCAGCAAACCAATTACCCTAATATCTATGCGTGTGGCGATGTGGCAGGGCCTTATCAATTCACCCATACTGCCGCGCATCAAGCGTGGTATGTGGCGGTAAATGCGTTATTTGGGGCGTTCAAAAAATTTCGCACCGATTATTCGATGATTCCTTGGTCAACCTTTGTAGATCCTGAAGTCGCACGCGTGGGTTTAAATGAACAAGAAGCAAAAGCGCAAGGCATTGCTTATGAGCTGAGCCTCTATCCTTTGAATGATCTGGATAGAGCGATTACCGATAGCCAAGCTCACGGTTTTATTAAGGTATTAACTCAGCCCAAAAAAGATAAAATTTTAGGGGTAACTATTGTCGGCGAACATGCCGGTGATTTGATCGCGGAATTTGTGCTAGCAATGAAATATAATTTAGGCTTGAATAAAATACTGGCGACAATTCATATTTACCCAACGATGGCGGAAGCCAATAAACACGTTGCAGGTGTGTGGAAACGACAGCATACACCACAAAAATTACTGGTATGGCTGGCGCGTTATCATCGCTGGTGTAGAGGTTAAAAACAGACACAACACGGTTGAAGACGTTATTGAGGTAGGTACGGTTTTATCCGCACAATGCGAATGAAGCTGCGCCGCCTATCTCTACACATCCTATAGCCTTGTGTGTTCCGGTGTGGCACCAGCTTAATAACCAGAAAACATAAAATTACCAACGAGCAGATATCACCACATACAGCGTTTTCAACTTAGGAGCGCGCACGAAATAACTTGAGCAAGTTCATGCTTCGACAGGCTCAGCACGAACGGTGGTGGCGTNNTGCTGAGCTTGTCGAAGCATGAACGGCACACTTCGACAAGCTCAGTGCGAACGGTTACGCTGTAACTATTGAACTGTGAAAATGCTGTAAGCCATACAAAACTGTTTACCGGCACTATCTGCTTCCTACTTTGATGCTGTTGATCGAGTGCTAGCTATGTTTTTTGATATTAAAAAATTCATTGATTTCAGATACTATTTTTTAAAAATCTGCACTTTTGTACTGATTTTGTTAAGCACGCGTGGATTAGCCGTTGAATGCAGTATTTTACAATTACAAACACATCGCAGTTTAGGGGCAGCTATAACGCATAACAAATGCCCTGTTGCAACCGACCTTTCGTTAGAATCGGTCATAGAACTGCAAGCCGGTACACGCGTCTGGCTAGAGTCGGTTGAAAAACCCCAACAGACCGAAGCTTATCAAATTGTTTGCTTTAATAAATCCCCCTCCGTGCAAAAATTAAAAATAGTCCGTGCAAATTCCCCTTGGCTTGCATCGTTAAGCCTGCCAGATTGCAAGTCCTGGTTGGCTAATCGACTGGTCTGTAAACAGCCTGACAATCAGCATGAAATGTTACTGTGTGCGATTATCCCAAAAGCCTCTCCCACCACCATGAGGTCTATTCAATCTAAAACCTCAGTAACTGTGCGCGGTTTTAAAAACCCTTTGCAAGCGCAGCCACCCAGTGAACAAACTAACTTGGCTGATTTTGTTACCCCCAGTATTAACCTATGCCGAAAACTCCTTAACACAAATCAGTCTATCACCCTAAGCTTAACAATAAACACCTTGGGGACAGTGTCACACGCTGCAATAGCCGAATCATTCATTGATAAACCCTTTGCAGCCTGTGCATTAGAGGCACTCGAACATATTCATTTTCCAGCTGTAACGCATGAAACACGTTTGACTGTGTCATTTTAATTCTAGATGCAGTGGTTACCCTGGATTGCTCAAAAACGCTTATTACCAATGGTAATTGTGGCGTTTATGGCAGGAAATAGTGTCGATTATGGGCTTGGAAACCCGATTGATTACTGGATTCATGATGCAGCCGTGGTTTTTCAGGCACGAACACAATGGCAACATACCGCCATCGTGGTGCTGGATAGTGCAATCCCCATAGAAGTAACTCGGCTGCAAGCCTTACCTTTATTTGCCAGAGCCTCTGAAAAGTTGATTGCAGCAGGTGCAAAAGGTGTGTTTCTGGATGCTAACCTCCCTAAGGACATTGAGGGTGTTATGCCTTATGCACAATGTATTGAACAAAACGGGGCGATTCGCTGGTCAGAACCGAACTGTTTGACGGTGGGTAAGCAATGCCAGCTGCGTAATAGCCTGGCGGGCAATGCGCCCTTAAAAATGTCAGCCGAGGTGTTTCCTTTTTTTAGGGTTGCGCCTTATCTTCCCGGGCAGGAGGTTTTTCCAGATTTTCTATTATACGATGTGGATGCCGAAGCCTTTATTCCTAAAACCGGTCTGGTGGCTCTGGATCGCTTAATCAGCAACGATTCCGCTGTTGCCCGCTGGATGGATTTAAGCGAGCAACACGCCGCCATTACCTTGGCGAAATTTATTGCTCCCGATCACGTTGCCGATAGCGTGTCCCATGACAACCTAGACGTTTGTGAGCAAAATCTGCCTTGCCGACGGATACGATTCAGCCGTCCTGTGTACAGCACGCAATTTTCCCGTAAACAACCCATTGTTCCGGTCAGCAAACTGGCTTCTTGTGATGATAAAGAAGCATTAGAAGTTGCCGCATTCCTCAAAAATCGGGTGGTTATTTTACAATTGACTGTTCCCCATGAAGCGACCGATGTCCACATAACGCCCTTTACATCGGCATTATTAGGCCCGCATTTGCTAACGCCGGGCGCTCAATATTTAGCCGATGCCGTCGAAACCTTACTCATGAACGATCATCCGCGCGAACCTTCACGGTGGTTTAAATGGGCAGTATTGCTGATAGCCGCCTGCTTGGGCGTTTATGCCAGCGTTTACTTGAAGCATCACTATTGGCTGTGGGTGATAGGCGCTTTGCTATTCCTGACGATGGCGGCGCTGTGTTTTTTATCGCCGGTTACTCAACTTTGGCCAGTTGGCGCAACACTGTTGACGTTTATCGTCGGTGGACTGGAAGGCATTGCCCTGCACTTATTGATTGGCTTTAAGGAAGGTCGTCTGATGACGCAGTATATGCCCCAGCAAGTCCATACGCTGTTGCTGTCTTTAAAGGAAAACGAACGCTTTTGTAACCAGCGTCATCAAGTTATCGTTCTTATGAGTGACTTAACCGGTTATACCGCTGTAACGGGTCTGCTCAAAGAGCCCACCTATCTTATTGAGTTGATGAATGATTATCTCAACGAAACATCTTATATCCTGCAAAATAATTATGGTGGCTGGTTAGAAAATTATGTTGCCGATATGGTTTGTTATTATTGGCCTTTTAAAAATAGCAACCAAACTCAAGCTTACCAAAATGCCTTGCAAGGCGCGTTAGCACTCTCCGCATTACAAAAGCGTTTTTTTACCGACCTGCCCGTGCGCTATCACACTAAATTTGATGCTAAGGTGTTACACAACATTAGCCGAGTGATTGATGCGGGTATTGGCTTGTCGTCAGGGACTGTCGTCATGGGAGATTTAGGCCCCAAACGTGGCGTAAGAAAGTTTGGCATACTCGGTGATCCGGTGAATCTAACGTCGAGGGTAGAAAGTCTGACCCGCTATTTTAATACCGAGATTATCATAACCGCTGATTTCTTAGCTACCGCCACATTCCTAGGTTACCCAACCCGACGCTTAGGCTGTTTTCGGGTTAAAGGCAGGGAGCAGGCAGAAATGCTGTATGCGATTGGTTTTGCGGATGACCAGCGCTTTCAGGCCGATATGATTAAAGCATGGGAAAGCTGGTTGTTTTATGCAGAGCGTGGCCGATTAAACCAACAAGATTGCCCCGATATTTTTAAGTTGGATCAAGATTCCTTAAGAAAATGGCAAGCCAATAATTTATTGCATAAGGGTGTTTGGGTTTTAGATTTTAAATAATCCCAAAGAAAGAAAAGTGGTATTGCCTTCAGATAAAGACAACACTACCTCAAGCTTGTTTTGCGGCTTCATAAAAAAGCCGTATCAACGGTGCATAACGACCATGTTTCATGGCATGTTGCATGGTTGCGTAATACATCGCCCGGTTCTCACCATTAAATACCGGCGGCATTAATCGGGCATTCAGGCATTGCGCCATCACCAAGGCGCGTCCCACACGGCCATTACCATCGCCAAATGGGTGGATTAAAATAAAATAGGCATGAGCCTTAGCAATGGTTTCCAGTGTAGCAGCCTTGGCGGTTTTATAAATCCAGCGGTTCATTTCTTCGGCAATATCTTCTGGTTCAGTTGTTTGTATGTCTTCCAACCGTCCCATCATACGAATTTTAGTGGAATAAAATCCGGCATTGTCGTATACACCACGCATAAAATCGGCATGTAGGGTTTTAATACGCTCTTCTGTGATCGGCATTGACTCACCCTGTTCCACAATCCGTTGCCAAAGCTGCTTATGGGTCATAAACGCATTAAAGCCTTCGAGAAAAGTCTGCCGATCCATATTTTTGGGCAGCTTGTGTTCATCAATTATCTTATCAAAATCCGTTTTTGCCATATCGGTTTCAATTTCTACCGTACCATAGCTTAAGCGGCGCAGAAATGGCAGGAACAACGCATCGTTGTGGGGCATATCATCCGGCAACAAGATCACTTCAAAACTTTGTTTAGAAGTATCCCATTCAGGGATCAAAAAGTGCTGGCAATACAATACATCAATATCCAAACGGTATTTGGCAGAGATGGATTCCGGCTTTTGCCGCCAGTTGAGAAGTGTTCTTCTAGAAATACCAATAGTTTCCGATAGCTTTGTGGAATAAATTAACACGTCCTGGAGCTGGTCAAGTTTTTCTACATAGCTTATTTTATGGTACTGCATGATCATTACCCGTTGTTACCTAATATTTTAATAAGGTAACAAAAGTGAGAAACAATTGCAAAATAATACAAAATGATTCCTTTGTTGGTAACACGAGCAATCCTACGTTTACTTCACCTACCTTTCGGCAATTTTTTATGGAGGGTGATTATCTTTTTCTCAATTGTAATATAACCGCCTTCTACTAATTCTTTTAAGATTCGGCTGATTATTTCCCTGCCTGAACCGATATGAGCGGCAATTTCAATTTGGGACATCGGTTTAGTTGTTACCAGCTTGCCATCAAACCCTGGTATGGCCATGTCATAAAGAAAGTTTTTTAGACGCTCATAAACATCCATAAATACCAGGTTTTGGGTAATGTTATTGGTAAAGCGGATTCTTTGGCATAAATATTTAATGACTTGTAGCGCCATTTTGGGGCTTTGATTTAATAACTCCAAAAAATCCGGTTTATAAAGCGCCAATAGCACACAGTTTTCAAGACTAACGATACCAGCCGATCGTGGCTTATCGTCAAATAAGGACAGCTCACCAAATATATCGCCGGTTCGGAGAGTCGATAAAATAATCTCCTTGCCTTCTTCATTACCGGCTACCACACTAACACTGCCTTCTTTGATGATGTACAGGGTACTGGAGGTATCACCCACCATAATCACCTGGGTATTTTTGGGTACTGATTTTGTTTTTATGCGGCTAATGATGGTCGCAATTTCTTGTTCTTCGAGGCAATTGAATAACTCGGTGGTTTTTAAAAATTCGATAGTGTCCATGAAGTCAATTTTTGCTTATGAATATTACGACCATTAATGTCAAGAAAGTAGTTTGTCGTATACATCGTGGTTGCCAATCCAAAACTATTGAATACCTTGATCTACAGGCACACCCAATGCCCGATACCCAAAACTGACACGGACGCTACGAAATGCCCCATTTTTTACGGGCTTAAAGTGTAATGATGGATATTACGGATCTTGTTTTAGCAACGCATAGCTTTCTCGCGCCTGCTGCTGAATATTAACGGGCAAAGCCTCAAAATGTTGCCAGAATTTGGATGAGGTGAAGTGTTTCAAAATTCACGCGCCGTACCTTTATGGTATTCAGCTAAAGCTTCTGCGGCCATTGCATCAAGTTTTCCCACGCAGGCATTCGCTTCAATTTGTGCATCCCAAGCAGCTTCATCAAACTGGGAAAACCATCGGCGAAATTTAGCTAACTCGTGCGCGGGTAATTGTTCAATAGCTTGTTCAATCGATTGAATAGACATCATGAATGACTCCAAAGTATCATTTTTTCACAAGTTGTAATGTATAAGGTTGGTTGGCGTAAATCAAGTGCCAGTTGCAGTTTGTGAACTCAAACTCTTGTGCTGGCACTATAAGCAGCTGTAGTTTTTCAGTAGTTATGCAGCGTAGTGGTTACAACTGTGTACCAGCAAACCAATCTTCATCATCATTCTACTACTTTGCTACACAAATGATTTATCCCAAAAAAGGATTGCAAATCATCAGCTGAACATCAATTTTTTGGCCATGCTGCATATCTTCCGAATACAAAAGACTGCAACCCGATTCTAACGCAGCACTGATGACCATGCTGTCATAAAAGGCATAACCGTATCGCTCGGCAATATCCAACCCCCGTTCATGAATATTGATGGTGACAGCTTGTATTTGGCATACGGCACGGGGACTATCGATAACGTATCGCGTATTTCGGCGTAAGTCATTTTCAGTTTTCGTGAAGCTACCGAGGAGAATTCATTCAATGCCTGGACACTAATCACACCACCCAAGGCAATAACCGCCTCTGCTCTATCAACTTTACGAGTATCTTCAGACAGTAGGTGCAACACAATATTGGTATCGAAAAATACCTTATCGGTTTTCATTGGCTTCCAAACGGTCAAACTTAAAATCGGCAGGCAGGCGGCCGCGATATTTTCGCAATCTGGCTAACAATTCTTGTGGGCTGGGTTTTTTCCCCACTTCGAAAACCCGATCATTGGCGATATGAATTTCTATATCGTCACCCTCTTTCAGTTCGAGAGCCTCGACAACACTGGCAGGCAATCTTACCGCCAAACTATTACCCCATTTTGCGACTTGCATAATGAATTCTCTATTATTTAATAATATACATTTATTTATTGTATATCATATTTTCTTGTATTGCCAGTATCTACAAACTATCGAACTGGAACAAAAAGTGTGATTAAGTCACATTTTCTTTGTTACCAGCTCACAGTTTTATCCCGTAATTTTATATAAATTATAACCGTCATCTGAAGTTTACCCTCAATGACGAGAAAACATTTAACTTATAAATTTTTTGGGGATATTAAAATGAAAAAAAATATATTAAGTGCAATTAGCTTTTTATTAGCCATACCATTTCATGTTTCGGCAGCCGATAACGCACCGACACCAACAAAGACAAGTTGTGAAGTTGCTAGCGTTGGCACATGGTACTGTACCATCGATGGCAAAGGGTATTATTGTGGTACAGATAAAGATCCAGACCCCAAAAATTGCCTACCCGCAAAAAAAATTGAGCCTGTCACAAATATTAATCAAATGATATTTACACCAATTGTTACTGTAAATAACTCAGGAGATACCTCAGTTAATTCTACAGATAAACCACTCGTTACTGGAATTGTTAATCCTGCATTTAATTTAGGAGGTAGTTTGTGGCCTGTTATTGGAGCACCGCAACCTGGATGGATTATTACCGGAGGTGGCGTTGGAGTGTTAGAAGGATACAGATACAATCTTTACAATACAGATCAAAATGCTTATCTTCGCTTTCAAGATCGTGCTGGTGTGAATTTAGGATGGAGTAATGCTCCAAATGGATTTATGGCAGTAAAACGACAATATCCTAGTAACCGTCCCATTACTTGTGAAGAACCCTTTGGTCTATTTATTGAAAAAGAATGGCCTATGTATGAAAAACAAACTTTTGGCATTAATTTGTCGACACGTACCCGACTGGCTGACACTTCCTGGTATCAATGGCGATTTACAAAATGTGGCGTCCCCGGCAGTGTTGTACAGTTAAACAAGCCCGTAGCATTGGTTAATAACCGTACAAACTCTGAAGTGGTGGGTTGTGAGCGCTTGGTAGGTGTTAATTTGTGCTGGGCTGAAGATGTCATTACTTTTAAGGGAAAAAATTACCGCTTAGCTGATGCAAGAAATTTAGTAGCAAAAGGAATGGCAGCAGTTGAGCTATTACCCTATTTGCCCTAAACAGCTGTTGAAAAAACTCAGTAACCTTTCAACTGATATACCCAATCGTTGAAAGGTTCGAAATTTAGTTTCTGCTTAGGTTCGGTGGCTTCAATATGCGTTTATTAACGGTATTCCACCTACCTTAATGATTTTGGAGGATAACGACATGAATAAAGTAACTCCCCTTGTTTTGATTGGCTTTTTAGCGCCTATAGTTAGCTATGCGGCTGAATCGTGTAATGATCTTTTGACTGTTGGCATATATAACGTTACTAACAGCAGCAGTGCAAGCGACGGGCAATTTATTGGCAAAACTACTTTTTGTGCTGCCGATTACAAAAACAGTTCAATTAGCAAATCGATGAAAGCCAGTATTGAAGCATCCTATGCTTTGTTTTCAGGTGGCGCATCTGGCTCGGTAAGTTCTGCTGAAATTATTCAAACGCAAAAAAACGTATGTACATCTGGTTTTAACAGCAGTGCTTATAGTAATCAAGCCAATGAGACATCACGTATTATTTACCAAGGTGCATTAGATGCATGGAATCAATGTAATGCTTTGGCAAACCGAGGCTTGAATGTTGAAATTCAACCCGACAGCACCATGCAGGGTGTCGCTGTTACCTTTTCAACCGCTACAGGCAATTCTACTAAATTACTGGGATTGACTCAATTGGGCTTGGGTAAATCTATATGTAACACACAGGTAAACGGCAAGGTTGTTACTGTTGGCAATAGCACTACTCTTGGCATAAATTCTTCCAGTAAATTGACTATTATCTGTGAACGGCAAATGAATAAAGATAGTAAAGGCGATTTATTCGCCGATGCACAAACATTAGTTTTCAACACCAGTACCGGGGCTTACCAAGTTCCTCTGTCAGGTACCGGCGTACTGGCTCATGCTACAGTTGTTCAAGCTTTAGGACAAATTAGAACTGCTGTTAACAAAAGTGTGAACGCGTCATTGGTTAAGTCGAATAAAAGCATAAACGGCTCATTACTTCAAATAAAAAATGAAAATCAAAATGCTATTTTCCAAGTTACTAATGTAGTAAACACAAAGCTAACATCTGCTGGATTGCAATGTAGGGATATTGCCACTACTCCTGACAGTGATGGCGGTGGAAGAGCCTTGTATTTAGACAGGCATAACCTGCAATGCAACGATAACGAATACTTAACGAGATACCAGCTATTCAGAAATGATGAGGCCGCAGGTACTTGGCAGTTATTAGGTAGATGCTGCAGAGTTTGGAACTAAGATGTACCCAATCGTTGGAAGGTTCGAAATTTAGTTTTTGCTTAGGTTCGGTGGCTTCAATAAGCGTTTATTGACGGTATTCCACCTACCTTAATGATTTTGGAGGATAACATCATGAATAAAGTAATTCCCTTTGTTTTAATTGGCACCTTAGCTCCCATCGTTAGTTATGCGCAAGTATTAACCCCTGCGCAATGTGAAGGAGATGCCCGAACCGACACTCCGCTCATCAGTAAATTGATAGCTGTCGGTGCAGGCGAACGAGTTCAACTTCCTGCAGGAACATGTTCAATACGTGGTAGCTTATACATTCCTGCCTACACAACATTGACGGGGGTAAGTGGCGGCCTGACTACATTGGTGCAAGCTGATGGTGCTGGTGGTTCTGAGCGGTTACTGTATACCGCTGGTGACAATGTGACGATCGAACACTTGGTGCTCGATGGCAACCGTGCCAATCAGACACCCGATGAACACCGTGCCGGCGTGTTTGTTCAACATGCCAATACGACTATTCGCCACGTTCGATCCCGCAACTTTACCGGAGACGGTTTTTACTTATATAAGGACGCAATAAATACCACGATCACATACGTCCGTGCCCACGATAACGGACGAGATGGCATAGCACTTACTGGCGCTATTGGAGCCAATGTTAGCCACTCCCAATTCTATGATAACGATGCTGACCAGATTGATGTTGAGCCGGGCAAAGGGCAAAAAGTTGGTAACTTAAAGTTTGACTATATTATTGCTGGAGCCGCAGGACAAAAACTAACCGGCGCTGCCATAGTGTTTGCGGGTCGACCTTTGGGTGAGAAAGGACTTTTGGCCAATAATCTGGTACTCAGCAATTCCTTAGTCTATGGCTCAATAAGGGTGGTTTATACCGTTAATGCTATTGTGCGGAATAATGTGATTGCTAACACGTCAGATATGCCAGCGCTTCAAGTCTATCGTTTTAATTCTGGGGCTTTGGTGACAAATAACACGATAAGCCAGTTAGAGAACAAGGTGGCATGGCCTACGGCTGTTGAAGTCGTTGGAACGAGTTCGGTGGATGCCAGCACCAAAACCATCATCAAAAACAATCGTATTAAAGTGGCTGGCGCGAACGGCTTAGGTGTTTATGCGGCGGGTATATCGGATGTGGCTATCACAGGTAACTCGATACAGGGGGCAGGTAAGCCCTCGATAGAGCGATCTGGCGTGCTTTTACGGGCAACACTGGCGAATTATCCTTTTAAGCTAGTACACCAAATTGGAAGTCAACAGGATTTTAATTTAGCTTTATGCTGTACACAATCAGCATTTCATTCATGATTTGAAGATTTTTATTATCCTGTTTTTATACGATTTGATGTACTAGCGACTGTGACTAACAATAACATCAGTGACTTTGGGGCATACGGATTGGGTATAAACGGGAACGGGGCAGCCAAACTAACTTCCCTGATACTGCAAGGTAATACATTCACCAATACCACTACACCTGGGTCACAAACGGTTGGGTTATCGCTGGATGATGGTTTACATGCACTTACTTCAGCTACGTGTGGTGGCAACATAGCTGGTTCAGGTGTAACTCGCTCTATTATCAATGTACCGACAGGAGTGACATGTAATTTTTAATAGTGCAACGGAATGCATGCACGATATATCCATGAGTTTTTTTACTTCGTTAGTGTAGCCACCCAGTCCAAAACAGACTACAGATATTTTCAGTCATGAAGGTTAGAGGGTAATAATTATGAATCAAGAAGATAATAGGACTGAACACAGTGATGGTCAGTTTGAAAAGACAGGACAAGAATGGATATGCGGTTTTTGGCAAAGAATTATTGCAAATTGGATTGACATGGCTTTCCTTGGCCTGATTGGATTTGGTTCAGGTTATTTTCTTGAAGCTTATTTTGTAAAGATAGGTGTTTGGGGACGCTTAATCGGTTTCTGTGTTGCAATAATTTACTTTGGGGTAATGAATAGTACGATTTTCAATGGACAGACGCTAGGTAAAAAAGCGCTAAAATTGAGGGTAGTAAATATTGATAATAACCCTATAAGCCTTATTAGATCATTAGGCCGATATTGTATTCTTGGTATACCTTATTTTTTGAATGGCGCTTCATTTTCGAATGAGAATATATCCCCGTTCTGGGGACATGTTTTGTCTCTTATTATTTGGGCTGTTATTTGTGGTGGATTTTTCTCTATCATTTATCTCTATGTATTCAATCGAATTACTCGGCAATCATTACATGACTTAGTATTTGGCACTTACGTTGTAAACGTTGGAATCAAAGAGAAAAATATTGCTAATGTATGGAAGCCCCACTTGATTGTTGTAGGTGTATTTTTTATTGCAGTGCTTATAGTACCCTTAGTTAAATCAAATTTTTCTCAGCAAGAACCATTAGTGGGATTAAAAAATAGTCAAGAAACCTTGATGAAAAATCCATTAGTAAATCATGTGTCTGTATTGGTAGGAAAAACCACTTCATCTTCGATAAAAAAAGGCGATACAGTAACCACATTTGTAAAAGCACAAATATTTTTAAAGGAAAACCAAGTTTTAAATAAAGCACTGGCGCGTGAATTAGCAGGCACTTTAGCAAATTCTTACCCTCAGACTATGGAAAAGGATATTGCTTTAATAGAGTTAATTTACGCTTATGATATAGGTATTTTTAAAAAGTGGTTTTCATATAAATACACGTTCAAACCATAACATTAATTAACACTAGGAGTTACGCATTAACGGATATTGAAAAATATTTCATTCAAAATACCCATAACTATGCAAATGCCTTCGCCGAACGGATATAGTCAGTTGAAAACGGCACCTTAATAATTTATAAGCTATTGATTTAATAAGTAACAATAATATTATTTTCATCGTATTTAGACTAAATCCGAAATTAGCGAAGGTATTGCCAGTTAAAAAATGTGATTAAGTCACAGTTTTTTAGTTACCAGGCCACAGTTTTATCCTCTGCGTTTACATAAACTGTAATCGTCATTTGAAGCTTACCATCAATGACTAACTGACGGTAAATTAACAAACCCTTTGAGGATAGGACAATGCGTAAAATAATAATCAACACAGTAATGATGTTAGCAATAGCAAGTAGCGCAAACGTAAAGGCAGCTATTTCATTAACGGATAATCAAGCAGGCAATGCTACAGTTAAGCCTGTAGTAGCCAAACCCATAGTAAAGCCTATAATAATTAAATCTTTTATAGGTACATCTACAATAGTAAGTACAGATTTTTGGCCTCCATTTGTTATTGTTCCTACAAGGATAGATGCCAGTACACCAAATCCGAGGGAAACATTTCTTAATGCTATCAGAGGTGGTGTTCAGTCCGTTGAGCTATGTAATGTAAATATTAATCTCACAGGCATCATCAATCTTGAGCTTCATTCTAATCAATCCATTACGGCAGCGGCAGGTTGTGAGCGAAGCCTTAGCAATAAAGGATCTAGCATTTATGTTACTGATAAACGCGAAGGAGGTGTTCCACTTTTTCTGATCAGTGAAAATAATGTAAAAATTTCTGGATTCCGACTTTATGGTCCAAATCGTGGTATTGGTGCAGGAGGTAATAACAGAGAAACGGGTATTAAAATTGAACCTAAAGATAATGATCCAACCTTACCTGGCAATGCTATGGATCAGCAGTTAAAAGGTATTGAAATATCAAATATGGAACTTTATTACTGGAGCGGTGCAGCTGTTAATGTTATTGACAACAATAATGTTTACCCGCAAGGTAGATTGACATTTGCTAATGCTTCTGGAGTTACGATCAAACAAAACTATATTCATCACAACCGCCATTATGCCGGTTTTGGTTATGGTGTCAGCGTAGGTAAAGGAGCTTATGCCTTTATTCAAGGAAATGTATTTGACGAAAATCGTCACGCTATTGCGGGCGAGAGTCATAGTGACGATGGCATTGATTTTTCAGGCTACATATTGCGTGATAACCTAGTATTATCAAGTGGTGGTTTACATTGTACGGAAAAAAAGATTGCCGGTAAAACTATTGTTATCTTTGCCGCTTGTTGGCAAACTCACCAAATTGATATGCATGGAGATGAGAGTACGCTGCTCGGTGGTGAACATTGTTGTGGAACTGCTGGCGGAAAAATGGTAATCGAACAAAATACTATTTTGTATCATGGTGGTTGGGGAAGTACGTTGGGTTTTAAGGATTGGGAGAATGGATATGCAATAAAAATACGCGGCAATCCAAAAGAAAGCGTAACTGTTGATGCAAATGTTTTTTTTCATGGCGATGAGATGCATGCGATTAAACAAAACGGCGATAGAAATTTATTAGTAACTCCAAATAATGTTTATGGTGTTAATCCATCAGAACCCAAAAACCTAGTTCAGTGTGATTTTGATGGTGATGGACGCCAAGATGATTTTATGGCTACAGGCATTACTTGGTGGGCACGTTCTGCCGTCAATCAACAATGGCGTTACCTCAACACAAAAACTGAAAAGCCTGGTTCATTAATAATTAAAGACTTTGATGGTGATGGAAAATGCGACGTAGCACTTAAGCCACGTAACCCAACACTTTCACCTCAAAAATATGCCAAAAATGGTATTGGTGATTGGACAAATTTAATTGTACTTCGATAAGCTTACATTGTAGAAACAACTAACTAATGTAGGTGCTCAAAAAAACTAACCGCTCATCTTTTACTTTATCAAAGAATGGGTGGTTAGTTTTCAAATAGTTTGACAAGCTCACCACGAACGGATTAATCTTCATCTATCCTAGATAAATGGGTGGCCAAATTTTTCTTGGGGCGTTAAATGAAAAAACTTTTCATTTTATGGGCAATATTAACTTTTGCCAGTTTAGGACAAGTCAATGCCGCCCTTAAACAGCACTCAGTATCAACTGAAACTTTGTTACGCCAAGGTAGTAGTTTACAAAGTGCAGGTTATTATTTAGATGCCCAAACCGCCTACAAAGCCGCTCTAATCCAAGCAGAACAACAGCACGATTTTACAGGCCAGGCCTTAGCCAAAAGCGCATTAGGGTACAGCACTTATTTATTGCACCGGCCAGAACAAGCCCAACCTATCTTAGAACAGTCAATGGCGCTGGCTAAGCGAATTAAAAACAATGACCTAATCACGATTATCAAATACTACAGTGGTTTAATAGCCCAAAGCCGAAACCTTACCCCACAAGCGCAAGTTTATTTACAACAGGCTTTAACTGAAGCAACCCAGGTACATAATGTTGAATTAATGGTACGTTGCTATCTAGCACTTGCCCAAATATCGCAAAGCCTTACTGAGTTCAAACAACATCAACAACGTGCATTAAGCAATATTAATCAACTAGAACCCTCAGCCATAACGGGCGAATTACGTCTGATGCTGGCTGAACAATGGTTGGAACACCCGTTATTGGCCGCGCTAACCCTTCACAATGGCGCAGACTATCAACGCCTTGCTACACTTTACCAGCAATTGACTCTTGCGTTTGCACAGCTACCCGCAGAACATCACCGCTCTATTGCTCAATACTACGGCCTATTAGGGCGGGTCTACGAAAGTCAGCAGCGTACTACAGAAGCCTTAACGCTGACCCAAACCGCACTTGAGCATTTGCAAACCATCAACGCGGATGATTTAAAGGTATTTTATAACTGGCAAGCCGCACGCCTGTACACGACACTGCAACAACGTGATGCGGCAATAGACAGCTATCGCCGAGCCATCAGCGCTATGCAAAACATTCGCCAAGACATACCTGTTACTTATCAAAACGGTAAATCGTCTTTTTTACAAGTCTTTGGGCCGTTGTATCGCGGTGCTATCACCTTATTGTTACAACAATCCACTGCCAAAGAAACAGAATCTAACAAACTCTTACTGGAAGAAGTTATCGGCTTAATGGAGCGTCTTAAACAAACAGAATTAGAGGATTTTTTCAAGGATCGTTGTTTGTTGACCGATATTCAAGTTAATGCAAAACAGCCGCAAGGCGATAAAACGGCGGTGTTTTATCCTATTATCCTTACTGATCGAATTGAAGTATTGCTGAATATTGGTGATCGTTTATATCAACATACAGTTAACGTTACTGGTGACCATCTGGATAGTACAATCAGAGCATTCGTTAGGTATTTACGTGAAGGTCAAGAAGATCAGCAAGCAGCCCAACAGCTTTATGCGTGGTTAATTAAACCGTTGGAACAACAGTTAAAAGACTATGCCATTGATACCTTGGTTTATATTCCTGATGGTTCGTTACGCTTATTACCCTTAGGCTCTTTACACGATGGGCAGCACTATGTCATCGAAAATTATGCAATTACCACAACGCCCAGTTTAGCCGCAGCCAGTGCCAGGGTAAAAACCTTGGCCAACAAAACCTTGCTGGTGGGTTTAAGCCAACCTGGCCCTGATGTGGTCGCACAACTACCGGAAAAGTTATTGACGCAACTTAGAGGTGAAGCGCTTGTTGATCGTGGTTTAAGCCACCTCAATAAGTCAGTTACCGTGCGCTCAGTCGCGGCAAGATTACGTAACGCTGTAAGCCCTGCTTCTTTAATGCCTAGCACCAGAAACGTGCAAGAGATTATGCAAAGTTTGGCATTACCGGGTGTTAAAATCGAAATAGACACGTTAGCCGCCAATCTGCCAAGCCAAGTGATGTTTAACCAGAACTACACCTTAAAAAACTTTGACAGTGCAGTTAAACAGTCGAATTACGGCGTGGTGCATATTGCATCACACGGTTTTTTTGGTAGCAGTTCTGACGACAGCTTTATCATGACTTACGATAAATTGTTGGGCATTGACCATTTGGAAACCTTGCTGAAAGATCGTAGCCTTGCACATCCCATTGATTTGTTGGTGCTAAGCGCCTGCCAAACCGCCGAAGGTGATGACCGCGCACCATTGGGGTTATCTGGGATAGCCTTGAAAGCCAAAGCCAAAAATGCTTTGGGTTCGTTATGGCCGATCAGTGATGATGCGGCGGTTAAGCTCATGCAGACGTTTTACGATGGTTTTATGCAACAGGGCTTGACCAAAGCCAAAGCATTACAACAAGCACAATTACAGTTACTTCAGGATAAGGAATTCTCACATCCATTTTATTGGGCACCGTTTATTTTGGTGGGTAATGGTGGGTAATTTTAGTTACAACCTCTTAACTCATAAAGCTTACAAGCAGGCAACGTATGAAGACAATCGCTATCATCACCGTTGGTATTAGCTGTGTTATCACTGTAACACCTTGTTCAGCAGAGGTGATTACCGATGGTTCAGTTGGTGCAAAACTGAATTTACAAGGCCCCAACTTTCACATTGGTCAAGATTTGGGTGCGTTAAAAGGTAATAACTTGTTTCATAGTTTCGATCGCTTTAATTTAAACCAGTCACAAAGTGCTACTTTTACTGGTAACAGCGCCATCAAAAATGTTATCAGCCGTGTGACAGGAGGGCAGTTGTCTAATATTGACGGCACGTTAAAATCGGAAGTGGGTAAGGCGGCATTTTATTTTATAAATCCAGCTGGCATTGTTTTCGGTGAAAATGCCCAGGTAGATGTGCCGGGGGCGTTTTATGCCAGTACCGCTGGCAAACTGCAATTTGCCGATGGCGCAAAATTTAGCGCTCTAAAACCACATGGCAACACCTTAAGTATGGCTGCACCGGAAGCGTTTGGTTTTTTGGGTAAGCAAACGGGTAATATTAAATATAACGGGGCAGGTGATATCAACGAATTCGGTGAGTTATCTGGCGCTTTGGTATTTACTTCGGGAGCTACAGTGCAATTAAGTGCTGCCAATATTAATATAAATAATGCGATATTTAGCAATAAAGCAATATTTAGCGACAGCGGCAAAGGCACAGATTTGCAACTGGCGGCTGTCGGCAATACTAACCAAACAATTGGTGTTACAACATTACCCAACCATGCTTTACATGGCAACATTTCCTTAAATAATACAATATTAGATGCTTCTGGTCACGGTAAAGGGCGAATTACGATACGTGCAGAAAATTTAAATGCAGTGAATAGTAGTCAAGTTATCGTCGATAATTTGAGTGATAAAGCTATGCAACCAGGACAAGGCATCAATATTAATGTAATTAAAGCAACGATAAATAACTCGGAAATTGGAGGTGATAAGTTAAGTTTAGGAGATACTGGAAATATTATGGTTAATACCAATAATGAACTAACTATGATCAATGGCGGTAAAATTTCTTCTGTAACTATAAACAAAAGTAATGCGGGTAATATCGATATTAAGGCCGGTACATTAAAAATAATTGGCCCAGAAACTGGCATCTACTCATCTAACCCTCTTAGCTCCGGTGGTGGTAAATCAGGAAATATTAAAATTGAAGCCCTGCACGAATTGGCAATAACCAACGATGGAATTATTCAATCGGATACCGAGGGTAACGCTAATGCGGGATCTATAGATGTTAAAGCGGGTGAGGTGCTAATCGATGGACAAAATTCGGAAACCCCCGCAACTGTCACAGGCATTAATTCTCTTTCTAATTCCGTTGGTGATGTTGGTGCTGTAAAAGTTACTGTCCAAAATGGATTAGCATTAATTAATGGTGGCGTAATTTCGTCTGACACTAATGGCAAAGGTAATGCTGGTCGCATAGATGTTAAAGCCGGTACGATAAAAATCGATGGAAAAGACAAACATTTCGCAGGTATTTCCGCAAAAACTGGCCTTGATTCCAGAGGCAATGCTGGCGATATAGTAGTCACAGCCACAAACGATCTGGTGATAACCAAGGGTGGAGAAATTTCGTCGGATACCTTCGCCAACGGTCATGCGGGTAGAGTAGATGTTAAGGCGGGATCAATACGAATCGATGGGCAAGGTACAGAGTATTTCACAGGCATTTCCTCCGATGCTAACGATTCCAACGGCAATGCCGGTGCAGTAAAAGTTTTTGCTAAAAACGAACTGGCGATAAATAATGGTGGGCAGGTTTCTTCAACCACTTATACCAGAGGTGATGCGGGGGAAGTAAATGTTAATGCTGGAACTATACTGATTAATGATAGTAAAAATTCAATTTTTGATACGGGTATCTTATCGGCTTCGAAACTAGACGGTACAGGCAATCCAGGCGCTGTAAAAGTTACGGCAATAAAAATGTTATTCATGAATAAAGGCCAAATTTCTATTAGTTCAGCTAACTTTGCTGATAATCCTCTACAAAAGCATTTAAAGCTAATTGTTGCTGCACCCTATATAGAACTTAGCAATAACAGTAAAATTACTGCTGAATCACTCGGCAATATTCCCACCAACCCTATTCAAATCAACACATCACGGCTGAGTTTAAATAATAGTTCAATTAAAACTTCTGCCAATCAAGGTAACGGCGGATCAATAACCATTAACGCCAAAGATTGGGCACGATTGCATAATAGCCAAATTACCACATCGGTAGCCAGTAAAGAAAAAGGCAACGGCGGCGACATTACTATAAATTCAGATGTATTGGTAATGGATACGGGGTTTATCCAAGCTAATACCAATGCAACAAAAGCCAGTGGCGGCAAGATTAATTTAAACACCAAACAATTGGTTGCCAGTAGTGCCAATCTTCAAACAGGTGTTAATACACCATTACAGTTTATAGCCAATTCTGGTAATAACGTCATTCAGGCCGCTGCACCAGATGGTGTTAACGGCAATATAACCATTAATGCCCCACAGCTTAATATCGTTGGCGCTTTGGCTAGTCTAAATACTCCCCAGCTTGATCTGAGTCGTGTCGGCCATGACCCTTGTTCCAACACCGCACGGCAAAGTACCATTAAAAAATTGGGCAAAGGTGGTATACCACTATTTAATAAAGGGCAGGATGGTTACACCATAGACCGCTTACTGGCCAAAACACCAAACAAAAACGCGCAAGCAAAACATCCCTCTCAGTTAGCCACGGCAGATAATGATTGTCTACCTAGACAAAACGCTAGAATTAAGATATAAGGTAGATGTCCGATTTCTATGTAAATTTTTTACCTTTTTGAGATACTGCGTAAAGTAAACCTGCTTTTTTGGTATATTTCAGGTGTATTCTTAAAAACAACCAGAAATAAGAGGCTACAATGGCAATATTATTTAATCCAAATACTAACCCCAAGATTTGGTATTTGTTTGAGGGTTTATTGATAACTGTATTTTTTTGTTCCCCTGCCATAAGTGCAACAATTGTTAAACCCGTTTATAAAATAAAGTTGAACGACACGGGTATCATTACGTGTTCAAACCTCACCAAAAAAAACTTACCTTGCCCACAAAAAACCAACCCAGGCCAGGATGCACAATACGGGCGCGATAAAACCGCCAATAACAATTCAGATGGCCATGCCGGATTTAGCTTTACCAAAATTAGCAGTACCGGCAAGGTGTTACTGGCTAGTGCCAAGACATGGAACTGTGTAAAAGATAACGTAACCGGCCTGATGTGGGAAGGCAAAACCAATGATGGCCGCTTGCACGATATGGACTGGACTTACAGTTGGTATGAACCAAACAACAAAATTAATGGTGGTTTTGCAGGTATCCAAAACGGCGGTCTATGTAGCACTAAGAAGGATTGCGACACTTACGCTTATGTTAAAGCAGTCAACAAAGCGGGTTGGTGTGGCCATAAGGATTGGCGTATGCCCACTGTAGAGGAATTATCTAGCCTTACTTCGTTCAATCGTGAGGAACCAGCTCTGGATATTACCTATTTCCCTGAAACCAATATTGACATTTTTTGGTCGTCTACCCCTTACTTCGTCTCCTTCTTCTCCTTTAATAACTACGCGTGGTACGTCAATTTCTTTCGCGGCCACGAGAATTATCAGATTAATGCCTATGATTATCAAATTCGGTTAGTACGTAACGGACAATGATTTTGTTAACGTTAACCTATTTAGTGGGTTACTAAAACCGATTGTTGCAAGAAACAGCAAATGCCATTCCTCCTCTTTTTTAGCCAGTAAACTGGAGTAAAGTTATGCTCAAAGCCAGTCAAATAACCAAACTGATATGCCTGTTGGCGCTACTGCCACCCGTTGGCAATGCTCAACAAAATTGTAAGACGGGTAGCATTACCGCTACCACGCCAACCAGCCGGTTTACCCGTTATAGCAACGGTACTGTGTTGGATAAATACACCGGCCTGATGTGGAAAATTTGCAGAGAAGGTCAGAAGTGGAATGCACTTAGCCATGCCTGCGACTTTAATGCAGACATCTACACTTGGCATCAAGCCTTGCGGGCGGTGGAAGCACTCAATATTAAGGGTGGGTTTGCCAACTATAAAGATTGGCGCGTACCCAACATTAAGGAATTACGCACGCTTATTGAAAGACAATGCAATCCGCCTATTAATCTGCAAGTGTTTCCAGGTGGGAGCGACTATACCTCATGGACATCATCCCCATATTTCTTCGATGGCCAGTTCATGTGGTATGTCAGTTTCGATAATGGTAGAAATGCTTTGATCGATAAAGACAGCAAACTTTCAATTAGATTGGTGCGCGACGGACAGTAATTTTACGCTTGATTTTTTGCTACATTAAGTTTGCTGTTACATTGCCAACTGGTTCTTAAAAAACGGGAAACAAGGAGTTTACAATGATAATATTTTTTAATCCAAACTCAATTGGGTATTTATGTGCTGGTTTATTGATAGCTGCCCTCTTTATTTCGCCAGCCATAAGCACCGCCGCTGTTAAGCCCGCGCCCAAACCCGTTTATAAAATAAAGCTAAACGACACGGGTATCGACACCTGTTCAGACCTCTCCGAGAGTAATCTACCTTGTCCACAAAAAGCCTACCCAGGCCAGGATGCACAATTCGGACGCGATAAAACCGCCAATAAAAACTCAGATGGCCATGCTGGCTTTAGCTTTACCAAAATGAGCAGTACCGGAAAAGCGTTAGCCGCCAACGCACTTGTATGGAGCTGTGTAAAAGACAATGTAACCGGTCTACTATGGGAAATTAAAACCAATGATGGCGGTTTGCACGACAAGGATTGGACTTACAGTTGGTATGAACCCAACAAAAAAATTAATGGCGGCAACGCAGGTAGCCAAAATGCAGGTCTATGCGGGACAAAAACGGGATGTAATACTTACGCTTATGTTAAAGCCGTTAATAAAGTGGGCTGGTGTGGGTTTAAGGATTGGCGTCTACCCACTGTGGAAGAACTGTTCAACCTTACCTCATTGGATCGTGACAACCCTGCTGTGGATACAGACTATTTTCCTGAAGATCATTTCAGTTTTTGGTCATCTACCACGGAGTCTAGCGATATTACAGGTAATAAAGCTACTTCGGCTTGGTATGTCAATTTTAATACCTCTTTTTCTCATGTCAGCTATTACAACAAGATGATAGGCTCTGACTCTAAGAGTAATGAGTATATTCGCGTTCGATTAGTACGTGGTGGACAGTAATTTTTTTTGCTAATGCGGCGAATCTACAGCTCTGAAAGATTTGTAGACACTGACACTTAATGAGTGACCAGGACATCGCCATTTATCAATGATCTATTAAACTTGGAGTATCACTGTGTCAAAACTCAGCCAAACAATTATTTTACCCTGCATGTTGGTAATGTTGCCACTGATGGGCAATGCTCAAACGTGTAACCCAAATATTACTGCCACCACTCCAACCAGCCGGTTTACCCGTTATAGTAACGGAACAGTGTTAGATACGTACACTGGCTTAATGTGGAAAGCATGTTTAGAAGACCAGCAGTGGGATGCTATCAAGCGTGTTTGTAAACTATATAGAGGGGGAGGCCGTTGGCGGGAAGTATTGCAACACGTACAAACACTCAACATAAATGGCGGTTTTGCCAAATACAAGGACTGGCGAATCCCCAATATTAAGGAGCTCTTCACGCTTATTGAATGGCAATGCATCTCTCCAGCAATAAATTTGCAAGTGTTTCCATTTGGCGCTGATTATAACGAATTTTGGTCGTCATCCACGTATACCACTAATGGCTTCGATGGTGATCGTGCTTGGGTTATAAATTTTTGGCGTCCCACAGTGTCTGATCACGCTAAGGATCACGGAAGATCGCTTTGGTTAGTTCGCGGTGGGCAGTGATTTTGTACTTGGTTTTGCTTTCATTATTGCCAACCTCAACATAACCATTCGCAACAGCAAACGTTAAAGAACAACGAAGGGTAAAGCCATGCCTAAAAAAGTTGTAACAATAGTGGTATTACCTGTTTTGTGGCTAATAGTTTCCATTTGTGAAGCACGCAACAACCCCTCCAGCCGACCAAGCGAACAAAAACAAACCTTACCCGAATTTACCCCAGAAGCCCCACAACCGTTTGTACTACCTCCCGTTGATGAAACACCTTCGCATGCAACTCAAAACACCGGAATTAAAGTAATACTTAACCAAATTGTATTTTCCGGTAACAGCGTATTTGATGAGGCCAAACTTCAAAACATCGCCAAACCCTTTTTACACCGCGCTATTGATGTCGGCGAACTGGAAGAACTACGCTATCGCCTGACCCAACATTACATAAAAAACGGCTATGTGAATTCCGGTGCGGTCATCCCTACACAAACCTTCAAAAATGGCCTTCTCAACATACAATTGATAGAGGGCAAATTAACGGCCATCAATATAGAGGGTAATGGTTGGCTACACCCAGACTACATTCGATGGCGCCTAATGGATGATAAGCCCTTCAATAGCCAAACATTCCAAGATCGCTACTTACAGCTGTTAAACGATCCCCTTATTGAATACCTTAACGGCAACCTTAAACCCTTACCAGAATTAGGCCAAAGCGCACTTGATCTGCATGTCACCCGCGCTCGACCTTATCAACTGGCGTTACACTTGAACAATTACAACCCACCCAGTATTGGCGCAGAGCAACTGCAAGCCGAAGCCTGGGTTAGAAACCTGACCCGCTGGGGCGATAAATTTGATTTTCGTTTTGACACCAGCAAAGGTTCAGCTGTTTACGCAGGCGGGATGTCAATACCACTCAATGCTTATGGCACATTGTTTGATTTCCACTTTGAAACAGGCAAATCATCAATCGTAGAAGAGCCCTTAAACAAAGCCAATATCGGCAGCCATGTTACTAATTTCAGTTGGACACTCAGCTATCCTGTTTACCAAACGGCTGAACAAAATCTTATTTTGGGCGTCAATTTGTCCAGTCGGTTTAATCAAACAAGTTTACTAGATCAGGATTGTTTTAAATTTAACAAAGCACCTTGCAAAAACACCACCGTGGCCTTGCGGTTTTTTCAAGATTACAGTGGCCGTTTTGAACACCATGTGTTTGCTGCACGCTCCACTTTCAGCATGGGTTTAGATGCGTTAGGCTCTACTTTACAAAGTGCTTCAAAAGGCCCAGATAGCCGTTATTTTGCCTGGCTAGGTCAAGTTCAACATGCTTGGAAAGTGATGGATAATGGCGCACAACTCCGTTTACGGGGTAATTTACAACTCAGCAACCAAGCCGTGTTGTCACAAGAAAAAATCGCTGTGGGTGGTGTGTATAGCGTGCGCGGTTACCGTGAAAATGAATTGGTACGTGATAATGGCTATAGCACAAGTATCGAATTCCATTATCCGTTATGGGACACGCAAGGCAGTTATCCTAACGCATTAACAATATTCCCGTTTATGGACTACGGCGCGGCATGGAATGACCGTGATAACGCTGATTACCTTCATTCACTGGGAATTGGTTTAAGTTGGCAAGGTTTAAAACATATTAAAGCCGATTTTTTCTACGCCCATGATCTTAATAAAGCTGCGCCGCAAAATTCGCACGACCTCCAAGACGACAGTATATTTTTTAATGTGTCTACGTTTGCGTTTTAACGCGGTAGTTCTTTACAACGATGCCGTGTTCCTGAATATACCTTTGTATCCATGTTATACAGGGCTCAGTGAAATACAGATTCAAAACGAACGGAAGCACTGCTCAATGCCATCAAGTCCGTACAGCGCTTATTACCTGTGTTACGGTTGTTTTTTGAGAATGAAGTAAAACTTGGGGAACTGGATGAAAATCAGGCATAAAAAAAGCCCTACATTTTCATGCAAGGCTTTAATTTACTTGGTAGGCGCGATTGGACTCGAACCAACGACCCCCACCATGTCAAGGTGGTGCTCTAACCAACTGAGCTACGTGCCTAAAATTCTAACTCTCTACCAATGCGAGCATTATACTCATACAATAACATTATGCAAGTTTAAGATTTTTTTGTCGGTTCTTTTCTTAATTTCACACAACAACTGCGTATCTTGTCACAAAATACCTAATACTCATGGCTGGCTCATTTTGCTGCCTTTAAAGCAGGCGTTTCGATCTTAACTGTGACAGCGCGCTTATTCAACGGACAATTACGACAATACAATTTTTTTGATAGTCTCAACCCAATCATCACCGCTGTTCAAACTTTCTACCAATTGAATTTTTTGACCGCCGTGTTTATGAAAAATCTCTTGATATTCGATACCAATTTCGTACAAAGTTTCCAAACAATCTGCGGTAAATGCCGGCGAAAAAACCAGTATATTTTTAGCGCCTTTTACTGCCAACTCTTCAATAACTTTATCAGAAAAAGGCGTTAACCATTTATTATTTAAACGACTTTGAAAGCTCAGTGTGTATTTATCCTGCGCTATCCCCAGTTTTTCAACTAGCGCTTTGGTAGTTTGGTAACACGCGGCTTTGTAGCAGTAATAATTGCTTTCAGTTAGAACGTCCTCACAGTGATGATGTTTACACAAAACACCGTCGTTATAGACTTTATCGACTTGTCTTTCGGGTAAGCCGTGGTAACTAAAGACAATATGATCGTATTGCTTAAGATCGTATTGTTTGGCTCTATTGACGATGCAATTGATAAAATCCGCGTTATCAAAATATTGCGACACCATTTTAATTTCCGGAATCACCCACCACTGACTCACAATTTCCATAAAGCGTTGCAAGGCACTGCCGGTGCTGCTTGAAGCATACTGCGGAAATAACGGAAACACAATAATTTTATGATAACCTTGCTGATGTATACGCTCTAACACAACATCCATACTGGGATTTTTATAGCGCATGGCCATTTCCACTGTAATATCATCGCCCACAGCTGCCTGTAATTTTTTTTGCAATGCCAAGGTATTCATTAACAAAGGCGAGCCAGTTTCTTTATCCCAAATAGCGTTATACAGCTTAGATGAATTACCCGCACGAAACGGCACAATAATACAATTAACTAAAATTTTTCTAGCCAACCAAGGAATATCAATAACCCTAGGATCATTAAGAAATTGCCCTAAATATCGTCCTACTTGCCACCGGCTTGGGCTATCAGGCGTACCTAAATTTAATAACAGTAAGACGGTTTTTTGTTTCATTGCTTGCCTTTTCTATAAAATAGGGAGAGAGGTTTTACTGAAATTATACTAGTACATCAAATCATATAAAAACAGGATAATAAAAATCTTCAAATCATGAATGAAACGCTGTTGTGTACTACATCAAGTTAATATTTAAATCCTGTTGATTTACAATTTGGTGTACTAGAACAATAAGGTTTTAAGGAAAAAGCGCAGAACTACCTCAAAGTACACCGCACCAGCACTAACTGAGCGTCGGTAATGTTAAATTGTCGAATACGGGGTGGTAGGTATCACAGCCTTGCTTGCAGGGTTAACTGCCGTCCAATACCCTGGGCATGTAAACAAATATCATAATCCGGTAACGGTAAAAATCCCGCACCTTTGCTAGGCCACTCGATAAAGCACAGATTCTTTTGCCCAAAATAATCGTTAATCCCTATCCATTCCAACTCTTCAGGATCAGCTAACCGGTATAAATCAAAATGAAATATTTTTTGCACGCCAAGACTGTATTCCTCTACTAGCGTATAGGTTGGACTTTTAATTGCCCCTAAAAAACCAGCTGCACGTAAAAATCCCCGCACTAAAGTGGTTTTTCCTGCACCCAAATCACCGTGTAAAAAAACGACCGCTGTTGCTGGCAACAAATGCCATAACGCAGCACCAAATTGCTCAGTGTCTTCTGAGCTGGCAAGATATTTTTCCATTACGCCACCAACTGGCTTAAATAAGGCAACAAGTCACTGGCGAGTAGACCTCTTTCGCCGGTGTGCTGTGCAGCTTTATCACCCGCCAAGCCATGTAAATACACGCCTTGCTGAGCCGCCTCTTTAGGCGATAAACCTTGTGCCAGCAAACCTGCAATCACCCCCGCTAACACATCGCCCATACCGCCAGAAGCCATGCCCGGATTACCGGTATTAGCCACGGCAATAATTTCTGAGGCAATCAACGTACCTGAGCCTTTTAACACAGCAATACCGTCATAGCGCATTTGTATTGCTGACACCGCAGCAAACCTATCGTGTTCGATATCACTGGTTGAAACATGCAATAGCCGCGCTGCTTCGCCTGGATGCGGCGTTAAAATCCAATCTGGATTTTTAATACGCGCATTCGCCAAAAAATGTAACGCATCAGCATCTATAACCAAGGGTATTTTGGCATTCAACGGATTAACCGCATGGCTGGCATTAATCACCGCAATAAACAAATCTTTTGCCCAGGCAGTCAATCCTAAACCCGGTCCGACAAGCACCACACTGGCTTTGGTTATTAATCGTAATAATTGATCAGGATTTTCCACCCCATAACACATCAACTCAGGTCGACCCAGATTTATCATGCCTGCGTGTGCGGTGTGTGTTGCAATACTCACCAGACCTGCCCCGATACGTAATGCCGCCTCTCCTGCCAACCTGACCGCGCCAGAATAACCCTGATCACCGCCAATCACTAACACATGGCCATAATGGCCTTTATGTGAATAATGCTGTCTTGGTGCTAGCGACAATCTTTCGACGCGACATATTGTAGCGGGGATGTCAGTAAAAACCGCATCGGCAACACCTAACGCATCATAGACAATACTGCCACAATAATCGGCCGCTTGTCCGCTAAACTGGCCTTGTTTTAAGCCAATAAAAGTCACTGTACAATCAGCAACTACCGCACAACCCATTACACAACCGGTATCGGCATGTAACCCAGAAGGTATATCAACAGCAATAACAGGGCTGTCAGTATGATTAATAAACGCAATCGCTTGCGCCATTATACCGGTCACCGGCTTATACAAACCCGTGCCTAATAACGCATCGACAATAACATCCATCTGCGCCATTACCGATGGTTCCGGCACAAAAGTCTCAACCCGACCCAATACCTCGTGGTACAGTTGGTACGCTGCCAACGCATCGCCTTTTAAGTGTTCCGTAGCAATAACACTGTACACGATGACAGACAAACCCGCTTGCAGCGCCAGTGTCGCAACAATATAACCATCACCGGCATTATTGCCAGCGCCACAAAAAATCGCTATCTGGACAGCATCAGGCCATCTTTCTCGCAACTGCTGAAACACCGCATTGCCTGCACGTATCATTAATTCTAAGCCAGAAACATCTTGTACTTGGATGGCAAGGCACTCAAGTGCTTTAATTTGAGAAACATTAAACAACGCAGTCGGTAATTTTGCCATGACCAAAATGTAAAATAGGTGTTTTCTTTAAAAATAGTGGCTAGCAACTTAAAACGGGACAACTTTAAATAAAACCGTTCGTGGTGAGCTTGTCGAACCATGAGCCACAAGTCCTTCGACAAGCTCAGGACAAACGGATATCCCGTCATAAAGTTGGTAGCTAAAATAGTGACGCGTTGCTATGTGTAGAAACCTAACTTGCCTGTAGTTGCATTTCTTTAGCGTCACCTACCGACCACAATTTTTCCAACTGATAAAAATCCCGCGACTGAACGGTCATGGCATGCACAATAATATCGCCCAAATCCAGCAGCACCCACCCAGAGCCTAATCCACCTTCTAAGCCCAACGGTTTATGACCATTTTCTTTGCTTTTGTCAGATACGTACTCACACAAAGCATGTAAATGACGTTCCGACGTACCCGTTACCACCACCATATAATCGGTAAAATTGGATTTTTTGATCACATCCAAGGTGATAATATTTTGGCCTTTGTGTTCATCTAATACGCTCTGAACTATCTTTAATAACGCGGCTGTTTGCATGTATATTCCTAATAATAAAACTAATTTATTTGATAAAGTTGGTTTTGTTTTATAGTCGTAATGACTACATCGGGCAACAAAAAGCCCGGATTTTTTCCCTCTGCAATACAACGGCGTATTGCTGTCGCAGAAATATCTAATTGCGTAACGGACTGAAATAACAGCTTACCGGCTTTGTGTGCTGCCAAGATTTGTTTTTGCGTGGTTAATCGCGTGGCAAAAAAATCATCCAATGCCTGTATAACAAAGCCTGGGCGGGTTAATACCACAATATGCGCGTAAGTGAATAAATCTTGCCAGCAATGCCAACTGGTCAATGTATTGAAGGCATCGCTGCCCATGAATAACACCAAGGATTGCTGCGGAAAATCGTGTCGTAAAGACTGTAGCGTATCAATCATATACGACTGCCCTACCCGCTTTAATTCACGGTCATCGGCCACCAAGCCCGTTTGATTGCTGATGGCAAGCTCCAGCATCTGTAAGCGCAATGCCGCAGATGCCAGCGGTTGCAGTCGGTGTGGCGGCTGGGCACTGGGAATTAACCTGACTTGCGTTAAGTTGAAAATTTCCTTAACTTCCAGTGCCGAACGTAAATGGCCATAATGGATAGGGTCAAACGTACCACCAAAAATACCGATCATTTACTGGCGGATATGACCGTCACCTAGCACCACAAATTTGAGCGACGTTAAGCCTTGCAAACCCACAGGGCCACGCGCGTGTAACTTATCGGTACTGATGCCGATTTCTGCACCCAGCCCGTATTCAAAACCATCGGCAAAACGCGTCGAAGCATTCACCATGACCGAACTGGAATCCACTTCCCTTAAAAAGCGCCGTGCCAGCGTGTAGTTTTCCGTCACAATGGCTTCGGTGTGGGCAGAACTGTATTGATGGATATGTTCCATTGCCGCATCAATATCTTTGACGATGCGAATAGACAAAATCGGTGCCAGATATTCAGTACGCCAATCGTCCTCGAAAGCTCGGCTGCATTGGGGAATAAGACTACAGGTTTTGATACAGCCGCGCAGCTCCACGCCTTTATCCAGATATATCTTGGCCAATAACGGCAGCACTTTTGGCGCAATGCCTTCGGCGACCAACAAGGTTTCCATGGCATTGCAAACACCGTAGCGGTGGGTTTTGGCGTTATCGGCAATGGCAACCGCTTTGTTAATATCGGCGCTGTCATCGATGTACACATGGCATATACCGTCCAGGTGTTTAATGACTGAAATAGTGGCATCGTTAGAGATGCGTTCAATCAGGCTTTTACCACCACGCGGCACGATAATATCCACGTATTCCTTCATGGTAATCAATTCACCGACTGCTGCACGATCAGCGGTTGCGACACATTGCACGGTATCTTCCGGCAAATCAGCCAGTATTAATCCTTGAGTAATGCACGCAGCAATGGCTTGATTGGAATACAAAGCTTCCGAACCGCCACGCAAAATACAGGCGTTGCCCGATTTAAGACACAACGCTGCCGCATCGACGGTGACATTCGGGCGTGATTCGTAAATAATGCCGATAACACCCAACGGCACACGCATCTGGCCCACCTGAATGCCACTGGGTCGATAACGCAAATCGGTAATTTCGCCGACCGGATCAGGTAACGCGGCAACTTGCTTTAAGCCGTCTATCATGGCTTGTATGGCTTTGGGCGATAGCGTTAATCTATCCAGTGCTGCGCTATCAAGATTATTTTGTCGGCTGATTTGCAGATCACGTTCATTTTCGCTGATGAGCATAGCTTGATTGTTTTCGATAGCTTCAGCTATTTTCAACAAGGCGAGATTCTTTTTGCCGGATTCGGCTTTACTGATAATGCGGCTAGCGGCTCTGGCTCGCTGACCGAGGTCTTGCATATATTCTTTGATGTCCACTTAACTCACACACAGGCGTTAATTTTAATGGTTGATTATAGCTAAAAATCAATATCATAACCACTGACAAACCTAAACACGGTAACACGATGTTAGCCACTGTATTTCGAAACTGCGCTAAATGTTTAAAATTGTACGCTTTTAGCGTACAATTTACCTCATGATATTTATTGAGCTTCCTATTTTTACACATTGTGCTGAAACTCTCTTTTCAGATGAAGACTTACGTGGCTTTCAAAATACTATCCTTGAAAATCCGTTAGTTGGAATGGTAATTCCAGGCAGTAAAGGTCTTCGTAAGTTACGTGTGCCACTAACTGGACGTGGTAAACGTGGTGGAGCAAGGGTTATTTATTACCATTGGCATAGCAAAGAATGTTGTTACTTGGTTTATGCTTATGCTAAAAATGAAGCCAGTGATCTTACTCAAGATCAGTTAAAACAACTTGCTGCTGTTATAGAAGCGGAGATTCGTCATGAATGACAAACAGTTTAATGAGCTACTAGAAAGTGTTCGTGACATGGGACGACACATGCGCGGTGAAAAAGTTGATGGACTACGTATTCGAGAAATTCCTGAACCAGATGTTAAAGCTATCCGTGAACAAACCGGTTTGTCACAAACCCGTTTTGCCTACCTGATTGGTGTCAAACTAAAAACCCTGCAAAATTGGGAACAACGGCGTGTGCGCCCTACCGGTCCTGCTAGAGCATTACTGAAAATTGTGGAAGCTAATCCCCAAGCTCTTTTGGTATTGCATAGTTAATTTAACGGTATTGACTTATCAATTACAAAAGCATGTCGCCAATTTATGCGACCTGACTGTCAAGCGTTAAAAATTTTTACACTTTTAAACTAATAACAAACTGCGATTTTATTCGGTTATTAGTGCATTACAACAAAAAAATACCCAATTTATACCAAAACTACACGGCGATCATGTCAAAATAATATACACAAACAATTTGATAAATAAAAAAATAATAATGTAAATAAAATTTACAATTTATTTTTTCAGAAATAATTTTTGCAAATAATCCATTGAAAAAGTTACAGTTGCTTTTGATACGATTGAATGGGAATCTGGCGCTGATCTTGATCCTGAATTTGTTTACGCTAAATGTAAAAAGCTTTCAGCCGTGTAGGTTCTGTGTGGACAATGTATTTATACCTCAAAGTTGTTTGAATATCCGGTAAAAATCCTTCTTTTTCAATCCCGCTTGTTCTGCCATACTTTTGATAAGCGTTTGTGAAAAAGGGGCTTTAGGGCAATCGACCGTCACTTTATACAACCTGCCATTTTCGACTTTTACCCATTGTTCATGCGATGTGCCTTTTGTGGGCCTGGCAACAAAACCAAGGTAGGCGAGAATAGCTTTAACATCTTTACAGGTAAGCGGTGGATATTCCCCACTCATGCTGGAATCAGCGGTAACATTTCATCAAAAACACGTTCTGCACTGTGCAATAGCGCAATTTTTAACTTAATAAAATGATATTTAAGCCAGGTAGAAAACGGTGCGTGTCTTGATAACAATTGCGCTGCATAAAACTTATCTTCTCCAACCAAGGCATCATAAACATAATCAGCAATCATGGCTTCCAGCTTGATTTTAGCTTCTTCAAAAGAATCACCTTGCGCAGCCAGATTAAAATTAAGGCAAACAGCAACCCAACAATCGCCTTCCTGTTCAGCGTAGCATTTTACAATGAGTTGTTCTGGGGTCATGGGAGTGTATCCACTTTATATTACTGATGGCCAATCATCCTTCGATAAACTCAGGACGAACGGTAG
>NZ_FUKI01000157.1 GCF_900163755.1 Crenothrix polyspora | reverse complement strand
TTGGGGTGGTCGACTATTTTAACTCAATACTACTGGATAACTGTAAGACCGACACACTCCTAGGTTTGATAAACTTAATTATGATGCCTCTGGCGTAGTTTATTTTTTCGACCTGTTATTTAGGTGCAATAATACTGTAATACCGCTCAAACTTTGTGAGTCCCCAGCAGAACTGAGCGCTTATTTACGATTAATTCCGCGTTCAATTTGTCAAATTTTTAACAGAACTGTTCTATACTTCAATAAACACTGTGTGTTTCTTTGAATACATTAGCCTTAACACCACATTAAAATGAATAACCCCGTGTTACAAAACACCACGATCACACACCTTAAAAAACCACAGCATTGGCTATTATGGTTAGTGTTTACGCAGTGTATTGTTTTATTTATACCCACTTTTATATGGCTGTGGCAACGCTGGACAATGAGTGTTTGGCAAAATGGCCACGGTATTTTAGTGGCAGGCTTGGTTATTTATCTTATTCACGCTGAATTACGCAAGCTAAAAGCGCTACCGAAGGAATCAAACGGCTGGGGCTTTTTTATTCTGATTCCGGTATTACTGCTACATATGTTAGATACCGGCATACACTCGCAACTGCTGTCAGGGATTGCTTTAATTTTATCGTTGCCGGGTTTTTCCTTGCTGTTTTTAGGTGTAACACGCACTAAAGCCATTTTATTCCCATTGAGTATTTTGCTACTGACCTTACCGATTCCTTTGGTATTTACCCAGTCTTTACATCTTCTACTTAGGCATATCGCCACCCAGAGCGTGGCTTTTTTATTAAAATTATTAGGGATACCGGTATTTTCCACAGGAACCCAACTTGAAGTTGAAGGCGGCTCTTTAATGGTTGCCGATGCGTGCAGTGGTTTTGCAACACTGTATGCGGCCATGACAATTGCTATCTTAACTGCGTATTTTTGCAGCAGTGTTAAACGACGGATACTGTTGCTAGTTATTGCCGCACCGCTCGCCGTGGCGGTTAATATTGTAAGAGTACTGATTCTGGCTTTATTGGTTAATGGCTTTGGCTTGGATATATTAGCCACTTCAGCGCATGAAATATCAGGCTTGTTAACCTTTGCGACCGCATTGCCTATTATTTTTTATTTAGGTCAAGAACCCGCTGTTATATCAGAACAAACTCAATCGCCAAAATGATCTGCTCACGTTATGCCGTTCCAGTTGCGGTATTTTTATCACTGGCACTTATTCCCACGGTGATACACAATTACTTGGGATTGGCGGTTGATAATACGGCAACACCACACGCTATTAAAGCAGATTTAGGTGAATTTATCTCTGTACCTACACGACGAAATATCGATTGGGGCATGGATATGTTTGGCTGCGTTGATTGGTTTGAAAGAACATATAAAGATAAACAAGGTAACACAGCACGATTATTTGTTGGTCGTGCTTATGATCATAAGCGTCTTTATCATCATCCTGAATTAGCGCTGTCTTATGGCAACGATTTGCGTAATGATGGAAAAATTATCTTATCTGGCGGACACGCTATTTCGGTGACTTTGTTACACCATAACACACAAGCAAATATTGCGGCCTACGCGTTATTTTATAATGGTTATTTTATAGATGATCCTATTGCACACCAAATAAAAAATGCCATCAAATTGTTGGTCAGTGCCGAAAAACCAATGACACTATTTTATGTCTCAGAGGATAATACCGATAAGCACACACCGTTTGAAAAAACAATGTCTGCTAAACTTTTAAAAGCTGCAATCCAAAGTTTTTTAGCGCAGCAGCCCACCCCAACATCTTAAAAATACCTACAGCGTTTTCACAGTTCAATAGTTACAGCGTAACCGTTCGCACTGAGCTTGTCGAAG
>NZ_FUKI01000111.1 GCF_900163755.1 Crenothrix polyspora | reverse complement strand
TGCTGAGCTTGTCGAAGCATGAACGGCACACTTCGACAAGCTCAGTGCGAACGGTTACGCTGTAACTATTGAACTGTGAAAACGCTGTAAGAATATGAGAGCAAACAGTTAAGCCTTGCACTGTGTTGCATTTTAAGCAGATAGCCAACACAAAAAACACCGCGTAAGCGTTGCTTTTGTACGCTGACATGCAGGAGATAATTTGGTGACTATGAAAAATAAGATTTAAAAATAAGACGTTTTATTTTTAAAGGGTAAGCCGTTTTGTGACTGGCTTTTGGCGTTATTTTTGCCGTAAATTCTTAAGAATTTCTTCTAAAGGTACAAGATTCATAGTTAACCTGAATAATACTTTATTATCGGTTAATAAACCATAACAGTGATAGCTTCTTAAACGGATATTGGTATGGTTTAAGGTATTTTCAGAGGATTCGGGCAGCTGTTTAACAAGAATGTGCAAGGTGTCATTATTTTTCAGCTGACTGACATAATAGCGATCAACTGAAATTTCGTGCGAAGTGTAAACCATAGGATTACGCTTAAAATCATGGTTTTCTAATTGGGCTTTTTCTAATAAAGCGCCAGAGGTTAAGCTGCAAGGAAATATTTCTGGATAATTGGCCAGTTGAATGACTTCATCAAAATAATCCGATTGTTCCGCAAACGAGCCGGATAGAAAATTTTTAACCGAACCATCGTTCAGGTATTTACGTTTAAGAAAATACTCGGTGTTCGGTACCTGTGTTCTATCTGCAATAGCGTTAAGATCAGGCAAATTATCAAGTGCTGTGTCGGCTAAAAATAGCGGCACTGAGGTTTCTTTTTTAAAGCCCAATAATACCGTTTTACCATCTGACTTCATCGCAATACGATTAGCCAAGGTTAAGGTAGGGATTGTGTTAATCAACGTCTTTTTAATTTCCAGATACACGGGTACACGCGGTCGAACCGCATTGACAAAGGTAATTTGATAATTACTGAAGCGCAGTTTGTTTTCAGCAATTACCTTGTCTTCATGATGCGCTGTACGATACAGACGCATTTGATATTCAATGAGTGTATTGAGTTGGTAGCCCAATACAATTGGGCCTTTAAATGGGTTATGGGTAATCTGCAACCATTTGTGTTTATCGTGAAACAAATTAAAGTCATCGGACGCATTGCGTGCTACTTCAATATGGATTTGTTCAAAAATATAAGGATCATTGTGCATGTAGTTAAAATACGCCGAAGTTATAAGTCAATGTACGCCGTGTTGAAGTGTCATTGTAAAGTTCATAATCGCTTTGCCTGATGCTAAGCCTAAAGCGCAAGCCTTGCCGTTACTTATTAAAAACCCGCTTACACCGAGGCAGTAAACACATTTCGTGACAATTTTGGGTTGTATTGAACAAAAATTGTCATGTTTTTAAACACGCGCAACATGAAAAATATTTTGTTAGCAACAAGCTCATTGTATTTATAGCAAAAATTTAAAAATATACGTTGGCACAGATAGTGCTTTTATCTTAGTAAGCCAAATGTTTCCAAGATAACAACTGATTAGCACGGTTTTTCATTGGCTTTAAAACTATTTATTTTCCAGTATGAAGGATGCCCAATGAAATACATCAATAAGTTAGCGCTGGTATTGAGCCTTGCTTTTTCATGCAGTTATGCAACGCCAGTGTTAGCATCGGTCGCTATACCACAAGAAATTATAGATTTTGCTACTAAAAAAGGCTTGGTACTTGGCAAGGTGGCTGCCCCCATAGCCAGCAAATATTTATTAGAAAACAAGCAAGTGGATGTTGCAGGAAAACTGGTTGTATCAGGCAAAGTCGTTTTTCAAGGCCATACTGTGCCTTTTTCGGCACCGGGTACCAATAACGCAATTTGGCGCACACACTACAGCTTTGGCAAAAAAAGACCAAATGGCAGTATACCGTTTAAATTTAATCAGTTACAAGGTAGTTTTGACGGCATCATGATACCGACTAAAGCAGATACCTACACGTTGAAATTGCTTAATCCTCAGGGCTCTTTGTTGTCAGGTCTTGCTACCGCTGGGCAAAAAAGTGGTACCGGTCTCTGGAAAAATACCCAATACAGCTACACCGCTGTTGTTAGCCAAAAGAACGTTAACGGGGTCATAAAACGCTACTTTGCCGTAAAAGAACAAGCAAGTTTTAACTTTAATCTGTTGGCCTTTAATGGCGCAATTGCAAATTACACTTATTCTTACGATTGGAATGGCATCGTAAAATAATGCTAACAACCCCCGTTGGAAAATTGATAACTATCACGATAACAGGACGATGCGCACTTAAATACCTGTTATCGTTTTTTTAACATGCTACTCCCCAAATACGTATTTTCTACTGCGCCTAATCCGGTTGCAACGCCATCTTCTTTAGCAATTTCGTAACCTAAAACACGGCCTAACACCCCAACGCTTACATTTTTATGTACTGGGGAGCGCAGATATTGCGGTTGCTGAGGATAATAATCACGCGGTTGCTGATACTGTTTACGGTAACTGTGTTGTACGCGATTTTTACTTTCGCGGTGGTAAGCTTCAGCTGCTGTGCTGCATAACAGCGCTACCGTGGTGAGTGAAATTAAAAATAATATTTTTTTCATTGTTGTATTTCCTTAGTGCGTCATTTTATAGGCCACCAAAATTTAATTCATCGGTTAAAAGTCTTGTGTTAATAGTATTCTATACAAGCTGAATAGAAACTTAACAAACCCAGTTAATTACCCTTTCCTTGTTTATGAATGTACAAAACTGCCGTAGATTCGTATTTTTGATTTTACCTGTTGATAATTTTAGTTAATTTTCAGAATAATTCTGCCCTAGCGCTTATAATTGGCGCAATTTTAGTAAAAAAACCTATCTACCCCCTCAATACATGGAAAATTTCACCCCCGGCCAGCGCTGGATCAGCAATACCGAAACTGAACTTGGCTTAGGACTTATTCTCGAAGTCAACTTTAAACGCATTACCGTGTTGTATTTAGCCAGCAACGAACAGCGTATTTACGCAATTGACAACGCCCCCTTATCGCGGGTGCGTTTTTCAGTGGGCGATACCGTTGAATCTGCTGATGAAGAAAAATTTATTATTGCTAAGGTAGTAGAGCAAGAAGGTTTAATTACTTACATCGGCACAGCGGTAGATGGCAGTGAGATTCGGCTCGATGAAATTGAATTAAATCACCATATTCAATTTAATAAACCGCAAGATCGCTTATTTACTGGCCAAATTGATCCTAATAGCTGGTTTTTATTACGTTACGATACGTGGCGTAAACTGCAAAAACACCAGCAATCCCCTATAAAAGGTTTATTAGGGGGGCGTACCTCACTGATTGCACATCAATTGTATATTGCTCATGAAGCCGCTAACCGCGCTGCGCCCCGTTTAATGCTAGCGGATGAAGTGGGGCTGGGTAAAACCATTGAAGCGGGATTAATTTTGCATCATCGACTCATACACGGCTTAAGCCAGCGTGTGTTGATTATCGTGCCGGAAAGCTTGTTACATCAGTGGTTGGTGGAGATGCTCAGACGCTTTAATTTACGTTTTAGTGTTTTTGACGAAGCGCGTTGTCTTGAAGAGCTAGGGGATAATAACATATTAGCGGGCACACAAACAGATGAAGATAATGAATACAGTGCGGATAATCCGTTTACAAATGCCCAGTTAATTTTAGCAAGCCAAGAATTTTTTGCCGCCTACCCTAAACGTCAACGCCAAGCTATTTTAGCAGGTTGGGACATGGTGATTGTTGACGAAGCACATCATCTGCAATGGAGTCCGCAGTTCGCCAGCCCAGAGTATGAATTTGTTGAGCATTTAGGCTTAGTCTCACCCAGTTTGATTTTATTAACCGCTACGCCAGAGCAACTGGGCAAAGAGAGCCATTTTGCACGCTTGCGCTTACTCGACTCTGATCGTTTTTACGATTTTGATGCTTTTCTTGAAGAAGAAAAACGCTTTGAGCCGGTTGCCAAAGCCACACGCTTTCTGCTCGCTGATGAAGCATTGAATGCAGACAGTAAGCAATTGCTGGCGGAGTTATTAAAAAATGACAACGTGACAGGCATTTTAAAAAATCTTGACGATCCTGACAAATCAGCCAGTGCGCGTGCTACTCTGGTTAATATCCTGCTTGACCATCATGGTACAGGGCGCATTCTGTTTAGAAATTCTAGGCAAACCGTGCAAGGCTTCCCTGAGCGCGAGCGTTACGGTTATTCTTTGCGCGGTGAAAAAAGCACCGATGATATGCAGCAAGATCCGTATTACCAATGGTTGGTTGAGCAGGTTAAACAACTGGCCGGTGAGAAAATATTGCTGATTTGCAAACACGCACAAACGGTTATTGATCTGGAGCAAAATTTACGCAATCGTGCCGGTATTGCATCTGCGGTATTCCATGAAGGCATGACTATTATCGAACGTGATCGCGCTGCTGCTTACTTTGCTGACACTAACAGTGCTGCTCGTCTGCTTATCTGTTCGGAAATTGGCAGCGAAGGCCGTAATTTTCAGTTTGTACAACATTTGATTTTACTGGACTTACCGACTAACCCCGATTTACTGCAACAACGCATTGGCCGCTTAGATCGTATTGGTCAAAAACATGTTATTCAGATTCACATTCCGTATTTGCAAAATACCGAACAGGCGGTGTTATATCGTTGGTATGACGAAGGTTTGGATGCTTTCCGCCATAACAGTACCGCAGCACAAGGCGTAGCAGATGCCTTGCGTAATGAGTTGTTGGCCGTTATACGCAGTGACGATTTGTTTGAAATTAATAGCTTTATCGAAAAAACTCAAGCCTTGCACGCGCAAATAGAACAGCAAATGCACCAAGGACGAGATCCTTTACTGGAATTAAACTCCTGTCGTAAAGACGTTGCTGATGATCTGATTGATCAGCTACGCGCTTACGATCATGAGGGTACTTTGTGGCCGTACCTGGAAGAGTTGTTTGAATGTTATGGGGTTGATACCGAATACCATTCGCCGGATTGCTTCATTATTCGCCCCAGTGACCATTTACGTGTCGCGCATTTTCCTGAGTTATCTGAAGATGGCATGACGGTAACCGACAACCGAGCGTGTGCTTTAGCGCGTGAAGAATTGCAGTTTATTACCTGGGAACATCCGCTGGTCACTGCTGCAATGGAATTGGTGTTATCCAGCGAAACCGGTAATGCTGCCATCAGTGTGGTTAGGCATCCACAGCTTAAAGCCGGACAGTTTTTATTGGAATGTGTGTTTATTGCTGAGTGCAGTGCGCCGGCTGAATTACAAATTGGGCGTTTTTTACCACATACCCCGATTCGGGTATTGGTGGATCAAGCTCAGAAAAATCTCAGTGCCACTTTTAACCACGACAGCTTGTTAGATACGGGTGCAAATTTTGATAAATCACAGATTGTTGCCTTCTTAAATAAGCAACGCAACTTAATCAGTAGCATTTTAACGGTTGCTGAACAACACGCGACAAGTGATATGCGAGATGTGATTGCAAAGGCTACTAATACCATGCTGGCATCGCTCAGTGCGGAAATTAAACGTTTGGTTAGGTTGCAAAAAGTAAATCCGTCTATTAAAACTGAAGAGATTGAACAGTTAAAAGATATGACTATGTTAGCGCATGAGCATATTCAAACTGCACAATTACGACTGGATGCCGTGCGCTTTATTATTACTAGCTGATGTGACTTTCATATTAGGTTGAATACCCAGAAGGTCGGGTCTTTGCCTGACTGTCAGAAGTGTCGAACCTCTAAATATACAGTGTTTTCACAGTTCAATAGTTACAGCGTAACCGTTCGCACTGAGCTTGTCGAAGTGTGCCGTTCATGCTTCGACAAGCTCAGCACGAACGGTGGCTGTAACTGTCCTAAGTTGAAAACGCTGTAAGTTCCTGTCCGCCCCATTAGTATAACAATTTAAGCGGGACAAGGTTTGTAGGTTGGAATGAGACGGCCAAACCAGCGGTACGGTATATCGTAGATTGGGGTTCCTATCGCCACCCCAATCTACGCCAATAACAGTGCATTTTGTTCCGCCTTAAGTGGCTAGCCACAATTTACAACATTGATTACTTTTTGTTTTTCATTGCCTGTACTAAGCCGCAGTAAAGTCAAAGTGGTTAACCCAAAAAATCAGTGGCAGTAAGCTACAATAGCTATACAGCAAAGAGAATTATACACATAAAAAATAATAATAATTATGGCTTGACTTTTGCTTTGAAATATTAATAAGTCGATCTGTAAGTCATTGATTTTATATTGAATCCAAAGCTGTAGTGTTTTTGTACAATGTAACAAAAACCTAATAAAATCACTTAGTAGAGCGTGTTTAAAACGAGTAATCCACAGAGTTATCCACAAAAATTGTGCATAACTTTATAGCGCTTGAATAACAAAAGCTGTTAAGCGAACCCTCAGAAAATCTAACCCAAGCCCCATAAAAAATAGGTCATGATCATCACCGCAGATATTATTGGCTATATCGCCGCCAGCCTTACTACCGCCTCATTTTTACCGCAAGCCATTTTAACGCTTAAAACCAGAGATACCGCCGCGCTGTCTTTGAGCATGTACAGTTTGTTTACTCTTGGTGTGTTATGTTGGTTGCTGTACGGTATTTATCTGTCAAATAAAGTTATTATTTACTCCAATGCTATTACTTTAGTGTTGGCTGCGTCGATATTAACCTGCAAAATTTATAATATACTCAGTAAAAAAGAATAAGCTTAGCCGCGCTCAGTTGCCTCTTTATCAAACATTATCAACACGGAAACCACAGTATGTCCCATAAAATCACTTTGACACAATTTCTCATAGAACAACAACGCGGCCTGCCGGACGCTTCTGGCACTTTCACTTTATTGCTGAACAATATTGTCACTGCCTGCAAAAAAATATCGCATCTGGTTAATCGCGGTGAACTTATTGGCGTGTTAGGCAGTGCTGAATCGGAAAATATCCAGGGCGAAATCCAGAAGAAACTCGACATCATCACCAATGACATCATGGTGAATGAGCTGAATTGGACTGGCCATTTGGCAGGCATGGCCTCCGAAGAAATTGACGACCCGATTAAAATTCCCGATCAATACCCCAAAGGCAAATACTTGCTGCTGTTTGATCCGCTGGATGGCTCATCTAATATTGATGTTAACTTGGCGGTGGGTACTATCTTTTCCATTTTACGCTGCCGTGAAGGTATTCACCCTGACGTACAGGATTTTTTGCAAAAAGGCGCAGAGCAAGTGTGTGCAGGCTTTGTGCTGTATGGGCCATCCACTATGATGGTGTTAACCACAGGGCATGGCGTGAATGCTTTTACGTTGGATCAGGACATCGGTGAATTTATTCTCACCCACTGCAATATGCAAATCCCGGAAACCACCAGCGAATTTGCCATCAACATGTCTAACCAGCGTTTTTGGGAAGCGCCCGTGCAACGTTACATCGAAGATTGCGTGCGCGGTAATGATGGGGTCAGCGATAAAAATTACAATATGCGCTGGATTGCCTCTTTGGTAGCCGATGTGTACCGTATTTTGACCCGTGGCGGGGTGTTTTTATACCCACTGGATACGCGTAACCCCAGCAAACCGGCTAAATTGCGCTTAATGTACGAAGCCAACCCCATGGGATTTATTATTGAACAGGCCGGTGGTTTATGCAGCACGGGACGTGAGCGCATCTTGAATATAAAGCCTGATAGTATCCACCAGCGTGTGCCGGTTATTCTCGGTTCTAAACAGGAAGTTGAACGTATAATGCAGTACCATCAACAAGGTTAGCTGGAAAATAACTGCCTAACCCTTGTTTGCAAACCCGCAGGCTCACCGGACAACTCATGCTTACCGAAACCCTAGAAAACCCCAGCTCATTTGAAGACTTGCAACTGCTAGCACCCTTATTGCAAGCGGTTACTAAGTTGGGCTACGAGAAACCCACTCCAGTACAGTTTCAAGCCATACCGCCTGCACTCAAGCTGCTCGATTTATTGGTTAGCGCTGAAACCGGCAGTGGTAAAACGGCGGCTTTCTTGCTGCCTACTCTACAGCATCTGCTGAATGTGCCACCGTCAAGGCGCGGTGCGCGTGTGTTGATACTCACCCCTACCCGCGAACTGGCACAGCAAATCTTGCAAAATTGTCAGCAGCTGGCCGAATTTACCAATCTTACCGCTGGTCTGATTACTGGCGGCGATGACTTTAAGCGCCAACAAAATCTGTTCCGGAAAAATACCGATATCGTCATCGCCACACCTGGCCGTTTGCTGGAATTGATGGCCTTGGATACGCCTTATTTAAGCAGCGTGGAAGTGCTGATTCTCGATGAAGCCGACCGTATGTTGGATATGGGCTTTAGGGAAGATGTACTTAATATTGTTAAGCACTGTAGCAACGAGGAAAGACAGACCTTGCTGTTTTCGGCTACCTTAACCCATTTCGGGGTGATTAAAATTGCCGACCAAGTATTAAAGAACCCGAAAACTGTGGCGCTTAATACCTTGCATGATGGCCACAGCAATATCGAACAGCAGATTATTTTGGCCGACCACAATGAGCATAAGCAAAAACTGCTGGCCTGGTTGCTGCAAAACCAGGCCTACGACAAAGCCTTGATTTTTACCAACAGCCGCATTCAAGCGGTTGAGTTGGGCAATTATCTACAACAACACGATTGCCGCGTAGCATCACTGCACGGTGAAATGGAACAAAAAGAACGCAACCGCGTGATGGGTTTATTTCGCAGCGGTACGGTTAACGTGATGACCGCTACCGATCTGGCAGCGCGTGGTTTGGATATCGGTGGCATCAATCTGGTGGTTAATTTTGACGTACCGCGCAACGGCATTAATTATATTCATCGCATCGGTCGCAGCGGTCGTGCCGATGAACAAGGCGTGGCGATTTCTTTGGTGAAACATACCGAATGGAATCTCATGGCCAGTATTGAACGTTTCTTAAAACAGAATTTTACCCGTCGCACGGTTGAAGGCTTGGTAGGCAGTTATAAAGGCCCGAAAAAAGTCAAAGGTTCAGGTAAAGCGGCAGGTAATAAAATCAAGGTTGAACCGAAGAAAGAACCGGAAAAGAAAGTAAAAATACGTGATAGGGATAAAAAAAATATTGGCAAGCGGCGTGTGCCGACGGTTAAGGCGGTTGAAGAGTAGGTAGCAAATAGCTTGGGCTAACAGCTTTACCGTTAACCCAACCGATTTGGATGTTATGTTGGGTTGCAAAAAGCGTGCAGCTCAACTTACGCAACTGCGATGACCGTTGCCGAACAAACACCGAGGGGAGCTATTAGCTTGGCCATTTTAAGCAAAGCGTAACAAAAAATCCTTTAGGAAAGCCGCGCTGTCCTGGTTGTAAACATTGCGAGATTCATAGATGGTCAATAAGTTTGATTTAGACTCGGCGGCTTTGCGGCTGAAAGTGAGCGCTGAAACTTTGGCCGTGTTATGGGCATAGCCTTGAATATCGGTTTGGTGGATTAAATAAAAACCGGCCGCTAAAGCCTGCTCAGCAAACTTGATGACGGTATGCACCGGAAGCAACAGATAAAACAGGCCTTGAAGCGATAATAATGCGTCGATGCTGCCGATTAGTTCGGCGTAAGGCAGTTGATCGGTGTGGCGTGCGGTATTTCTAAGTGCATTGAGCGATTTACTGTGCTGTTCAAAAAATGGCGGGTTGCTGATGATGAGGTCGTAGCAGCTATCCACTTTTAAGGCAAAGCTTTGAATATCCTGATGCACAATATCAAGATGCTTCGCCCAGGGGCTGTGCTTAAAGTTGAACTCGGCTTCTTTAGCCGCCGCTTCGGTTAACTCCACGCCGGTTACCTGCGCCGCGCCCAGTTGAGCCGCCATCAGCGAGAGCAGCCCAGTGCCGGTACCGATGTCCAGCACTCGGTCGCCCTGATTGACCGGTGCCATCGCGCCAAATAGCACGGCATCCGTGCATATTTTCATGCCTGAGCATTGTTGCAGCACTGAAAACTGCTGGAAGCGGAAGGTTGACATGGATTTATTGGCTTTAATGTTATTATTTTTCGTTCCGCGTTAGGTTGATAACCCTGTTTTTAAACGGTACAAAGCCGAAATATCCTCATCGCCCAAACCGTGCGCCATGAGTTGTTCATAATCAATTACCGTCATATCCGTTAACGGTGATGAAAAATCGATATGCTGGCTTATGGCCTGACAAATTTTTAAATCCTTATGGTGTAAAGCTAACCTAAAGCCAGGTTCAAAAATGCCACTGGTCATCGTTAAGCCGCGTTTGTCTAAAAACCAATTACCCGCTGCACCGCCTGCAAGCACTTTTATCACTTTTTCCATCGGCAAGTGTTGCGCCTGTGCAAACGCCAACGCTTCTGTTACCGCCTGATTAATCCCTGCACACATAACTTGGTTGACGGCTTTAGTCGCCTGCCCCGTACCCACTTCACCCATGTGCATAATGCGTGTCGCCATCGCTTGCAGGATGGGCATGATTTTCTGTAAAGCCGACTCATTGCCTCCCACCATCATCGCCAAAGTGCCGTTTTTAGCGCCTTCCACACCACCGGATACCGGTGCATCCAAAAATCCCACCTGTTTTTCGGCCAAGATGTTAGCCGCTTGCTGGGCGGTGTCGCTGCTAACGGTAGACATGTCCACTACTATCGAGCCGGATTTAAGGGTTTGCGCGATAGCATTCACCATTTCAAGCACATCGGCATCGGCAGATACGCATAAGAACAACACATCAACCTGAGCTGCCAACACATCTGGCTGGGCAACGGCAACAACACCCAAAGCCTGTGCCAATCGCTCGGCTTTCTCTGTGGTGCGATTGTAGATAGCCGTCAACAATCCTGCTTTGGCTAAATTACTGGCCATGCCCACACCCATAGCGCCTAAGCCTATAAATCCGACTTTCATATTATTGCTCAAATTAAAGTTTAGGGCTTTAAGTCAGCCAGCAGTTTTTGCTCATAATTTTGCCGAAAGGGCTTCAATTACGCGGCATGTTCTTTAAGCCATTCTTTCAACACATCATTCATACGGGTTTGCCAGCCTTTTCCTGTCGCCCGAAAAGCCTCTAATACACTGTTATCAACCCGTAACGCAATCTGTGTTTTATCAGAGCCATTGGGCCTGCCTCGCCGTGCTTCTATTGCTACAATGCCAGCAAGCAGCTCTTCTTTGGTTGCGGGACGGTCGTCTTCATCAATGCCGTCCCAGACAAAATTTGCTGATTCTGGTATGTTGCGGATAGCAGTTAAAACCTCTTCACGACTCATTGTATTTGTTTTTGAGCCAGTCATAGTAAACCTCTCTTTCGATACTGCCTGCCACGGCGAAAACTAATAATCCGTGTTGAATTATCACGTTTAACATGAACTACCGTCACTACAGCCAAAAATCCTAATGCGTATGAAATAGATTGAACACGTTTTTTATCGTTTCGACCAGTCAATAAATCAAGGCGATAAATTGATTCAAGCACCTCCTCAGCATCAGCAAAATCCAAGCCATGCTTAATAAGATTAGATTGTCGCTTTGCTTCATCCCAAGTAAGCTCTGTTTTCATATTAATAATTGTATATGCAATTATTTGATGCGTCAATACTGCTTCAACGGCTTTTGACTTAATAGTGGGAGTGCCCGATATCACGCAAGCCTTTCATATCACTGCCCAAGATAGGTATAAGACTTTAACCCCGCCAGCAATTCCAGTTCATAATCTTGTCGTTGTTGTGCGGTCAGATTGCTATTGGCCAGTTTTTGCCGATACGCAGTGATTAATTCGTCACTGCTGATATGTACATAATCCAGCAATTCAGATACATCTTCGCCTTCTTGCAGGTCATAAAAATGATAGCCATTACTGTCGATTTCAACATTGATTGAATGGGTATCACCAAATAAATTGTGCATATCGCCCAAAATTTCTTGATATGCGCCGACCATAAAAAAGCCGATCAAATACGGCTGTTTGCTGTCGATAGCATGAATTGGCAGGGTTTTTTCAATATTCTGGCCATCAATATACTGGTCGATACGGCCATCGGAATCGCAGGTTAAGTCTTGTATAACGGCACGGCGCGTGGGTTGTTCGTCCAGGCGGTGGATGGGCATGATCGGAAAAATCTGGCCAATACCCCAGATATCCGGCAGTGATTGAAACAGTGAGAAATTGCAGAAAATCTTGTCGGCCAATTTTTCGCTTAACTCTTTTTGTATGGTTGCTTCGCTTTGGTTGCTGGGGTTTAACTGGGTTTTAATTTGTTGGCAGGTCACTGCGTAGGCATTTTCCGCCTCGGCCAATTCGTTGATGGTTAACACATCTTGGGTGAATTGCGCCCGCGCCTCGGCGATGGCGAAGCTGGCATCGTGGTAACATTCCACCAGATGGGTGTCTGCTGGCAAGGGCTGTATTTGTTGCTGATGGCCATAAACCGATTCCACATCAGTGACATTGGTAATGAGTACCGCATGGTGCGCGGTGAGCGCGCGACCGGATTCAGTGATAATATCGGGCTGCGCCACTTGTTTGGCCGCACAGATTTCCGCAAAGCTGCGCACAATGTTTTGTGCGTATTCTTCTAAGCTGTAATTAATAGACGATTCGCGCCGCGAACGGCTGCCGTCATAATCCACACCTAAACCACCACCGGCATCGACGATTTTAATGGGCGCACCCAAGCGGTGTAGCTCGCTGTAAAACTGTCCCGCTTCGCGCAAGGCGATTTTAATGTCGCGGATATTGGCAATTTGCGAGCCCATGTGAAAGTGCATGAGTTGCAAACAATCCAGTAATCCAGCGTGCTTAAGGCGTTCGACCAGTTGCAGGGCCTCGTGGGCGTGCAAGCCAAACTTGGATTTTTCGCCACCGCTGTTTTGCCACTTTCCGGCGCTGATGCTGGACAAACGCACCCGTACACCCAATTGTGGTCGTACTTGCAATCGCGCCGCTTCTTCGATGATGAATTCTAGCTCCAGCGGTTTTTCTATCACCAGATACAAATCCAGCCCCATTTTTAAACCGATTAAGGCTTGACGGATATAAGCGCGGTCTTTATAGCCATTGCATACCACCACATTGCCTTTCGACAAGGCCATAATCGCCAGTAATTCCGGTTTGCTACCCGCTTCCAGGCCAATATTATCGGCGGATAAAATACCTTCTACCACTTGGCGTTGCTGGTTTACTTTAATGGGATACACTGGCGTATACTTGCCTTGATAATTATTATCAGCACAGGCTTTTTGGAACGCGGCGTTCAGGCGGTTAACGCGGTCTTTGAGTATATCGGTAAAGCGGATCAGCACCGGCAGCGACAAGTGTTTGTCTTCCAGCGATCTTGCAATTTCTACCAAATCCAGCGCAATGTTTTTATCGCTACAGGGGGTTACGCACACATGGCCTTGGGTATTAATGGAAAAATAGCCGTCTCCCCAATTGTTAATCGCGTAAAGCTGCGCCGATTGTTCGGTGCTCCAAGGTTGAGTCGCTACGGTCACAGTTGTCTCCAGGTTTTATTGCAATGGGGTAATTTTAAGGGGTAATGGTTAAATTCTGGAGATTTTTTCGTACTACGCATTAATTTGAGCGCCAGCACTAAAAAGCCAGTTTTCAAAAAACCGTTTAATGAGGTCAAGCGTGCATTTTTTCTGACAAGAACAGTTTGACTCTCAGCATGATACAGAATATAAGATATTGTAAAATATTATATTAATATCCTGCTGTTGTTTTTAGCAATGGATAATATCTGGGATTTAAAAAGTGTATTTTAAAATGAACGTATTAAGGTATTTCGGTGTTTGTTCCCAGTGGTGCGAGCAAAACATACAGGGATAAGCACCTAAAAAATGAGATTTTAAAATATTCAGCATCTGTTATAGCCTAAGACTGTTTTAAAGATCATCTGGCGTAACCATACAATGTCATATTGGGGAGAGTTCCTTGTCTACAAAACATAAATTTCAAGAACATAAAGACACTAATACTATGAAAGATGACGTAACGACACCCAAAGTCCGTCTGTCACAAAGCGTTAAGCGCTCAATGGAGCTTACCGAAAGTATAGAGCGTGCTGAACAAATTGAAATTTTTCAGGGCACGGCGTTGTTTGTTGATAAAGATAGCGGCGAATTTATCGGCCCTATTGCCGAAGGTACTATGGGTATTATTTTATATGCCGGTTCTGCGAAAAGAATTAAAGAAGATGGCTTGAACAGTGCTGATGCGATTCGTATTCCACGCTTGTTGCAACTGGATGAATTATTAAATTTTCACATTGCGGAAATTTGTTATCACGAAGGTATTCAAGCAGAGAAAGCCGCTGATCTTTCCGGTTTAGGGGGCGCTAAATGTATGTTGCGCCCTGGCAAACCCAATTATTATGCCACTATTCCTGGTGGCGATCGCAGCCCATGTTATGTCGGTTTTTATCTATCACCAAACGCCAAATACAGCTTGGCACTGGTTTCGGAAAAACAAGCATGGCCGCTGGAGTTTGCCAATTATCTACATCAAGTCGGCTATGAGCCTAAAGAATTGTATGCGGAAATTAATCGCTTTGCTGATCTGGATGTGCAAAATCGGGCTGTTGATCGCAGCGATACTTTGGAAACCTTGTTATATTTGCCCGATTTACGCAAACGTAAGCAGGCAGGCAAAAAAAACCACGAAGACGCTGAAATTAATGCTCAACAACCTGCCAGTAAATTACGCAACCTAGGCCGCAGCATTATAGAAGAAGCTTATACCCGTAAAGATATTGGTGGTTGGTGGTTTAATCTGCCGATTTGTCTGTACAGCTGGATGACTTCGGATTTAGAGCGTTTAATGACCGGTTTGTTAGACGATGAAAGCACTTCTTTAAATAATGCCAATCCAGAAAAAATAGCCAGCTCGGATGCCAAGTTATTGTCAAACTGGCGACCTATTACCTGGCTATCTTTAGCGCGTACGCTCACGCTGGGTTTAAGTGCTTTACATACCAAAGGCTTGATACACGGCGATCCACGTCCTGCTAATATCATGGCTAAGTTATCGGAAGAAGATGTGTTATTACCCGATCATTTTCGCTGGATTGATGTTGGCTTGGGTTATGGGCATGTTAATACCACCACCACTGATCCTGATGGCCGCATAAGCCAAACACCGCCAGCCCCTTTAGGCGGGGGACGGGTAACCCCGTTTTATGCCCCAGAACGCGTGGAGTCGGTAGAGTTTGAAGATGCGGATATGGTACGTTTATCAAAACGCATTGATGGCTATTATTTGCTAGAGTTTCTTTGGAAACGCCGTACCTATGAAGAGCCGGTTGCGCTCATGCTGAAAGATGCACGCGGCAAGCCGTTGCGTGAATTAGGTAAGCTGGGTAAAGGCGACCGTATTCAATTACGGGAATTTATTTTTGATGTTGAATGTGTTGAGGCATCGCATGTTGTGGTATCACGAATTTATGAGGTGGTATTGGACAGAGTGTTGATTGAGCACAAAGAAACCGAAAATGAAATCAGCATTCTCAGTAAGCTGCAAAATGCAGCTATTTCTCGGTACCGTGTTTTTAAACAATGGGGGCAAGCGACCGACATTTTCGGACTGGGTATCTTGGTGTTGTATATGTTTTTTATTCGCGGCTTGTGTTTGAGAAAACAATATTTAAACAAAGAAAATCCCGCCAGTAATCACAGTGAATTTTATTTAGAAAAATCCAGTCGCGAACGCATTTTTCATGAATTATCAACATTAATACGCAGTCAGATTTTCTTAAATGGTTTTGTTGCGGCTATTAAAGAGCGCGGTAAATACGCTAATAAAAGTCAATTGTGGCAAAAAGATGTGCTCATGCCGTTGGCGCACGATTATAAGCGCGAAGACTTTACCGCTAAGGTCAACCCTTCCAATCCTGAGCGCATTCAACAAATTGTCGATCACGTTTTAACAATGGATGCTAACTTTACCACGGTGTTGATGGGAGCAAACCGCAACAATGGCTTGTTTGTGTTAATTATTTATTTTTGTTTATCGTGCGTATGGCGACGTGATGAAGTGTCTGATTTATTGGCTTCAGAGTTTCCTTTTGAACCGTATTGTGATTCACGAGAAATTATTACCGACAAGGAACAGCGCTCAAAACCTGCGCGTCGTGCCAGAGAAGATTTAGAATTGTTATGCGAGTTGATTAATGCCGCCCAAATTAATGAAGACATTAGCAATGATGAGTTAGGTAATTATTCTTCTGAAATTATTCTGCGTTCGCGTAATGATCAAATGCAGATTGCTTTGGAAAATGCGCAAAAAGCCATGCGTGAAGCACAAGATAAAGACAGCAAAATTGGTAAAATGGAACGCATTTTAGCGGAGCTTGAAAAAACACTGCATTTAAAAAATACCAGTCTTGATGAGTTTAAAAATAAAACGGATGAATTACAAGAAGATCAGCAAATACAAAAAGAAAAAATTCGTGAGGATGAAAAAAGATTGCGTTATTTAGAAGTCGAAAATAAACGTTTGCAAGGTATGCTGACACGCTCACAAGAACAATTAAATCGCAGTATTTTTCATATTTTTAAAAGTGACTCTGCGAGTAAACCGGAAAAATAATCACTGTGTTGTGTGCTGAAATACACGCCTAGTTTTAATGTTGTGTTATTTTGGCGCGTGCTAGAATGCTATTAATTTAATACTTGGAAGATGACTACATGAAAGCAAATATAGGTTTAATTGGCCTTGCGGTAATGGGGCAAAACTTAGTTTTAAACATGAATGACCACGGCTTTAAAGTGGCGGTTTACAACCGCACCACTAGCACCACTCAGGAATTTCTTGAAGGCCCTGCTAAAGATACGCAAGTGGTTGGTGCGAATTCTCTGGAAGAGCTAGTGGGTCAACTGCAATCCCCGCGTATTGTCATGTTGATGGTTAAAGCCGGTGAGGTAGTCGATCAATACATCGACACGTTAGTACCGTTGCTGTCGGCTGGCGATATTATTGTTGATGGTGGCAACTCATTGTTTGCCGACACCAATCGCCGCACTGCCCAACTCAAAGAAAAAAATATCAACTATATTGGCACCGGAGTCTCTGGCGGTGAAGAAGGCGCACGAAACGGCCCATCGATCATGCCTGGTGGCAATAAGGCCGCATGGCCAGCGGTTAAGCCCATTTTTCAGGCCATCAGTGCCAAAGTCAACGGTGAACCGTGCTGTGAATGGGTGGGTGATAACGGCGCTGGCCATTATGTCAAAATGGTGCATAACGGCATTGAGTACGGCGACATGCAGTTGATTTGTGAAGCCTATCAACTGCTGTCCGAAGGCTTGGGGTTAAGCGCCGATGAAATGCACGCTATTTTTACCGAATGGAATCAAGGTAAATTAAGTTCCTACTTGATTGAAATTAGCGCCGGTATTTTGGCCTATAAAGATAGCGACGGCCAGCCGCTGCTGGAAAAAATTCTCGATACCGCTGGCCAAAAAGGTACTGGCAAATGGACAGGGATCAATGCGCTGGACTTGGGTATTCCACTCACATTGATTGGCGAATCGGTGTTTGCACGCTGTTTATCTGCGCAAAAACAAGAGCGTGTTAAGGCTGCACGCGCCTTGCCTAAGCACACAGCAACGCCTTTTGCAGGTGACAAACAAGCGATGATTACTGCGATTGGCGATGCGCTGTATGCCGCCAAAATCATCTCTTACGCACAAGGTTTTTGGTTAATGCGTGAAGCATCCAAAGAATACAAGATGGCGCTTAACTACGGCGAAATTGCCTTGATGTGGCGTGGCGGTTGTATTATCCGCAGCCAGTTTTTAAATGATATTAAACACGCTTACCAAACCAATCCACAATTGGAAAATCTGCTGCTGGCCGATTATTTTATTGATGCCATGACTCAGAGTGATGCAGGTTGGCGTAAAACGGTTATTTTAGGCATAGAGCAGGGCATTCCAACACCGGCGCTGTCATCTGCCTTGGCTTATTACGACGGTTACCGTAGCGAACGCCTACCCGCCAATTTATTACAGGCGCAACGCGATTATTTTGGCGCACACACTTACGAGCGGGTCGATCAACCCAGAGGCCAATTTTTTCATACTGATTGGACGGGGCATGGTGGTAAGACTGCCTCTACCACGTACACGGTATAAGCGATTTTTTTATCATCATTGTGAGCGCATTGCCCTGTATTCTTCTAGGGTGTAGATGGATATGATTAACTTAAAACAATTTTAATTTCTATGAACGCAGACTCCTGTACTTACGTCATTTTTGGCTCCACCGGCAATTTATCACGCATTAAACTGATGCCTGCCTTGTATCATCTGGATGTGGCCAATCAACTGCCCCAAGGTACGCGCATTATTGCCATAGGCCGCAGACCCTGGGATCAGGAAAAGTGGCTAGCAGAACTTAGGGATATGATTCAGACTAAAGTTAAGGATGATTTTGATGAAAAAATCTTTCAGCGCTTTAGTGCCAGAATGTATTACCACCGTGGCGACATCGACCAAGCCGAATGCTATAGCGAACTGGCGGCCACACTTAACCAAAAAAGCCTGTTTCCTAAAAATATAGCGTTTTATCTGTCCATCAGTCCGGCAGATTTTGGGCCGGTGATGGAAAACCTCAGCAATAATCATTTGTTTGATGAGGAAAGTGGCTGGCGACGGATTATTATCGAAAAACCGTTTGGCTACGATCTGGACAGCGCCCAAGCCTTGCAAAAGCGTATCAGCCATTATTTAACCGAAGAACAAATTTATCGTATCGATCACTATCTTGGTAAAGGCATGGTACAAAATGTACTGGTGTTCCGGTTTGCCAACGTTATGTTGGAACCGTTATGGAATCGCAATTACATCGATCATATTCAGATTACCCATTCGGAAGCCTTGGGCATTGAAAGTCGCGCTGATTATTACAACAGTGCTGGCGCATTGCGGGATATGTTGCAAAGTCATCTTTTACAAATGCTGGCATTGGTGACTATGGAACCGCCGGTGTCTATGGAGGCTGAAGCGCTGCGCGATGAAAAAGTTAAAATTTTAAAATCAATACGTCCTATCCCTAAAGAAGCCGTCCATGCTCAGGCTTTCCGTGGACAATATGCGAAGGGTGTGGTTGACGGCGAAAAAGTGAACGGTTATTTGCAAGAAGAAAACGTTCCGGCTAACAGTGTTACCGAAACTTATGCGTCCATGAAATTGTACATTGACAACTGGCGCTGGCGCGGTGTGCCGTTTTATTTGCGCACTGGTAAACGCATGGCGAAATCGCAATCGACTATTTCCATCTGTTTTCGCCACCCGCCGTTACAGTTTTTTCGTGATACCAATATTCAGTGCATGAATCCCAATTGGGTGCTATTGGGTATTCAGCCAGAAGAGTGCATACGCATAGAAATGACGGTAAAAGAGCCCGGTTTGGAAATGAATACCCGTACTCGCAGTCTGGATGCCAGCTTCCGTAATCATGATGAAAAAGCCATAGATGCCTATGAAGATTTATTGCTGGATGTCTTAAAAGGTGATCGCTCACTGTTTTTACGCTTTGATGAAGTGGAATATGCCTGGCGAATTGTTGATCCTATTCTGCAAACCTGGGCAGTTGAACGTGATTATATTGCTACTTACCCAGCAGGTTCCTGGGGGCCAGAAGATAGCCGTTTGTTTGATAAGGATGCGCAATCCTGGCGCAGTTCTTTAACCCCGGAGTGTAAATAAATGCAAGAAAACAGTCGATGGCACATATTAGAAACCGGTGATGACGTTGCACAAGCGGTATGTCAGCGCATACTGAGCGCAGCACAGCAGGCTATTAGCCAGCACGGTATATTCAAGCTGGTATTAGCAGGGGGTGGTACACCGGAAAAAGTCTATCGTTTACTCAGTAAAACAGAGGCAGACTGGGGTAAATGGTTTATTTACTACGGTGATGAACGCTGTTTATCAGAAGAGCATAAAGACAGAAACAGTGTTATGGCAACACGGGCGTTTTTAGCGCATGTGGCGATTCCTGAGAGTCAGGTATTTACCATGCCGGCTGAATTTGGTCCAAAATTGGCGGCTAGTTTTTATCAGCCCATCGTCGCTGATGCACTGCCGTTTGATATGGTATTGCTGGGCATGGGAGAAGACGGCCATACCGCCAGTTTGTTTCCAGGTCATCAACATAATACAGATGATTTAACACACGCGGTTTACAACTCTCCTAAACCACCGGATGAGCGAGTGTCTTTGAGCGCCAAAGCCTTAAGCGCAACGCAGCAGCTTATTTTTATTATTACCGGTGCCAATAAACAGGAAGCGGTTAAGCAATGGCGAGCAGGGCAAGATTTGCCCGTGGCAAACATTCATCCTGCTGGCGGGATTGATGTTTATATGGATAATAGCGTAGCCAATCGTACATAAATAGTAAATTGAAAAAGCGGCTGTCCCTGATATTACACATGCAGTATTTTTAATCAGGCGACGTTGCGATGTAACACATCAAAAGGTATGCTGATCAGATTAATAGCGTTTGCATTTACGTTGACCGGCTTTTATCAGAAAGCTTTGCAATTGACGGTAAAAGCCCTATTTAGGTTAAAATGAATTTAACATCTGACAGAGATATACTTACCATGCACACACACAAAATAGGATTTATCGGCGGCGGTAATATGGCCACCAGCTTAATCAGTGGCTTGATTGCCAGCGGGCATCCCGCCGAACTTATCTTTGTATCCGACATTAACCCAGATACACTGGCGACGTTGTCCAGCAGCTTAAACATTAATACCAGTGTCGATAACACGGTGGTATTAAATGCGGTGGATATTGTGGTATTGGCGGTTAAGCCACAAATATTAAAGGCGGTTGCCACTGCGGCAGCGTCGATAGTACAGCAAAAAAATCTACTGGTGGTTTCTATTGCGGCGGGCATTAGCCAAACAAGTCTGAGTAACTGGTTGGGCAATAATACCGCCATAGTACGCTGCATGCCCAATACTCCCGCTTTGGTGTTAACCGGTGCAACGGCGTTACACGCCAACAGCCACGTCTCTAATGAACAACGTGATACGGCTGAAAGCATTTTACGGGCGGTGGGTATTACGCTGTGGGTTGATAATGAAAGCGATCTGGATGCCGTAACCGCCGTGTCTGGCAGCGGCCCTGCGTATTATTTTTTACTGATGGAAGCCATGGAAAAAGTGGCTATTGACTTAGGCTTAACCGAAAGCACCGCACGATTATTGGTACAGCAAACCGCTTTAGGAGCGGCCAAAATTGCATTGGAATCCTCTGAATCGCCACAGCAACTGCGTGAGCGAGTTACCTCGCCCAATGGCACGACACAACGGGCCATAGAAACCTTTGAGCAAGGCGGCTTTACAGATTTGGTTGCTCGTGCTTTACATGCGGCAAGAGACCGTTCCATTGAAATGTCACAACAATCGGAGTAAACCCAATGACTGCGTCTTATGTTGTCGACCCCCTCATTTTTATCATTGATACCTTGTTGTCGCTGTATATTTTGGCGGTATTACTGCGTTTTTTACTGCAATGGACGGGAGCTGAGTTTTATAATCCGATTTCGCAATTTTTAGTTAAAATTACCCACCCACCGTTAAAGCTATTACGTCGCTTTGTACCGCCTATCGGCAAAATAGACACCTCGTCTTTGGTGCTGATTTTAAGTTTACAAATGCTGTCGGATTTTTCAATTTTAGTTCTTAAAGGCGTTACGCTTAATATTGGCGCATTAACTTTGCTGTCTATTACCCAGTTAGTGGCGTTGTTGATTAATGTTTTTGTATTTGCGGTTTTTGCCAGAGCCTTATTAAGTTGGTTAGACTCGGGTAGTTTTCGTTCAGCGGCATCCATTTTATACAGCCTCACCAACCCGCTGCTGGATACCTGCCGTAAATTTATTCCAGAATTAGGCGGTGTTGATTTATCGCCGATGGTGGCGTTATTGTTGCTACAACTGAGTAAAATGATTATTTTGCCACCGCTGCAAGAGTTAGCCAGTTTTATTGGTTAAAACAGATTGGGGCCTATGTTTTGGCTATTCAGTAGCAGCCCATAAAGTTCTCGTTGCTACTGAGCTTATCGAAATATGGGCGCTTAACCTGAACATATTTCGACCACGCAGCCATGAACGGATTAATGATCTGTGCCAGCTTAGGAACGCGCACGAAATAACTTGAGCAAGTTCATGCTTCGACAGGCTCAGCACGAACGGTGGTGGCGTTTAAGTTGTTCAAGTTATTTCATGCACGTTCCTTAAATTGATACAGTATTTTACAGCAGCCCATTTTCAGCAAAAGAATACGGCTGACCGTCGCCAATAATAAAATGGTCGAGTACGCGAATATCCAGTAAAGCCAAGGCTTGTTGCAGTTTTTCGGTAATGTATTTATCGGCTTGGCTGGGTTCGTTAATACCCGATGGGTGATTGTGGGCAAAAATGACGGCAGCAGCATTATGATGCAATGCTTGTTTAACCACTTCTCTTGGGTAGACATTGGCACTGTTTAAAGTGCCTCGAAATAATTCCTCCAATTGAATAACGCGATTTTGGTTGTCTAAAAACAAACAGGCAAAGACCTCATAATTGTAGCTACGCAGTCTGGCACTTAAATAAGCACGGGTAATATCAGGGCTGGACAGTGCGTTACCTCGCTGCAAAATTTCTTTAAAATGCCGCCTGGCCATCTCCAATACCGCTTGCAGTTGTGCGTATTTAGCATCCCCCAAACCATTGCCTTGGCAAAACTGCTGATGATCTGCATTGAGCAAGGCTTTTAACGAGCCGAATTGTTCGAGCAAGTCACGCGCCAAATCCACCGCCGACTTACCTGGTGTGCCGGTGCGTAAGAAAATTGCCAGCAATTCTGCATCGGTGAGTGCCGCAGGGCCACGTTGCAATAGCTTTTCTCGTGGTCGATCTTCTGCATTCCAATCCTTAATGGTCATCGGTTACTCTTTTTAAGATAAAATTAAAGCATAGAAGAATGTGGCTATACTTGCCATAATGTTGGTTTTTATCATCACCGAGGCTTAGCTATTAATAAACGTATTCTCTTAGCCGTCAGTGGCGGTATTGCTGCTTATAAATCGGCAGAATTAGTTCGATTATTGGGTAAATATGGCTGTGACGTGCGCGTGGTTATGACCTCCTCGGCGACACAATTTGTTAGCGCTTTAACGTTTCAGGCGCTGTCTGGCCATCCTGTGTATAGCGATTTGTGCGAAACAGAGTCAGAAAATGCAATGGGGCATATTAATCTGGCGCGTTGGGCTGATGTGTTGCTTATTGCGCCTGCCACCGCCAACATACTGGCAAAATGCAGCCACGGTATAGCGGATGATTTAGTCTCCACGTTGTATTTGGCGACAACGTGCCCTGTGTATGTTGCCCCCGCGATGAATCAGGCGATGTGGCATAAAACAGTGACCCAAGAAAACATACAAAGTCTTATCCGGCACGGGGTTACGCTGATTGGCCCTGAACAAGGTATGCAGGCGTGTGGTGAAACCGGTTTTGGACGTATGGCAGAAGCGGCCTATATCAGTGATTTTTTAATGTCTCGTTTAACTCAGCCGAATTTACCGGATCTGACATTATTGCTACAAGGCAAAAAAGTGTTAATCAGCGCAGGGCCAACCCGCGAAGCCTTGGATCCTGTACGTTATATTACTAACCGTAGCTCAGGAAAAATGGGCTATGCACTTGCCAAAGCCGCTGTAGAGGCGGGCGCACAGGTTACTTTAGTCAGTGGCCCTGTCGCGTTAGCGCCAGTTAGCCAGGTTGAGGTTATCTTTGTGGAAAGTGCTGAGCAAATGTATGCCGAAGTGATAAACAGGGCTGAACGCTACGATATTTATATTGGTGCTGCCGCCATTGCAGATTACACGCCAGTTAATACGCAAGCGACAAAAATAAAAAAACATACCGAAGCGCTGGTAATCAACTTAAAGAAAACCCGTGATGTGCTTGCCGGCGTGGCACAGTTGGCTAAACGTCCTTTTACCGTGGGCTTTGCGGCTGAAACCCATGATCTTGAGCAGTATGCACAGGATAAATTGTACAAAAAAAATCTGGATATGATTGCCGCTAACTGGGTGGGTAAAGATCAGGGTGGTTTTGACAGTGAACAAAATGAATTACATGTTTTTTGGCGTACCGGCCAGAAAATAATAGCAATGGCGGATAAAAATCAGATCGCCAAGCAGTTAATACAGTTAATCGTTGAGAGGATGAATGAAAAAAATACAACTTAAAATTTTAGATGCGCGTTTAGGTAACGAGATTGCCTTACCCGATTATGCAACCTTAGGTTCTGCGGGGTTGGATTTACGTGCCTGTCTTGAGGTTGCAACCGAACTAAAACCAGGTGAGACTATTTTAGTCCCCACCGGTTTAGCAATTTATATTAATGACCCCGAATTGGCAGCGGTATTATTGCCGCGCTCAGGTCTTGGCCATAAGCACGGTGTGGTGCTGGGTAATTTAGTGGGTTTAATTGATTCGGATTATCAAGGCCAGGTTTTTGTGTCGGTGTGGAATCGTAGCACGAGCGCTTTTACTATTAATATTGGCGAGCGGATTGCACAAATGGTGTTTGTGCCGGTTGTGCAAGTAGTGTTTGAACGTGTTGAAGCATTTAATGACAGTGTTCGAGGCGTAGGCGGCTTTGGCCATACTGGTCGTCACTAGGCCAATTGTCAATGAAGAGGTAGTGCAGATGGAACGATTATTTACGCTGTTGCTGTTGATGATAGTAGTACTAATTTTAGCGGTTGGTGGCGGCGTACATTGGCTTTCTTCAGCTGTGGTTAATAATACTAAAGAAGATGCAGCCCATGAGGTAGCTAAAGCGGTTGCTTTAAGTGTATCGCAGCAAATATATTTATTAAATAAAACGCTGGATAATATTGCACAGCAACCTGAGGTTATTAGCGCATTAAGCACGGGCAATACTATTTTGCTGGAGTCAGCGGCTAAAAACATTCAGAGTCATTTTCCAGAAGCTATTAAAATCAGGCTGTTAACACCTGATATTAATAAAATTGATGAAAGTACCGTACCGAATATGGGTTACGCTGATTTAGACATGGTGCGTGAAACCTTGCTTACTAATCAGTCGCCTGTTGTGCAAGGCGATAGCGGGGTTAATCGGCATTTGGCAATGACCAGTCAAGTGCGACAAGGTGACCGCGTGGTGGGGGTTATTTTAGCCAGTCTTGACCACGGTTTTATTGCAAAAACCATTAAGGCTACCACGTTAAATAATTATTATATTGAATTACGGCAAGCCAAATTGGTATTAGGCATATCAGGCACGGCGCTGGGTAAAACTGCCGCAGCTAGCGCTGAGTTAAATGTGCCACACAGTGATTGGAAGTTGTATTACGAATACCCTAGTGGCACAAGTTTAGCTGAACTAAGCACGCTTCTAGGAATTCTTGTGCTGGCACTCAGTGTGGCGGTTGTAGCAGTGTTTTTAGGTTATCGTCAGTTATCCAGATTAATTAAAGACGATTTAAGCAGCGTGCTTAAAGCCTTTAAAGACATTGTCGGGCATAAATCATTAGGCAGTTACCCTGTTAGTTTAGCGGAGATGAACACGATTATTGCCTCATTTTTGCGCCTTAATCGTGCTTTAGATGACTCCTCAGGCCATATTAAAAATACCGTAGACGACGATAATGCACTTGAAGAAAATGGTTTTTTCTCCGCGCCAGATAGCACTGAATTTGTTGAGATAACAGCTGCCCAGGTCAAGCGAGAGGAGCCTATTTATACACCGATGGCATCATTACAGTCAGCTACTTATATAAAGCCAGATTTAGTGAAAAAAGTAATTAACAATAACGTTGATAACGAACAGGTGGCAGTTAAGCCAGCGAGTATTCCACAGGTAAAAACACGTTTACCCACTGAAATTATTAGCGATTTATTGGTTAAGGTACCTGTAAAAAACAGCGCTCCCAGCATCTTTAAAGCTTACGATATTCGCGGGATTGTCGGTACAACATTAACGCTGAATATGGTTTACGATATTGGTCGGGCTTTTGGAACCGAGGCTAAAAAACACGGGTGTAAAACAGTGGCTATGGGGCGTGATGGCAGAACGTCAAGCCCTGTTCTTGCTGAAGAGTTGGCTAAAGGTATTGCGTCAACAGGGTGTAATATTATGGATATTGGCATGATACCCACGCCAGTATTGTATTTTGCCACCCAGCATCTGGAAGGCCGTTGCGGCATTATGGTAACGGGTAGCCATAATCCCCCTGACTACAATGGTTTTAAAATGGTGATTGCGGGTGAAACCTTGGCCGAGGAGCGTATTCAGGCACTTAAAGCCTGTATTGATACACGGGCTTACAGCGTCGGTGACATGGGGCTTATTGAGAAAAATATCGCCTTCAGTAATGAATACATTGGCACAATTGCTGACGACGTTCGTATCTCAAGGCCGATGCTGGTTGTTTTGGATTGCGGTAACGGCGTTGGTGGTAAATTAGGCCCCACTTTACTGCGAACGTTGGGCTGTGAAGTTATTGAGCTGCATTGTGATATTGATGGTAGTTTTCCTAATCATCACCCTGACCCCAGTAAGCCGGAAAATATGCACGAATTGATGACCACGGTTAAGCATTATAAAGCCGATGTCGGTATCGCTTTTGATGGCGATGCCGATCGTTTGGGGGTAGTGGATTCCAATGGAAAAATTATTTGGCCTGATCGGCAAATGATGCTGTTTGCCAAGCATGTATTAGCGGCTAATTTGGGTGCTGAGGTGCTTTATGATGTGAAATGCTCCACGCATTTAGCAACACAAATTAAAAAATACGGCGGCAGACCACAGATGTGGAAAAGTGGTCATTCACTCATGAAAGCCAAAATTAAAGCCACCGGCGCTAAATTGGCCGGTGAAATGAGCGGCCACATTTTTTTCAATGATCGCTGGTTTGGTTTTGATGATGGCTTATACGCTGCTGCCCGATTAATTGAAATTTTGTCTAATGATCAAGGTTCAAGCGCACAGGTTTTTGCCAGTTTTCCAGACAGCGTTAATACCCCGGAATTAACCATTGAACTTGCTGAAGATAACGGCTTTGATGTGCTTGCAAATTTGCGTGCCGCTGCTGATTTTGCCGATGCGAGTATTATTGATATTGACGGTTTGCGCGTTGAGTTTGTCGATGGTTGGGGTTTGGTGCGTGCCTCCAATACCACGCCTGCATTGACACTGCGCTTTGAAGGCGATACGCTGGAAGCGATGCAGCGCATACAGCAGCATTTTAAACAGCTTATTAATAGCGTTAACCCCGATCTTGTAATCCCTTTTTAAGCATGGAAAGTCAGCCAATGATGCAACAAAGAACCGCCCACCAAATAGCGGATGTTTTAATAGAAGCTTTACCGTATATTCAGCGTTTTAAAGGCAAAACCATCGTGGTTAAGTTTGGTGGCAATGCAATGATTGATGAAGCCCTTAAACACAGTTTTGCAAGAGACATTGTGCTGATGAAATTGGTAGGGCTTAATCCGATTGTGGTACATGGCGGTGGCCCACAGATAGGCCAACTACTGGAAAAACTTAATATTAAAACGCGTTTTGTCGATGGTATGCGGGTTACCGACAGTGAAACAATGGATGTTGTGGAAATGGTATTAGGCGGTTTGGTCAATAAAGAAATTGTGTCGTTAATTAACCGACACGGTGGCAAAGCTATTGGCTTAACCGGCAAAGACGGTGATTTAATTCGCGCTAAAAAAATTACCCAAAAAAAATACGCGACCGATACGCTAGATTCTGAAATTATTGATTTGGGTTATGTGGGGGAAGTCAGTAGTATTGACCCTTCCGCACTTGATATGCTGGGACACAGTGATTTTATTCCGGTAATTGCGCCGATTGGTGCGGGCGAAGATGGGCGGTCTTATAATATTAATGCCGACTTGGTAGCTGGTAAACTGGCCGAAGTCTTAAAAGCGGAAAAGCTGATTTTATTGACTAATACTGTTGGTATTTTAGATAAGCAAGGTGAGTTATTAACCGGCTTAACATTAAAAGATATTGATGACTTGATTGAAGACGGTACGATTTCTGGTGGTATGATCCCTAAAACCCGTTGTGCTACCGATGCGCTGAAAGGCGGTGTCAACAGTGTGCATATCATCGACGGTCGCGTGGAGCATGCCGTTTTATTGGAATTGTTTACTGACCAAGGTGTTGGTACGTTACTCTTGAGCCGCCCGCGCTAAGGCATTATTAATATAAGGTCTGAAGGAAGCGCGTATGCTACTGACTTTTTGGCCAGCACATAATTCACGACCTTGAGACGAGTCTCGGCAGCGAATATCGAGAAAAAGTTGATAGTTGGTATCTGTCAGTTTTATTTTGGATAACGATAAACTCAAATCTGAATCGGTCGCCGGAAGACGGTTCATAATGAGTTTGTCGTTATAAATATCAGCCGGTGTTGTTGAGTAAAAATTAACAAATTTATGGCCAATATCCCACGCTTTGTTACATTGGTGGTCGTTGTGACAATAAAATAAACCCAGTTTATTGGCTTCAATAATACTGGCAAGTTTAACTTCGTGTTCATCTGTTGCAGGTTCGGTGAGATAAACAAACCGATCAAAATTTGCCTTATATTCTGTTTCTATTTGCTGTTTTTTCTGCATATTAACCAGTGCAGAACGCTCAGTTTTTTTAATCTGCTCTTGAGTAGACTGCATTTCGGTCAGTGATTTCTGCGGCACTTTTTTACCGTCACGCTCCAGCAGGGCAGCCTGTTTTTGTTGCCAGTTAAGCAAGGTTTTTAATTGCTCCAAGTTGCCGGCAATAATTTTTTTTTCGCTATCCAGTGTTTCAAATTTTGCATTGAGTCCGTTTATTAAGTCCTCTTTAGAATGAAAAGTACTTAATAAAGCTTTGTCATGGGTTTTTTGCGTAGCAATCAGCTTGTCTTGCTCTTTGCGTAGCTCTGCAAGCCGGTTATCTTGGGTAATTTGCTCTTTGGTTTTCGCTTTTTCTATTACTTCAATGACACGGCCTTTTTTGCTCAGTGAGTCGCGGCGAAATTGATTATGCTTAGGCGGCACTTGATCAGAAAAAAACGTTTTGCCTTGGTCGTCTACCCAGCGATACATTTTTTTGGCAATCGCCGTTTGACTACTCAGTAGACAGCACAGACAGCTTAAAAATACAGACACCCTTACAATACAATGTGACATAAATTAAATATTTTTCATGATCTTGGCATAAATTATAGTGATACAGCGTTTTCAACTTAGAACAGTTACAGCCACCGTTCGTGCTGAGCTTGTCGAAGCATGAACGGCACACTTCGACAAGCTCAGTGCGAACGGTTAC